>JBOHWH010000161.1:0-16053 GCA_050736695.1 Binataceae bacterium (SeqCode) | reverse complement strand
CCGATCATCCGGTCGGCGCGCGGCCCACAATCCATCGATAGTATCCCTTGGGCGAGGACCTATCGTCTCTGACCCGCGCGGATGCTCTTGCCTGATGTTCGGTCGCGGGCGGATCTAAATCGCCCTGCGCCCGCGCCACCATCGGGGCGCGCTCGCCTCTGGCGCGTCGATTTTCGCGGGCTGTTACGATTCATCTGCTATGCAAGCCGCAGTGCCTGACGCTCTCCAATCCGAATCAAAGCACCTGAAAGCCGGCCTGTCACTGTTCGATTCGGCGACAATCGTGGCCGGCTCGATGATCGGGTCCGGGATCTTCATAGTCTCGGCCGATATCGTTCGTCAGGTCGGGTCACCGGCCGCGATGCTTGCGGCGTGGATCGTCGCCGGCCTGATGACGATCGCGGGCGCGCTTGCTTACGGTGAGCTGGCTGCGATGATGCCGCAGGCGGGAGGCCAGTACGTCTATCTGCGCGAGGCGTACGGCCAGCTTTGGGCCTTCCTGTTCGGATGGACTCTGCTGCTGGTAATCCAGACTGGCACCATCGCCGCAGTCGCAGTCGCGTTTGCGCGCTTCGCGGGCGTGATGTGGCCCGCGCTGGGCTCGGAATTGTGGCTCGGCGCGGGCGGCTTTGGAATCTCGGGCGAACGGCTTGGCGCAATCGCGGTGATCGCGCTACTCACCGCGGCGAATCTGCGCGGGCTCGATCTCGGCCGGATGGTGCAGAACCTTTTCACGACTGCGAAGATCCTGTCGCTGTTGCTGATCGTCGTGGTCGGTTGCGTGCTGTTCCCAAATGCGGTTGCGGTGCACGCGAACTTCGGCAGTGCGCACGCGTTCCTTTCGTCCGGGACGTTGCACGCGGGATTGCTGGCGGCGTTCGGAGCCGCGATGGTCGGGAGCCTGTTTTCCGCCGACGCGTGGGCCTCGGTCACGTTTACCGCCGCGGAGGTTAAGAACCCCCGGCGCGATTTGCCGCTCGCACTCGCGCTCGGCACCGGCGTCGTGATCGTGCTCTACGTGCTGACGAACATCGCCTACCTGTGCGAGCTGCCAGCCGCCGGAATCGCGGGAGCCTCGACCGCAATCGCGCGCGGAATCTCGCACGCGAGTAACGACCGGGTCGCATCTGCCGCGATGGAAGTGGTCTGGGGCCGCGCCGGTGCGACGCTGACCGCAATCCTCGTGATGATTTCGGCGTTTGGATGTGCCAATGGCCTTATCCTGACGGGCGCTCGCGTGATCTATGCGATGGCAAACGACGGCGTATTTTTCGCGGCGGCACGGCGGCTGAATCGCAATCGCGTTCCCGCCTTCGCGCTCGTTATTCAGGCGCTCTGGGCCGCGGTTCTGACGCTGAGCGGCACCTACTCGGATCTTCTCGACTACGTGATTTTCGCGCAGCTCCTGTTTTATGTGCTGACTGTCGCAGCCGTCTTCGTGCTGCGCAGGACGCGCCCCGACGCGCCCCGGCCCTATCGCGCGTGGGGATATCCGATCGTTCCTGCCGCCTACATCGCAGCGGCCGTGGCGCTGATGCTGGATCTTCTCGCGGTCAAGCCACGATTTACGTGGCCCGGGCTCGGAATCGTGATCGCAGGCGCGATCGTTTATTCATTTATGAGACGGCGGTCCGCTGAGTGATCGGGCGCCGCGCTACGGCATCGCGCGAGACGATCCGCCGGTAACTCCGGGCGCGGGACCGGAGCTTTCGTCGGTCGAGACCGCTTGAACCGGTTGCCCGGCGGCTGCGCAATCGCCGGCGGTTAATTTCTTGGCGCTGAACTCGTGCGCGATTCGATTGAGTATCACCGCGCTGCGTACGGGCGACTGATTGCCTGCCAGCTTGAACAGTTCGGCGGCGTTTTTCGCCGCCGCGTCGGCGTCGGAATCAGACTTCGGAATGCCGTAAATCTGAAACACGCGGCATAGCGACTGCATCCCGTCATTGCGATCGCCCTGACTCAGCGCCGCTTCAGGCTGGCCCGTTCCCGATGGCGACGATCCGCCGCCGTGCGAGAACATCCCGAACACCCCGCGTAGCGCTGCCAGTACGACGATCACAATCACCGCGATCATCGCGCCGCGCCCGGCTTTCTGGCCCGGCGTAAGCACACTCCATGGGAGGAGCTCAATTCCTTTGCGTTGTGGCGGTTGCGAGGCCGTATCGATCACCAGCCGGCGCGAGTTCCGGCATCGAATAAAGTCGATCTCCGGCGAGCCGGGAAATCATCCAAGAAAGCTACCTCGCGCGATATCAAAGTCAATACGACCTCGGGATTTCATCCATCGAGCGGCGGCTATTTCATCACCGTGTCTATGAACTTCTGCGTATCGACATACTCGCGGATGCGGCGAATCTTTCCCTCTTCGATCTCGAAAATGAAGCAGTATTCGTTTTCGTAGTTCTTTCCGTTGTGCGCCTTGCCGCGATTCGTCATCTCGACGATAACCGTATCGCCGTCGCAATGGACCTTCCTAAACTCGCTCTTCAAGCCCTCTGGGAAGACTCCGCCGATCCCCGACATGAATTTCAAGATCTCGTCCTTGCCTTTTTTGACCCCGGAAGTTCCCGGCATATTCCCCGGGACCAGCCAACTGACGTTGTCGGCCATGTTCGCAAAGGCGGCCTTGATATTGCCCTTGCCGAAGTCCGCCCAAGTCTGCTTGACGAGTTCCTTGTTCTGCTCCGCGTTCATCGCTGATGCTCCTTGACGGGAAATTCGCTTACCAGACCCAGTCCGAAATCTATTTCTAAAATCCTCTCCAAAATCCTTCTATTGAGTAGCGCGTTTAACCCGCCCGAGGCTATCCGTCCACCCACGCCGGCGAAATCGCGCCCGTCGAGATCGATGACATAAGGATGTCCGCGTGCCAAACTTGGAATCGACAGGACGACCCTATGCATTCATGGAAATTAGTGGCGGCGAGCTTGGGACTGATCTCGGCGATCGCGCTGGCAGTCACCGCGATTCCGGCGCTCGCTCAGTACGATGCCTCTACGATGCCGGATGCTGCAGCCTATGGACCCGACAACGGCGCGTCGCAGCCCGATATGTCCGGCCAGGCGCCAGACGCGGATCCGGGTGGTGATGGCTCCAGCGTCATCGTGCCGATTCCGGGCGGTGGCGACGTTTCCGCTGACGGTCCCGCCGTCGAGCCGCAAGATAATCCGCCGCCCACCGAGACTTGGAGCAGCCGAACCCAGGCTCCAAACGCCGTCGGCGGCTCCCCGACCGGCCCGTAAAACAATCCCCGCGAGAGATCGATCTTCACGCCCTCTCACGGACGCAAGTCTCAGCAACGCTCATATTCGGTGCCGCCGTCCACCCGACTGATTTTGGAGACTCGATAATCCTCGACGGCCTCGAGGGGATAAATACCTCGGCGGCGACGGTCCCCCGCAGTCGTCATTTCGAGCCTTAGGCGAGAAATCCCGAGGCACCCATGCTCACCGCCGCAGCCGCATGCAGCAGCTCTCCGCCCGGGATTTCTCACCTAAGGCTCGAAATGACGAACGGCAAGGCTCAGTGTATCCGCGGATAATCGTTTCGCGCGGATCCTTCGCCGGGCGCGGGATTACAACTTATTGGGGTTGGCAGGAGCGGTTACATCTCCGATGTGAAGACGTAGCCGCCGAGTTGCGCCGAATAGGCTCCTGAGGCTTCGGCGGTTTGCGGGCCGCTGTCCGGTGGCGTCACCGATTGATCATTCCAATTGAAGGTTCTCGCGCCAGTTTGATGCATCACGGATGTGACCCGCAGCAAGTTGTCGGCGGAATCGAACGAGAACGCCAGCTCGACCGAATCAGTGATGATCGGCTGGCCCGACGAAAATGCGGCCGCTTGGCCAAATGAAATCGGCGCGCGATCCGGATGGAAATAAACCGTGCGTGTGCCACGCGCCCGCGTCGGCAGCTTTGCGCCATTCGCCGCGCGCGCAGTCACGACAAAATCGATTTGATACGTGAACAGCCCTTCGCCGAAGTCACCGCCCGGGTCCGCGTGCGCGAAGGGCCATCCGTGGATGACTCCGCGGACCGTTCCGCGCTCGTCGGCTCCGGCGCCCGAGTCGGCGAGCGTCAGCAACGTCGCTGGCGCGTCCGCCTGATAGGCTCGCCGCTCGATTATTGGAAAAGGCCCGCCGGTAACGATATCGCCCGGCTCCGATGACAACCCCTCGCATCCAGCCAGCAGTATCGTAACCATCAGTCCCAGTATGCCGCGCTCAAACCTTCCCATCACCATCAGACTTTCCCACCCCGCGGCAAACCGGCCTGCTCAGTACGCGGCATCGAGCAGCGCTATCAAGTCGCGCTCGGTCACTTCGCGTCCAACCACATTTCCGGCCGCGATCTCCTTCAGCACGGTTGACGCTATCCTGCTGAGCTCTTCGCGTGCAACGCCGACATCGCGCAAGCGCGTCGGCACCTCGAATTGTTTGATGAATTGCGCCGTGCGCTCAGCGCATTCGAGCGCGCCCGCGCGCGGGTTGGCCGCGTCGAAGCGCAAGCCGAAACCTTGCGCGATCGGGCCGAACCGCTCCGGCGCGATGCCCGCCATGAATCGCATTACGTGCGGCAACGTGATGCACGACGTATAGCCGTGCGGCACGTTCCAGTAGGGACCGATCTGATGGCCGAGTGCGTGAGAAATTCCCGCGCGCGTATTCATCATTCCGAAAATCGACAGCCACGCCGCGAGCTGACACTGCATCCGATGCTCGATCTGCTCGGCGCCCGAGGTCGCCATTGAGGGTCGCAGATGCTCGACGAGCACCGCGATCGCCCGCGCGCACAGCGCGTCGGTCACAATCTGATGACGCATCGAGTACGATGACTCTACCGCGTGGTCGAGCGCGCGCATCCCGGTCGAAGCCCACAGCCATGCGGGCGTCTCGTTGGTCAGCTCAGGATCGAGGATGACGGCTCGCGGCTGAACGCGCGGCTCTCCGGCTCCTCCCTTGTGGCGAGTCGCTTCGATCGTCATTCCCCCGAACGGTGTGAATTCGGCCGCCGACAGCGTGGTCGGAATAGCAATATGAATCGTCTCGCGTGCGGGACTGCTTTGCAGAAGCCGCACGCCCGCGACCTTTGCCGTATCGATCGGACTTCCGCCGCCGAAGGTGACGAAGGCGTCGGCGTCCATGCGAAGCGCGTCGGCCATCAACGCGTCGATCGTTTTGGACGGCACATGCTGAACCGCTCCGGTGAAGACCCCCGCCAGCGCGGGCCCTGCGGCCCGTTTGACGGTCTCGAGCAGGCGCGAGGCGCCGAGAGTCTTGCCCGTAACGATAAGTGCGCGCTGCGCGCCCCGGCGCGAGAGCTCTTCGCCGAGAGCTGCGACTTTGCCGGGGCCAAAAATCACGCTTTCAAGATTGCCGAACCGATAGACACCCGCAGTTTTTTCCATTCGCTGATCCTGATCGCAAATCCGCAGTTCGCGGATCTTACGGCTTGATTATAACAACCGTACCGATCGGCAACAGGCGATGAAGTTGCGCCACATCGCGGTTGTCGACCGAGATGCATCCCGTGGTCCAGTTGATATTGCCCGCATTGAGCAGTGGCACATCGGTGCCGTGGATTCCGATCGATCCGCCCTCGCCGACCACCCGGCCGTCGCGTCCCGCCGGAGCCACGTCATCGACGCGCAGCGCCGCGTATCTTAATCGATCGATCGCGTTGGGATAGTCCAGCGTCAGAAACCAGTGCCAGCGCGCACTCGGATGCTTCCCGCTCAGGATGTAAACGCCCTCGGGCGTGCGCCGATCGCCTTCGTAGAGTTTCGTGCCGTGCTCGTGGGAACGGCCGAACACGGCGTGGTAAATGTTGAATATGCGGCCTTTGTAATACACGCCAAGTTCGTGGCGCGATTTGAAGGCCATCACCGCCCAACTGGCCGAATCCAAATACGATCCGTCGCGGGTGTGATAGTAGTCACGTTCGCCCGCGGTCAGTTGTCCGGGCGACCCATGATGGTCCAACGCGGGGCAGCACGCCGCCGTCGAGGGATTCGCCGCAGGCGACTGACTGGAGCTTGGTGCCGCTTCGGCTTGCGCCGCGTCATAGGCGGCAGTTCCGGGTTGCGGAGCCCATCCAGGAGCGATAGCGGGGGATTCTTCGGCACCGGGCGAGGGTTCCGGAGAGGCGACTGCGGATGGCGGCGCCGCTGGCGTGACGATAGCGGCCGGGCCGGGCGATTGCAAAGATTGTTGAGCAGACGCTATTGCCGGAAATATCACGACGGTCGCGGCGACTGCGAGGATGAACATCGCGATTTCTGCGAGCGCACCCGCGCCCATTCGTGAGACGATTCGATTCACGCGCAAATCAATCCGCCCCTGCATCTTCGCTAAATCCATTTTGAAAACGCCACCATGCCCGGTCAATTATATCTGACGCCGCCGTTTCCCGCGGCCACTCGACGAAAGGAGACAATACACGATGGAGACCAAGCTTGCGCGCGCGATGGCGGCGCTGACGACCGGGATCTACGTGCTGACCGTGGCGGAAGGCGCGCGCTGCCATGGGATGTCCTCGTCGTGGGTGACCCAGGTCTCGGGCGAGCCGCCGTTCCTGATGGCGTCGGTGGATAGCAATCACTTCACCGACGGAATGATTTCGCGCAGCGGATCGTTCGGCCTGAACGTCGTCGGAGTGCGCGGCCGTGCGCTCGAGGATTACTTCTACTCCGCGCAATCGCGCCGACCCGACAATCTCGATGAGCTGGATTTCGTGCTCTCGCCCAAGCTCGGGGTGCCGTGGCTTGCGCTCGCGGCGATCGCGCTCGAAGCGCGAGTCGTCCAAAGCGTCGCAGCAGGAGACCATACGCTGCACATCGCGGAGCCGCTCGGAGTGCGAATCAGGACAGGCGATCGCCCACTGACCTCGCTCGATCTTGATTACGTCTATGTCGGCGGCAAGCATCTCGTAGCGCGCGATCGCCGTGGCTGGCAGTGAGGTCATAAAGCAAACCCCGGTACGATTTTGGCTTGTCATTCCCGTGCGTGTGCCGCTCGCGCGTGGCTGCCGCGCGAGGAATCTCGAATTCTTTCGCAACGAACCTGCTAGCGCGCTAAATTGACGGGCTTGGAAATCGTCTGATAGCATCCGCGCGCGGAGAGTCTTTGCGATGCCGATCGAAAAGAATGAATTGCGCCGCGTGATGGGGCATTTCGCCACCGGCGTTACCGTTATTACCTCGCTGCGCGCGTCCGGAGAGATGCATGGCCTGACCGCCAACGCATTCTCGTCAGTCTCGCTGGTGCCGCCGCTTCTGCTGGTATGCGTGGACAAAAAATCCGACAGCTATCCGTGCTTCGAGGAGACGAGGATCTTCACGGTCAATATCCTCGCGGCGGATCAGGAGACGCTATCGCGGAAATTCGCGGTCAGCGGCGGCAATAAGTTCGAGGGCGTCAGCTACCATATCGGCGCGAACGGCGCTCCGATTCTGGACGGCGCTGTCGCCTATCTCGAATGCAGGCTCTCGGCCTGCCTGGATGCCGGCGACCATACGGTCTATCTGGGCGAGATCGAGCAGGCCGAGACGCACGAGGCGAAACCGCTGATCTTCTTCCGGGGCGGGTATCGTGAAATCGGCGACTGACCGTCATTGGACGCCGCGATTTCGGGCGCCGCGACTTCGCGCCCGCTGAAAATCGCCCGTGGCAACCTCCGCACGACTACCCGGTCTGAGCATTTTCCTGCCCTCGCATAACGAGGAAGCGAACATTGAACGCGTGGTCGGCGGCTATCTGGCCGAGCTGCCGAACGTCGCCGATGACTACGAGGTGATCGTCGTCAACGACGGCAGCCGCGATCGCACCGGTGAAATAGCGGGGCGGCTCGCGGCAGAAAATCCGCGCGTCAAGGTCGTCAATCACGAGGTCAACCGCGGTTATGGCGGCGCGGTCATCTCGGGAATCCGAGCAGCCGCGATGCCCTATGTGATGCTTTCGGACGGCGACGGGCAATTCGATCCTAAAGACGTCGAAAAGCTGGCGGTGTTTATGCCCGAGTTCGACGTGGTCGTCGGCCGCCGAGTCCATCGCGCAGACCATCTAATCCGCAGGCTCAACGGCAATGCATGGACGATCCTCGTCCGCGTGGTCTTGGGCGTGACGATCAGCGATATCGATTGCGGCTTTAAGATGTTCAAGCGCGAGTTCCTGGACGGGATGGAACTGCGCGCGCATGGCGCGATGATCTCGACCGAGCTGATGGCGCGTCTGATGGGGCGTGGCGCGCGGATCAAAGAGGTCGACGTGCGGCATTTGCCCCGTACCGCGGGCGAGCAGAGCGGGGCGAGTCTGCCGGTAGTGATACGCGCGTTTAAGGAATTGTTCATCTTATATGCGGAGCTTCGCGCCGAACGGCGTCGTTCGCCGCGTTCAGCTTAATTTCCCGACGATGACCTTAAAGCGGATATCCCGATAGACCGATTCGTCGAACCCAACTCGGGTGCTTCCGGAAATCGGCACAGATATCAAGTGTTTACCCCCATTGCACCGGTGGCACGGCAGTGGCTATATGCCAATGGTCGCCCAATAACGGGCCGCCAAGGTTCAAGGAGACCACACTAATATGAAGCGCACCCTTTCGATTCTTTCTGCCGCTGTATTTGCTGCCGCGATGGCGGTACCTGCCTTTGCTCAGGAATCGGCGACCCCGCCTCCCTCGGGCGGAGCGGATGTGTCAGCGCCGGCGGCGGAAGCAAGTCCGGCCACGGCGACCGAGCATCATCATCATCGCCATCATCACAAGTCGTCGAAGAGCGTCGCGGCCGCCAGCTCGGAGTCCGGGGCGGGCGCTCCTTCGGCCGAGGCCAGCCCCGCGGCGAAATAATTCGCGTACGGAGGTATGCTCGCATACGGAAGTTGCTCGAATACGACTGATCGCAAACCACCGGAGGATGTCCTAACCGTCCTCCGGTGATCTTTCTTGCACTGTTCTTCGCGGGTTCTCCCGGGCCGCCGGATCGATGGCTTCGAGAGCGCGCGGCGAGCCCGTCAGCGACTCAAAATCGCCGTTGGCTTTTTATTGGATCAATATTCCTGCTAAATTCGTTCGTACGCCTGGATCACACGGGAGCAGGCGCTTGAGTGTTGTCAAATCGCCGCGGCTTGGCTTTGATTCTTGTCGTGCTGATCGCGCTGGTTTTCCAGTCGCGAACGACCGTCTGCGCGAGCATTTCACAGCTCTCTCCTAACGCATCGGACGCGCAGGTCTGCGATCCGCTCGCCGATTATTTTCTCGGCATGGAAGACTATCCGGAGGCGATTCGCCGTCATCGGGCCGTCATTCAGGAGCAGCCCGGCAACGCGCTTGCGCATTATCATCTGGGGTTTGCCTACGGGGTGATGGGACAGCATCAGCTCGAGCTGAGCGAATATCAGAAGGCGATCAGCCTCGGGCTCGATGACTGGCAGTTGTTCCTGAACCTCGGCCTGCTCTATCTGGAGACGGGGCAATTGCGCGACGCGACCGAGGTGCTGACCTTGGCGACGTTGCTCGGACCGGATCATGCCGAGGCGCATTTCAATCTAGGACTCGCTTACGAGAAGCGCGGTATGCTCGGGGCGGCGGAACAGCAGATGTTGCTCTCGCTCGAAATCGATCCCGACCAGGTGGATGCGCACAACACGCTGGGTGCGATTTACGCTGAGGAGGGCAAATATATGCGCGCCAGCCAGGAATGGCAGGAGATCGTGCAGGCTAATCCGGATTACGCGCCCGCACGCGCAAACCTGAACATCCTGGAACGAGTCGAGAGCGGTGACCTTCGCGACACCTCGGCGCACGACGGTTTTGTCGGCGAGCGCTAGCTCGCGCGCCACATCGAAATAGCGGCCGGCGAACATGCGAAGAAAGAGGCAGGTGGTGGAATTGGATGGGTGGAAGAAAACTTTTCGCGTAGCGGCCGCCGCCGCTTGCATGGTGGCTCTCGCGGTCGTATCGGCCGGATCGGCGTGGGCTTCGGTGCGGCATCATCATGTGCACGCGGTCACTAATCCTCACCGGGCCGGCAGGACATCGCGCGCCCCGGTCGAGCCCTACAAGGGTGCGCTGTTAGAGGACGCCGACAGCGGCAAGATCCTTTATGCGCAGAATGTTGACATGGAATGGCCGCCCGCCTCGATGGCCAAGATGATGCTCTTGCTGGTTGCCGAGGATCAGATCAAGGCTGGCCGCGTTCATCTGACTGATCCGGTGCGAATCTCCGAACGCTCGGCGCATACGATGGGTTCGCGGCTGGGTTTGATCGAGGGTCAAGTCTATCCGCTGGGCGAACTGATGAAGGCGGCGCTGATCAAGTCGGCCAATGATGCGGCCGTGGCGGTCGCGGAAAAAATCGGCGGCTCGGTCGAAGCGACGGTTCGAATGATGAATGCGCGCTCCAAGAGCCTCGGGATGGATCATACCGAATACCACACCGTTGACGGCTTGCCTCCGCGTCCGGCGCACGATGTGGATCGCACCACCGCGCGCGATTTGGCGCGGGTCGCCCGCGAGCTTATTCTAACGACCGATCTTCTGCGGTGGTCGAGCCTCGAGCAAACAGAATTCGACGGCGGTGTCGCCATCTTGCACAACACCAATCATCTGATCGGACATTTCGAAGGATGCGACGGGCTCAAGACCGGATTCACTTTTCAGGCGGGCTTCAACGTGACCGCGACCGCCAAACGCGGCGATCTACGCCTGATCGCGGTCGTGCTGGGCGCACCGTCCAATCAGCAACGCTTCGCGCAGGCGGCAAAGCTGCTCGATTGGGGCTTCGATCATTATACCGCGGTGTCGCTGCTGAAATCAGGTCAAAGTCTGCCGGTTCAGGTGCAGGTCGAGACCGGAAAATTTATTCAGCCCGTCGCCGGAAGCGATTTGAAGGTCGTGCTGCCCAAAGGCGAGGTCGGATCGCTCAAGCTCACCTATCAGGTGCCCGGCGCGGTGAGCGGCCGGATAACCAGCGGCCAGACCCTGGGACGGGTAGTTGCGCGGGACCGCGGCGAAGAGATTTCGGAGATCGAGGCGATAAGCCCGGTCGCGGTGGGCTCGGCCCTGGCAGTGCCGGACTCAGACGGCTGGAATCCGCCTCGCCCGACCGCATACAATGGGTCGGCTGGAGCCCAGGAGTCGCAATGAAAGTAGCTTCCCGAACGCGTAATCGCCGCAATCGCAAACTCGCCCGCAAGCGGCGCACCAATCCGGTCCAGGCCAAGTCGCGTCTGCGCAAGATGCGCCGCACCCGAATCCGCGGCAAGTAGACCGGCCTATATCAGGCATCGCCAATGGGGCGGGCGTTCCGAGGCTGTCGATTTTCTCTTAAAGCGCCGTCATTCCGAGCTGCGGGCTAAGGATCTACGCGACTCGATTCTCTGCGGATCCACTGAGACTTGCCGCCGTCATTTCGACCGCAGGGAGAAATCCTGAGCGGATGGCTACTGCATGTGGCGTTGGCGCCCAGTATGGACGCATCGGGATTTCTCGCCCAGGGCTCGAAATGACGACCCCAGTGGAACCGCCAACCCCGAGATACTTATTCTCTCGAGACCGCGTCGAGGATTATCGACAGTCTCGTTCCAGCCAGCCATTGCCGCTGGCTGTCTGCGTTCCATGCGGTAGTACACGCTTGTCGTGACCGCGGGCTTTAACACCTTACGATACTGAATAGTCCCGCAGGGCAATCGCGGGCACGGGAGCCCGCGCCACTGAACTATAGAAGCGATTGTGAGGGCAAAGATGCGCGTGGTTGTGGGAAATTGCGGCGTGCGAAATTGACACGCACCCTGCGCGACAGATAACTTTGATCGTGCACCGTTTAATTCCTTACATCGGAGTATTCACCTGCACGACGCCTCGGTAATCGCCGTTATCCCGGCGCGTTACGCATCGACGCGCCTGCCCGCTAAGGCGTTGGCGGAGATCGACTCAGTGCCGATGATCGTCCGCGTATGGCGGCAAGCCGCGATGGCGCGGCAGATCGCGCGCGCGATTGTCGCGACCGACGACTAGCGAATTGCGGCCGCGGTGCGCGCCGCGGGCGGCGACGCGATCATGACTTCGCCCGCGCATCCGAGCGGCACCGATCGAATCGCGGAAGTCGCCGCGAAAGTTGAAGCGGAAATCTATCTCAACGTGCAGGGCGATCTGCCGTTTATCAGTCCCGCCGATCTCGACGCGCTGGCGGCGCCGATGCGCGCCGACGCCTCGCTTGCGATGGCGACGCTGGCGACGCCGATCGTGGGGGCGCACGAATGGAACAATCCAAACGTGGTTAAAGTGGTGTGCGCGGCTAACGGCGACGCCTTGTATTTTTCGCGCGCGTCGATTCCCTATCGCCGGGATCCCGCCGATACCGGCGACGTGATACCCAGCGTCGCCCGGCGCCATATCGGCGTGTACGCATACCGGCGCGGCTTCCTGATGAAATTCGCCTCGATGCCGCAAGGGGTTCTGGAACAGATCGAAAAGCTCGAGCAGTTGCGCGCGCTCGAAAACGGATACGCGATTCGGGTGGTTGCTTCCGTGGCGCCGTCGCTTGAAGTGGACACAGCCGAGGACCTTGCGCAGGCCCGGGCTTTTGCATCGTCATCACGGGGGAAGTAGGGGAGGGCAAGGTGGAACGCGGCAAAACCAAATTTATTTTTGTCACCGGCGGCGTAATCTCGGGACTGGGCAAAGGACTCGCCGCCTCGTCTTTGGGCGCGTTGCTCGAAGCGCGCGGCCTAAAAGTCACGCTGCTCAAGATGGATCCGTACATCAACGTCGATCCCGGCACGATGAGCCCGACCCAGCACGGCGAGGTGTTCGTGACCGACGATGGCGCCGAGACCGATCTCGATCTCGGCCACTATGAGCGCTTCGTCCAGACCACGATGAGTCGGCGCAACAACTGCACCACCGGCCAGATCTACGACACCGTTATCCAGAAAGAGCGCCACGGCGATTATCTGGGCGCGACCGTGCAGGTGATTCCGCATATCACCGACGAAATCAAGCGCCGCATCCTGGCCGCCTCGGAAGGCGCCGATTTATGCATCGTCGAGATCGGCGGCACCGTCGGCGATATCGAGAGCTTGCCGTTTCTGGAGGCGGTGCGCGAATTCCGATGGGATCTCGGCCGCGAGAACGTGCTCTATGTTCATCTGACGCTCGTCCCGTACATCCCGACCGCCGGCGAGCTGAAAACGAAGCCAACGCAGCATAGCGTGAAGGAGTTGACCGGACTTGGGATTCAGCCCGATATTCTGCTCTGCCGCTGCGATCGGCCGCTTGACAAGAAGGTCAAGGCCAAGATCGCGCATTTCTGTAACGTCGAGGAAGGATGCGTGATCGCGGCGCCCGACGTGCCGACGACGATCTACGAAGTTCCGATTCGTTTTCACGAAGAGGGCTTCGACGCGCGCGTATGCGAGAAGCTCAACATCTGGACCGGCGCGCCGAATCTCTCCAAATGGCGGCGGATCGTAAAGACCGCGCAGAACCCTAAGACGCAGGTGACGGTCGCGATCGTCGGCAAGTACGTCAATCTGGCCGATTCCTACAAGAGCCTGCACGAAGCGATCGCGCATGGCGCAATCGCCAACGAAGCCAAGGTCACGATCGATTACGTCGATTCCGAAGAACTCGAAAAGCAAAGCCCCGAGGAGCGGCTTTCCGGCGCCGACGCGATTATTATCCCCGGCGGATTCGGCGCGCGCGGCACCGACGGCAAGATGCGCGCGGTGCGCTTTGCGCGTGAGAATCAGGTGCCGATTCTGGGCATCTGCTACGGCTTGCACATGATGGTGATCGAGGCGGCGCGCAACCTGCTCGCAATCAAGCGCGCCAACTCGCGCGAGATCGCGGGCGACACGCCCGACGCCGTGATCGACATCATGGCCGCGCAGAAGGAGATCGACAAAAAAGGCGGAACGATGCGTCTGGGCGCGTGGCCGTGCGTAGTCAAGCAAGACTCGCTTGCCTACGGGCTCTACCGGCGCGGCAAGATCTCCGAGCGCCATCGTCATCGCTATGAAGTTAACAACAACTATCGCGATCAGCTCGAACAGGCGGGCCTGGTAGCGACTGGGACCTCGCCCGGCGGAGAACTCGTCGAGATCATGGAGCTCAAGGGGCATCCGTGGTTTCTCGGATGCCAGTTTCATCCGGAGCTCAAATCCCGGCCGCTTGACTGTCATCCTTTGTTTCGCGGCCTGATTCGCGCCGCCGTGCAGCACCGCGCCCAGAGCGGACGCAAGCGCGCGACCGTCAGGGAGTTAAGATCAGCGTCGTGAAGATAACGCCGGTCAAAGTGGGCGATGCTGTTTTCGGCGGCTCCGCGTTGGTTTTGATTGCGGGACCCTGCGTGATCGAAAGCGCCGAGTCGTGCATCCGGCACGCGATGGCAATTTCCGAAATCGCGCGGCGCGCCGGGTTTCCATACGTATTTAAATCCTCCTTCGACAAGGCCAATCGCACCAGCCACAAATCCTTTCGCGGCCCGGGCCTGGACGCGGGACTCGAAATTCTCTCGCGCGTGAAGCGTGAGACCGGGGTCGCAATAATCACCGACATCCACGAGCCGGCGCAGGCGAAGCCCGTGGCGGAAGTCGTCGATATTCTGCAAATCCCCGCGATGCTCTCGCGTCAGACCGATCTCCTCCACGCCGCCGCTGTCACAGGATGCGCGGTCAATATCAAGAAGGGTCAGTTTTTAGCGCCGTGGGATATGCGCGCCGCTCTTGCGAAGGTTACCGAGTCCGGCAACCATCGCGTGATTCTGACCGAGCGCGGTTTCAGCTTCGGCTACAATAACCTGGTGACCGATTTGCGCGCGCTCGTGATCATGCGCAGCTTTGGATATCCGGTCGTCTTCGACGCGACCCACTCCGCGCAGCTTCCGGGCGGCGGCGAGGGGGGCCAGAACTCCGGCGGCCAGCGCGAGTTCGTGGCGCCGCTGGCACGGGCAGCCACGGCGGTCGGAATCGACGGTATCTTCATGGAAGTGCACGAGAATCCCGACCAGGCGCTCTCCGACGGACCCAACAGCTACCGCTTAAGCGAACTCCCCGCGTTGCTCGGCGACCTGAAACGAATCGACGAATGCGCTCGCGGGGCCGCCTTGCGCGGTTGACGACGCAAGGGCCGGTCACTTCGCGCGATACATATCAAGACGCTGCTAACGGCGGCGTAGCGGCATTCAAAGAGGTCGTCGGTTTACTTGAAAAAACCTGCTTGATACCTTTGATGTTGCGGGAATGATCGATGAGCCTGAAGGTTATCGCCAAGGCACTGGCGGCGTGTGGAGCGGTAGCGATCGCAGTGCTTCTGGCTGTCACCATTTACGTGGTACGGCATCGCCAGGACGCTCAGGCCCTTACCAAAATCGCAAGTGTGCTCCCGGATTCGCTACTCCACGCGAAGAATTTCCACTGGACCCAGATGAAGGGCAGCGAGATGCAATGGGTCCTCTCCGCCGCCGACGCCAGCTACTCCGCCGATCGCACCGCGGTGAAGCTGCGCGGAGCAAACCTGGCGATGACCTCGAGTGACGGCAAGGAAGTTCACGTCACTGCTCCGCAGGCGCTTCTGTTCATGGATGGAAACCATATC
This sequence comes from Binataceae bacterium (SeqCode), assembly GCA_050736695.1. GTDB lineage: Bacteria > Desulfobacterota > Binatia > Binatales > Binataceae > JBARDN01. The sequence goes on along the minus strand of JBOHWH010000161.1, from coordinate 457 downwards.
AAGCGCGCGCAACTAAGCGGCGGCACGGTCATTCGCTACGGCGACTTCATGCTCAGCACCGACGCGGCGAGCTTCGACCCCGACGCGGATAAAGTCGAAGCCGATGGTCTGGTCACCGTCGTGGGTGAGGGCGTGAAGGTCACCGGAATCGGATTGACCGGCAGCCCCAAGACCCGGGTCTTCCAATTGCATCAGCAGGTCAGCACCGAGATTCAGCCGAAGAAGGACAGCAATGCTAAGCCCAAGAAGAGCTGAACGCGGCCCGCGCGAAATCTCGACCGCTGCACCTCCGGCGCGTGTATTCGGCGCCGGCGTAATCGCGGCGATCGCGCTCGCGCTTGCGCCGTCCGCATTCGCTCAGACCGACCCGGGTTCCGCACCGATTGCGGCGCCGAGCGCGAGCATCGGCGATTCGATCCGCGCCGGCGGCGGCGCGTCCGCGGGTGCGGCGCCGGCG
>JBOHWH010000160.1:0-6601 GCA_050736695.1 Binataceae bacterium (SeqCode) | reverse complement strand
CGAGTGACGCTGAAAATCGCGCGTCCGCTGGCGAAGCGCCGCTCAGCCCTGAGCGCCGCGCGTTTATCACCAAGGTTTCGCTTGGCTTGATGGGCCTTGCGGCGGCGCTGGTCGCCGTGCCGGTGATTGGCTTTGTCATCGGTCCTCTGATCAGAAAGTTTCCCGACGTCTGGCGGCCGATCGGCAAAGCCGAAGGATTTGCAATCGGAAAAACTGTGTTGGTCTCTTTCCGCGATCCTTCTCCGCTGGCGTGGGCCGGCGTTACTGCCGAAACCGCCGCATGGCTGCGCCGCGACGGGTCGGGCGAGTTCACCGCCTTTGCGGTCAATTGCACGCATCTCGGATGTCCGGTGCGATGGCTCCCGGACGCAAATCTGTTTATGTGCCCGTGCCACGGCGGAGTCTATTACGCCGATGGCGACGTTGCCGGCGGTCCTCCGCCGCTTCCGCTTTTCCGGTATCCGGTCAGAGTGAACAACGGGATGGTCGAGATTCGCACCAGCGCGGTGCCAATCGGATGAACCTTCTCGGTCAACTGATTGACGCGTTCGAGGAACGCACCGGCCTGCTCAAGATGATGGGCGATCTGGCGCGGCATCCCGTGCCGCCTGACACCGGATGGTGGTACGTCTTCGGCAGCGCGACGGTGGTCGCATTCATGATCCAGGTGGTGACCGGAATCGCGCTTTCCACCTCGTACATATCTTCGAGCGGCGACGCTTATCAGGCCCTGCAGTTCATCACGACGCAGGCGCTCTTGGGGAATGTCCTGCGCGGGATGCACTATTTCGGCGCATCCGCGATGGTCCTGCTGGTCGGGATTCATGCGACGCAAGTTTTCCTGATGGGCTGCTACAAGTACCCGCGCGAGTTCAACTGGGTGACGGGAGTGGTGCTCCTGTTCCTGACTCTCGCGATGGGATTCACGGGGCAGCTTCTGCGCTGGGATCAAAACGCGGTGTGGTCGATCGTCGTGGGGGCGGAGCAGGCTGGACGGATGCCGATCGTCGGGCCGATGCTGGCGCATTTTCTGCTCGCGGGAAAAACCATCGGCGGCGCCACGCTCTCGCGATTTTTCGCGTTCCATGTGTTTTTCATTCCCGCGATAATTTTCGGTTTCGTCGGGATTCATCTCTACCTGGTCATGCACGACGGAATCTCGGAGCCGCCGGTCGCCGGCGAGCCGGTCGATCCCGCGACCTATCACGCGAAATACGATGAGCTGGTCGAAAAGCGCGGGGTTCCGTTCTGGCCCGACGCCGCGTGGCGCGATGTCGTGTTCTGCGTCGCGGTGGTGATCGCGGTCGTCGCGCTGGCCGCTATTTTCGGCCCGCCCAAGCTTGGTCCTCCGCCCAACCCGAGTCTGCTTGCGCGCGATCCCGCGCCCGATTGGTATCTGCTGTGGTACTTCGCGCTGCTGGCGCTCATTCCGCACAAGATGACGACGCCGGTGATCCTGCTCGCACCATTGGTGGGAATTATCGTCTTGCTGATCGTCCCGATCGTGTCGAACAAGGGCGAACGTCATCCGCGAAACCGTCCGTGGGCGGTCGGTGCGGTGATCGCGATTGTGATGATGATCGCGACGCTGTGGGTCGAGGCGATTCGCGAGCCGTGGTCGCCCGATTTCGACGCGCAACCGCTATCCGCGCGGATAGTCGGTGTGAGCGAGGGCCCGATCGCCAACGGCGCGAAGCTGTTTCACGAGAAAGGCTGCGAGTTCTGTCATCGGATCTCCGGCAGCGGAGGTCTTCGCGGCCCCGACCTGAGCTATATCGGCGATCGCCTGACCAAAGACGATCTGACGATCCGAATCATGAACGGCGGTTACAACATGCCTGCCTACGCGGGAAACCTGACCCCGCAGGATCTCGAAGACCTGGTGATCTTTCTCGGCTCGCGCCGGCATCCGGGCATGGCGTCCGGCATCACCGAATCAGGCGGAAAATAGAGCGTGCGGGTCCGGCGGCGGCCTCAGCTTTTGTCACGCGATCCGTACGAGACTGACAGTCCCGCGCGCGCGTCCGACTGAATTCCATATTGCGGAATCGGATAGCGCAGTCCATTGGCTGCCAGCCGTTTCATTCCCTCGATCGCTTTTGGCACAAACTCCGGTGGCGTTGCGAGCAGCAACTCGTCGTCGAGGACTCCGCCGTAGCGGCGTTCCGCGTAGCAGGGAATCGACAGGCTCGGCTCGCGCGTTCGCAGCGCGCGTCCCCACGAATCCGCACAGGCCGACTCGCCGACGACGCCCCAGGTAAATTTCCGGTAGCCTGCCCATTGCAGTCCATTGATGAACAGGATCATCTGCCCCGGCGTTGCGTAGACGAGGCAGATATCCGGAGGGTTGAGCCGTCCCGACGCAAGCGGCGCCACCGCCATCGCGGTGTATCGCCCGTACGGAACCGTGTCCATCGCGCGCTGATGCGCCGCGGAATCTTCCAGCGTCGAGAACCATACCCCGGACATCGCTTTGCCCGAGAGCCATTCCTCGTTCTGCGGATGAAGTCCGATAACCGCGCCGCATTGCGGTCCGACCAGATCCTTCGCCGTGATGCCGACGGTCCATCCCAGGCGCGCCGCCTGCGCGACGATCTGGTCCGTCGTGTGAATCGACTTGGGCCGCCGGATTTTTGGGATCGCCTCCATCTCCTCGATCGTCGTGTAGAGCTTCATTCCGATTGGCGTGGTGCGCAGCCTGAGCAGGCGGTTGAGATCGTCGATGATCGCGGTCCAATCGAAATTCGATTGTGCGGCAGAGGTCGCGGATTTATTTTCGGCGCTTGATTCGGGCATGTCTCTACTCTTCCTTGCGGTGGATTAGTAATTGATTTCGGATATAGCGCACCCCGGCTTGAAATAGCGAATCTCGGCGGCAAATTTTTGTCGTAGTCACCGTCCGGTTTGTGGCCGCCCCAAGCCTCACGCGGGGATTCGGCTGAGATCGTCGCGCGGATGGGCGGCGAGATTGGGCTCGAATGCGCCCCGGGCCGCAGTTACATTTTTTAGTTCACCCCGCGTTTCCGGCTTCAGCCGCCAGCCGCTACTGCTATCGCGGTGCCGGGTACGCGCTCTCGGTCCGCACCTGCAATTGATAGGCTCGGGAGGGCATGATAATTCTTCCGTTCCCGAGAGTCTTGCTCCTCTGCCGGGCGGCGTACCCAAGTGGTTAAGGGAGAGGTCTGCAAAACCTCCATGCATCGGTTCGAATCCGATCGCCGCCTCCAAATTACCCAACGAGGATAGGGAGTTCTCGACCTCGCGCGGGACGTCGAGGCCGGGTTCGGCTCTGATTGTGCCACTTCTGTGCTACTTCTCGGAGCACCGACTTCCTTCGAGCTGGGATGCTTCGTTTAAATCTGACTGGCAACTATACCCATTTAATAGAAAGGGAAATATTAAGTGTAGAGTTGAGTTTCGATCATTTCCGCCCGACCACGAGCGACGAGGGGCGGTGAGGCTGCCCCGAACGAAACAGTTCTGGCGTCACAAGTTGTTCGCCTGCGACATGATCCTGAGTCGCGGTTGGGGCAGAGCGCCGACGGCTATTCTCGACGCGCCGATGAACGGCAAAACCGGGCCGACGATCCGGATCAATCAAGACTACTGGGAGAAGTTCACCGCAGCCTTGAAGGACTCGCGAGCCCTCGACAGCCGGGTCACGCCGGACGACGGCGCCGAAGTCGTCGATGCCGAGTTCTTCGTTGATCCGGATGCAGAGCCGCCGCGTTAAATGAATTGTGGGTTTTCACGCGCGCAGTGAGCGTGACGCTCGATGCTAACCCGATTACGAGGAAGCCGCCAATGTGACCACTTTTGAGCGGTTCTTCCTCCATTATCTCGATCCTGCGACGAGGCGATGGAAGGCGCGAGGCGTGATCAAGCCAGCAACCGCCATGCGACCAACAAATGGCGGACGGAATCGTCGGCGAGGTTTTCTCTGATTAAGCCTGCTTAATGTCTTTCGGGGCAGCGGTCGGAACGTTGCCCGGAATTATCTTTAGTCCATCCTCGGTGAGCGCCTGCGACAAACTTCTGCGAAGCTTCAATTGATCCAATTCAAGGTCAACGAATGCCTGCGGATGGTAAACCTGGCGCTTGAGGTAATCGGTATCGAACGTGTAACCTACCCGCATACCGATTTCTCGCAAAAGGTCAGCCTTCAAGTCGCTGTACCTCTCTTGCCACGTCGCGTCAGGTGTTTTTCCCGCCCCTGCCTCGGCATGAGCGATGACTTTGGCCCATGCTGTCCGCACGCTATCGTCCTTCCTCTTCCGATTGAAAATTACGTCAATCGTGTTGAGAGCATTGATGTGATCAGGGGCGAGCGGCGTTCTCCTCGTTGCCATGAGAGTCAGGAACAGCCTATTTCGTCGCTCGCTCCTTTCGCGCGCAGAATCGATAAACCGTTGAGTGAGGATCGCCAGCACCGGCCCCGCCAAGATTGCCAGAAATGTGATCCACTCGAACCAAGTTGGGTTGGGCACGGTTTCGGATCAGTCCTGGTACGACTTCAGCTTTTCCGCTACGCGCGGGTACAGGTCCGCACCGATCAACGCATGCAGCGTGTCTTTCACGAGCGGATCGCTGGCGTGCGCCGTCAAATCCTCGACGATTACATTGAGCCGCTCTATCTCAATCGGTGCGAGTCGCGAGCGCGGCCCGATGTCGAGCGCCTTTCCGAGGAGCGCGACCGTCTCGAGAACCAGAAGCTCCGCTTTCGCGTTCATGCGTGCCTCCTCCCAACTTTTGCATCGGGTTGTGGTGCCGAACCGTTGGCAACTTGCGTTTCCTTGGGATCACCGACCATGTGCTCTTGCCAGTTCCCAGCCGCCTCTCCGAATGAGCGTGAGTCATGCTGATCGGTGCACACCAGAGCGCTTTCGAGGCTGCTATGTGGAATGAAGAGGTCCCAGCTCGCCGCCATTCCGCTGAACCAATCGATCAGCGTGAGTCGCAATCCCCTATCGTCTATCGCTTGAATCTCTCCTGCGTAACAACGAAGTGGCGCGGCACCGGCCTTCAACGTCACGGCAACCCACCAGCCGACTCTCAGCACCGGCTCGTTCTGCTTGCGTGTTGCGGCTGCCACTCTTCCTTTTGCCAATTGTCGCGTTCCTTCTATGTGACATGCTAGCCGACAGATGACGCGACACACAATCAGGAGACTGCGGACTTGTGCACACGCGACCCCGCTGGTGCGTCCTGCCGGCGGTGCGACAGGAGATCGATCGGCCTGACCGCGCGAGAATTGTACAACTCGGGTGAGCTTCAGTAGCAGCCCGGACTGTGCCCACGAGTGTGCCCAACTTTCTGGGCGCGAGGTGCCGAAGGTGCGGGACGCTCCTAAAGCCTCGCTTTGATGCGGGCAGGTGGCACGCAGGTGCTTATTTTCTTCGCCATTTGTCACGACCTCCGGCTACCGTATTCCGCACTCGTTCTATGTCCGGACGGTCATCCGGGTTCAGCTCAAAAACACGATCGATCGCGTCGTCCTGGGTGTCGAGGACATCACTGGCGCGCTGCGACCCCTTCGCCCGTACTGCGTACCGGAGGTCGTCGGTCTGCTCCACAAAGTAGTGTTTCTTTGACATCGTTTTTACCTCGATAGTTTACGTCACCAAGCCAAGTTCGAGGAGCCGGATCGCCATCGCGTCGGTTGAAACCTCAAACTGCTGCGCGAGCGACATGAATGTCCGCCCCTGATAGTTATCAGCCATTGCGAAGAGACCAGCTCTGCGCGGCTGAGGCATACGTGCAAGTATGGCTGGCTCGATCCTCTGGCGCGTCGCATTTGTCAGAAAGTAAGCGAGGTCGTCGCGTGGGATTGTTCCGTCGATCGTCGAACCGAACCGCCGGATCATCGCGTCCTGCACCAATTCGGTCGGCATCAGGAGTTCCGCCGCAAACGAGTTCGCTGTCCGCTCGCGAGATTTCTCCTCGCGATCGTGTGGACCCGAACTAACAGCACCGCGTTCTCGGAAACTGATGATGCCCGCGTCGTAGAGCGAATGGGCAATCTCGTGCGCGATCGTGAAACGGCGTTCGGCTGGAGGTCGGCTCGCAGCCACCGTAATCGTCCGCGTTACGAAGTTGAATGTTCCAGCGACGCTAGCGTCTCGCTCAACCCAAGGATTAGCGAGTCGAACGCCGCCCAGCTCCTCCAATTCTTCGTAGCGGAGGCCAAACAGAGAAATAATGGTAGGCAATTCTATGGGTACAAGATCCGAGATGGCGATCGGATGTTCCGTTCCCCTCTCTTTCGCGGTCTTGAGCATCTTGAGAATCTCGCCAACGTCATCGCGGACCATTTCGAGGGTTCTGGAGTTCCGCAGAGGGTTGTGCCGGAGAGCGAGTATCTTCCCCATAATGTTGTGTCAGAGCCATTTATCTGATTAGGCTGGTTACTTCAGGAAACCCTCCTCGACAGCGCGAGTCAAGTCCGAGACCACAACTGGCAGTGGTACAAGGAACTGTCTACCACTACAGGGCAGATTGGCGACTAATCCAAAAGTAGACAGCCTGATGACAGAAATTCGACCTTAAGCCTGTCGATCGGAGTCGCGCCCGCCTGTGCCCCGATACTGTGCCACTTCTGTGC
>JBOHWH010000159.1:0-18209 GCA_050736695.1 Binataceae bacterium (SeqCode) | reverse complement strand
GATGTGGATCGAGTGCCGCCCGGGTTGTAAATGATCGAAATATTCGAAGCTCTCTCGCTGGCCTTCGGCCAAAAAACAGCGGTTGTTCGCGCCGGCGACGAACGCAAATCGCGCGTCGGTCAGTGGCTTCTGCGCAGTATAGTCAGCCGGCAACCCAGGCAGGCCCTCGACCGAGATTAGATGCCCCGCGCTAACGCAGCGGAACATCTGATCAAAGAATGAGATCGGCACCTTCGCGAATTCGTGGCGTATCCAATCGTGGGTGGCGGGGTTGAGATTGGCGTGACTCCATAGCGTCGGATATCCGATGCCGTAGGTAAAGCTAACCAGCCGGCAGACCGTGTTGTCGCATTCCCAATGCGTCGCGCGGACGAAAGCGGTGATCAGTTTGGCGGTGGTGGTCGGCGCCTCGATGCCCCAGTGAGGATCGAGATAATCGACCATCCGTCTGATCAGAGGTAACGTAACGTCGTAGGCGACTCGCGTCGTGCCCGGTATCCGGGTATGAAGCGAGACTGCGTTGCTCACCACGGTCTTGACGGCGGGCAAAAGGCCCGCGACCGCCGCCATCATGAAACTGGTCGAGCCCTGGCAATGGATGACTGCCTTTACCGATGCGGCTCCGGTTTGTGAGAGGATCGTTTGCACGGCCCGCGGATGGTCGTAAAGCGCCGCCTGGTCTAGAGTCCATTCGGTCGGCGGAAGATCGATGCTGGCGCGCCAATTTTCAAGCCACACGTCGTAGCCGTGCTCAAGCAGCGCTTCGACGAAGTTGGTCCCGACTGGCGGGCGAAAGAGATTGGCGCGGACCCCCGCGCCATGCACCACCAGAACCGGTCCTCGCGTTGCATCTCGCGGACCCTGGACATGGATCAGGTTCAGCGCCATTCCGTCGCCAGCCTGGAACGGAACGACGGTGTCGGACATCGCCAATTGTTTGTCCACGTTACTTTAACCGCCGCATGATCGACGCGAGTGTAGTCGCCTAACAGCCGAGCAACAAGCTGTGCGGAGCTTTCCTGGTGCTTTCCTCGGCAGGAACGTATGCGATGTTTCTCGCGCAGCCTGCTGGTCCCTGCCCGAGGCGGGGTGTTAAAAGACAGGACAGTACCTTGATTTCCCTGGGGTTGGACAATGCGCTGCCAGAATTGCTCAGCGGATAATCCCGCGGGCGCGAAATTCTGCATCCAGTGCGCGACTTCGTTCGGTCGCGGATGCAAAAAATGCGGCTTTGAGAACCCACCTGAGGCCAGATTCTGCGCGCAATGTGCGACGCCGGTGAGCGGGGAGGCGATGGGGCAGTCCTCAAAGGCCTCGGCGCCAAACTCCTCCGGCATTCGCGTAACCATTCGTGGCCCTGAGCCTTCGGCGGCCGACGGCGAGCGCAAGACCGTCACGGCGCTATTTGTCGACATCGAGGGCTCGACCGAAATCGAGCAGGACCTCGACCCGGAAGAAGCGCGCGCGATCGTCGATCCGGCGTTGAAGTTGATGATCGAAGCGGTACGCCGTTACGGGGGATACGTCGTGCAGAGTACTGGCGATGGCATCTTCGCGCTGTTCGGTGCGCCGGTCGCGCATGAAGACCATCCCCAGCGCGCGCTCTATGCGGCGCTTCAGATGCAGCACGGAGTCCGCCGCTACGCTGACCGCTTGCGCGCCGCGGGACGCCGGCCGCTGCAAATCAGAATCGGCGCTAATACCGGCGAGGTCGTAGTGCGGTCGATCGCGACCGGTGGCGGCCATGTCGAATACACGCCGATCGGGCATACCACAAACCTGGCATCGCGCATGGAGGCGGTCGCGCCGAGCGGATCGATCGCAGTAAGTGAGGCGACGCGCACGCTGGTCGAGGGATACTTCCACCTCAAACCAATTGGCCCGACCAAGGTCAAGGGCATCAGCGCGCCGGTCAACGTATACGAGGTGACGGGACTTGGGCCTTTGCGCACGCGGTTGCAGCGCTCGGCGGGGCACGGGCTGTCGAAGTTCGTCGGGCGCCAGCGCGAGATGGCGGCGATGAAGCACGCTGCCGAGCAGGCGAAAGCGGGGCATGGCCAGATGGTCGCGGCCATCGCGGAGGCGGGGGTCGGCAAGTCGCGGTTCTTGTTCGAGTTCAAGGCTAAATCGTCGTCGGGCTGGATGGTGCTCGAAACGCTCTCGCCCTCTCATGCGGAGGCATCGGCGTATCTCCCACTGATCGACCTGCTGCACAGCTATTTCAAGATCGTTGGCGAAGACGATCAGCACGCGCGGCGGGCGAAGGTCACAGACAGCGTTCTCACCCTCGACCGCTCGTTGGAAGAAACGCTTCCCTATCTGTTTGCCCTGCTGGGCATTGCGCAAGGCAAAGATCCGCTGACCGGCATGGACACGGAACTCCGCAAGCGGCGCACGCTGGATGCGATCAAGCGCATCCTGTTGCGCGAGTCGCTCAACCAACCTCTGATGGTGATTTTTGAGGACCTTCACTGGATCGATGAAGAGACGCAGGAGTTTCTAAACCTGCTCGCCGACTCGATCGGGACGGCGAAGATCCTGCTGCTGCTCAATTACCGTCCCGAGTACTCGCATCAGCGAGGCAGCAAGACTTACTACACGCAACTTCGCCTCGAACCGCTCGGCAAGGAGTCGGCGGACGAGATGCTCGCGGCGTTGCTCGGCGACGGCGCGGAAATCGCGCCGCTCAAGCGGCTGATTATCGAAAAGACCGAGGGCAATCCGTTGTTCATGGAAGAGATTGTCCAATTGATGTTTGAGGACGGCACGCTTGACCGAAACGGAAGCGTCAAACTCGTTCGCGCGGTCGAACAGCTCAAGCTTCCGGCCACGGTGCAGGCAATTCTCGCGGCGCGCATCGACCGGTTACCCGCAGATGAGAAGGATCTGCTCCAAACCTTGGCGGTAATTGGCAAGGAATTTTCGTCGAGCCTCGTGCATGCCATCACACGATCCAGCAACGACGATCTGAGTCGGATGCTCAATAACCTCCAACTCGGCGAATTCATCTACGAGCAGCCGGCCGTCGGCGATATCCGGTACACGTTCAAGCACGCGTTGACGCGGGAGGTTGCGTATCGCTCGGTCCTGAATGAGCGGCGCACGCTGCTTCACGATCGTGCGGGCGAAGTTATCGAAGCGCTGTTCGCAGATCATCTCGATGATCACTTAACCGAGCTGGCGCATCACTTCACGCAGAGCGCCAATGCGGCAAAGGCGGTGCGGTATCTGACGCTAGCCGGCAAAAGGTCGCTGGAGCGCGCCGCCTTCGCCGAATCTCAAGCGCAGTTGCAGAAGGCCCGCGAGTGGGTCAAAACGCTGCCCGAATCGCCTGAGCGCGACACGCGCGAACTCGAGCTTGCGCGCGCGCTGTTCCAAGTGCTGCAACGCACGAGAGGTATGGCCGCACCTGAGACTCGCGAGGCAGCCGCGCGCGCCAGTGCCCTTGCGGAGAAAGGCGGCAACCTTGCCCAGCTCGTTCGACAGCTATCCGCGATGGGGACTAGCGCTCTGGCCTCGGGCGACTACCCCGGCGCCGCGGCGCTTGCCGACCAGATGCTCGACCTCGCCGGGCGTGAGGGCAGCCCCACGAGCTTTGCACTGGCGCACACGGCTCAACTGGCCGTGCGCTACTTTCGCGGAGATCTGGTCGGAGTCGAAGATCATTTCGTGCACTGGAGCCGCTTCCGTCACGCGCCCGGTTACAGGCAGTTTCCTGCCGCAGTCGTAAATGCATTGGGTTTTGCCGGCCTTGGCGTGTGGACGCTGGGTTACCCGGAAAAAGCCCGTGAGCGTATCGCCCAAGCGGTCGAGGTTGCCCGCGAGAGTAAGAGCCCGTACTTTCTGGCGCTTGGGCGATACTTTGAAAGCGGGCACTACAAGGGTATCGGAGAACCGCAGCCGGCCGAGGCCGCGGCCATGCAGACGTTAGCCTTGTCCGAAAAATATGGGTTTCCACTCTACGAGCATTGGGCCCGTACAATTTTGGGTTGGGCACGGGCGCAACTCGGCGGAGCGGCCGAAGGCGTCTCGCTTATCCGCCAGGGCCTCGCCGGCATGGCCGAGATCGGGGCAACGGTGCGAATCACTGATCAGCTCACAAGTCTGGCGGAGGCCCAAAAGCTCGCCGGGATGATCGACGATGCCCTCATCACAATTGAGCACGCTCTCCGTGTGAGCCCCGAGGAAGTTCGATACCAGTCCAATGTTCTCAGGTGTCGCGGCGAATTGAGGCTCAAAAATGGCCAAGCCGAACTGGCCGAAACAGATTTTCGCGAGGCGATCGCGCTCGCCCAAAAGATGAGTGCAAAGAGTTGGGAATTGCGCACGGCCATGAGCCTCGCGCGGCTGCTGCGCGACACCGCGCGCCGCGACGAAGCGCGCGCGCTGCTCGCCAACATCTACGGTTGGTTCACCGAGGGCTTCGACACTGTCGATCTGAAAGACGCGAAAGCTCTTCTGAAAGACCTAAGTTCCTAACCGATGAATTGATCTGGATCGAACAGTCGTAGTAGCGCTCGTCGCGCCGTCGCGTCATGTTTCTTCTCGGCCCAGGCCGAATCCTGAGCACTTGTCCGCCGAGTGCGGGCCGCGCTCCGCCGCGCATAAAGGCTGTACACAAGGCCACACCTGCTCGCCTGCGGGATTGCGTAAAATCAGTGCGCCAGGATCAAAACCGTGAAGCACAGGACCATCAGCGGCACACCCGCCACCAGACCTACGCGAGCCCATTCACGGCTCGAGATTCCGAGCCGCCCGGCGGCCACGATATTCGGGATGTTGCCCGGAATGAGCATTCCACCGCTGATCAATAATCCCATCAGGATCGCTCGCTGCTGCACCGGCGCCAGCGTAGGACCAATCTCGGCGGCGGTCAGCGTCGCGTTGTCCACGATCGCGGAGACGGAATTCATCCAGAACAGCGCCCACTGCGGCATCTGGCCAATGAATGTAACCACGAGCGGACGCAGCCCCCAAGACAACCCCACCAGTCCGGCAACGAACAGGTACACTTTCCCCGCGCGAATGACGATTTCCGACCAGCCATCGACGTGCGCATCGGCCTTGAGCGAATGACCGTGCTTGGCGGGCAGGAACAGGCTGAGCGCGCCGACGATCGCAATTCCCACGATCACGAGCGGACCGAGAAGGCGCATCAGGTACCAGAAGTCGACATGCAACGCCGCTATCGCGATCGTGCCGAGCGGCTCTCCGACCGGTGTCAGAGCAGCGCCCAGGCCGATCGCGAAGCAGGCGAGGACGACGGCGGCGATTTCGCTGTGGCGGTCGAGCTTCAGGAGCGCAATAGCTTCGACCAGGATCAGCGCCGCGATCACGGCGGTGATTACGCTCGAGAGCAATCCCAGTGCGATGATCAACCCGAAATAGATCCATCGCGGCCCGACTACCTTCAAGAGTCGCCCGATCATGCGGTCGAGGGTTGGCCGAAGGAGCCGCGCGACGACTCCAAAGACCAGGACTGCGATTGTAAGAGGGATAGGTTCTGTCGCAGCGGCGTGGAACAGGCTCCCGCCGAGTTGGCCGGAGGCCGCCGCCGCAAAAATTCCGGCTGTCAGGAAGAATATTTCAATGTTCTGTTCAACTGGCTTCACCAGGACCGGGCCCAAGAGCACCGCGAGCAATATGAGCCCCAAACCCCAAATCATTGGATTTCAAACGGGCCCGCTTGCCCACGCTCAGATGGCGTCGTTGCCGTGCTCCCGCGTCCGGATTCTGATGACGTCCTTCAAATCGGTGACGAAGATCTTTCCGTCGCCAATCTTTCCGGTGTGAGCCTTCAGCATGATCGCTTCGAGCGCCTGCGTGAGTTGCTCCTCTTTGACTACCAGTTCAATTTTGAGTTTGGGCAGGAAGTCAACTACGTACTCCGAGCCCCGGTACATCTCGGTATGCCCCTTTTGCCGGCCGAAGCCCTTTACTTCGTAAACCGTCAGGCCGGTGATTCCGATGCTTTGCAATTCCTGCTTCACGGAATCGAGAGTAAAGGGTTTGATAATGGCTTCGATCTTGGTCATCGCGTGTTTCCTCTTGCGAAACTTGTTTAACCACTCACTGTCGCGGTTTGCGCCGATAAATCAGGTAAGCCGCGATCGCCGCACCCGCCACGACCGGAAATACCGGGGCCCTTACATAAAACAACATAACGAGTGCCGCGATTACCGTGGCGCCAAGCAGTTGGACGCCGCTGTTCCGCATGGTCATCGCGGTTTGCGCGCTCCCACCAGACGGCTGAAGTCAGGACGCCAAGCGCGCCGCGGGGCGCGCTTGGCTTCGAGGGATAGTAAATGTCGGACCATTTGCCTCTGTTCCTGGTTGCTACTTAGTTGCATCGCTTGATCAAGATACTGCTTCGCCGTCGTCGGCACGCCGACCCGCATGTAAGCCTCGGCAATGCGAAAGTGAGCATAGAAGCTCCGCGGGTCGAGCCCGATCGCAGTCTCGAGAACGCCGATTGCCGCACTCAGCTCGTTTGCCCTCATGAGCGCAATCCCTAGAACCAATTGCACATCGTGCGAGTCGGGATTCAGTTCGGCGGCCTGACGCAGGACGCCGACCGCCTCATCGATTCGATCGAATTCGACCGCTTCGATCCCGCGGCTCAGCAAGGCGTCGGCGTCACGGACGATCGGCGTGGGACGCTTGTTTGCCATCGCGAATTCCTGTGCTGAGACTTCACTATCCATCGCGTGCTCCGTGTTTACCAGCATCGCCGGCTATTTGTCGAAAATGCTCCTGCCGGGCTTGATGAACTGCCAAGCGACGAACACCACCAGCATCACGATCGTAAATGCGATTTGACCAGCCATGGTTAGCTCTCCTAGTCGGCTGCCGTGACTTCGACCGAGCGGCCGAGTCCGGAAGTCACGAGTTGAAATTCAGGATAACCGACCGCGCCCATTTCAGGCAGATCGAGCCCTTCGAGCTCGCTGCGAGCGCTGACGCGTTGGCCGACAACCAGGTCGATTATCCAGTTGCCCACATAGCTGATGGTAAAGATGATGGCGATCAGCGTTGCGCAGCCGATCATCTGGGCGACCAATTGCGAAGGATCGCCGTAGAAGAGGCCCCTGACGCTGCCATTGACGCCATTCCAGCTACCGCCGTAATTGCTGGTGCCGTCTGCAAACAGGCCGACCGAGAGCACGCCCCACAAGCCGCAAGCGCCGTGGACCGAGATGGCTCCGACGGGATCATCGACGCGCATCACGCGTTCGATGAATTCCACGCTGAGACACACCAGCATCCCGGCGGCGAAGCCGATGATGGCTGCGCCGACCGTGTTGACGAAGCCCGAGGGCGCCGTGATCGCGACCAGGCCGGCCAGCAGGCCGTTACCGGTCATCGAAGCGTCCGGTTTGCCGTAGCGGATCCACATATAGAGGATCGAACCGAACGACCCGGTGCATCCGGCGAGCATTGTGTTTACCGCGATCGACCCGATACGCAGATTGCCCGCGCCCGAAGCGCCGAGCGTGCTGCCCGGGTTAAACCCGAACCATCCGAAAGCCAGGATGAAGCATCCGAGCAGAACCATCGTGATATCGTGCCCGGGCATCGGATTGGCCTTGCCGGTTTTCGTGTACTTGCCGATGCGGGGTCCGATTATCATCGATACTGCCAGCGCACTGATTCCGCCGACGGCGTGGACGACACCGGAGCCGGCAAAGTCGCAGTAGCCATGACCCAAGTGATAATTAGTGCCCAGAGCCGACAGCCAACCGCCGCCCCACGCCCAGTTGCCATAGAGCGGATAGGTGATCGCGCCCAGAAACATGCTCGATACTGCGAAAGCCGCGAATTTCCAGCGTTCGGCCGCGGCGCCGGTGACGATCGTAGCCGCGGTGTCCATGAAGACCATCTGGAACAGGAACATCACCATCACGCCGACGTCGTAGGTTGAGCCGCTCAAGAAAAATCCGCGTTGGCCGAACAGACCCCACGATTTACCGCCAAACATCGTGATCGCGAATTCCGAATTGAGTGGGCTCAATCCTCCGAGATTGGCATTCGGTGCGCATCCACCCTGCTGGAGCGCGAATCCCATCACCCAGTAGGCGAACAATCCAAATCCATACACCATGAAGTTCATCATCATGGTGTGGTTGGCATTTTTTGCGCGGCACAATCCGGTTTCCACCAGCGCGAACCCGGCCTGCATGAACATGACCAGGTAGCCGGTGACCAGAGTCCAGATAAAGTTGTCCGCGATCCGGTTCTGGCCAACCATGTTGACCAGATCCGCCAGGGTCAGTCCCTTCTTGGAGTCAGAGACGACAATGTCGTTGACCGAGCCGGTCAACGTGCCGCCGGGATCGCCCTTGGCCAGATCGGCCGCCGAGGGACCCGTAATACCCCTCAAGTCCGCGTCGGTAAGCGCGACCGGGGCCGGCGTCGCCGCCGCTGACGGCGAAACGGCCGGGGCCGCCTGCGCGTACGCTGCGATCGGGGGCATCACCAAAGTCAGCAGCCACAGAGCTGCGATCGTCATCGAAAAGCAGCGTCGAAGTTTATTCATACGTGCAAGCATTTGGTTTCTCTCCGATTCACTGTTTCCAGATAGCGTTTGCGTTGTGTGCGCGATTCAGGATTGCGACGATTCCGATAAACGAGACGACAAATCCCAGCGCCGCAACGGCCAACTGCACGCCAACACTGCCCATCGTCACGCTGCTCACGGCGATCAGCCAACCGAGCAGGATTACAAGTATTCCGACCAGTTTCATTTGCTCTCACCTCTCATTGGAACGCTTGCTCCCAAGACGGGCATCCGTCATTTGCCGGCCATCTTCTGGCCATTCTCATCCCCCGCAAACTCGAGTGGGCGAATCTGGATAAACCCGATGATCGACGCGATCAAAGCGACCAGTCCGATCAACGTGAACACCACTCCGAGATATGCGAGGCCCGCCGGCAGGAAGGTAAACCCCACCAGGAAAAGAAAAACACACCATCCTTGCTTGCTGTTTGCGCCCATCCGTTAAAGTCCTCCATTCCTTTGCGATGACCAGTATCATCAGGGCCGACGGCAACTGGCCGTGAGACACCCCTGCCGCTGCGATTACACAACCGCGATTAATTCGACTCGGATTCGGGCGCTTAAGCGCAATTGCCATGCCAAATGGGGCAAATCGCTATGCCGATCGGATTGAGCATCAAAGTAAAACTTTCAGTTCCTTATGGTCCATCGTTAGTTAGAGACCGAACATCCTTAAGATCGATTTTGGACTCCTAAACATGGCCGCGGTTGCTCAAAAAAAAGCACAGTGCTCGCCGCGCGGGCATCACGCTTGAGACGAATTGCTTTCCCCGGGAAGCGGGTTTTTGGAGAAGATGATTGCGTGGCGGGCGGGCGATCCAGAACGAACGGGCGAGTCGAGTGCGCCGCTTACGAGCGGTCGGGGCCATCGCCCCGACCCTGAGGAGCGACCAATCCATGTCGCAGTGCATACACGGCCAGCTCGACGCGATCGCGCAAGCCGAGCTTTTCGAAGATATTGTTGAGATGCGACTTGACGGTGGCTTCGCTGATCGAAAGTCGCGCTCCGATCTCGGCGTTGCGCAAACCTCTGGCCACGTGTTGGACGATTTCGGTTTCCCGGCTGGTCAAGTGTTTGGAATCGGTCGCGCACCACTGCGAAGCGAGTTCCGCCTGTAATGTTGGCGGCATCCAAACCTGTCCATTGGCAACCGCGTGGATTGCTTCCATCAGCGTTTGAACCGCGAATCGCTTCTGCACCACGGCACGCGCGCCGAATCGCATCGCGGTGATCGCGTTTTCGACGCTCTCGCTCGCGGTCAGGACCACGACTTGCGTCAATTCGGAGAGTCGTTTGATGTCGTCGATCGCCCAGCGCTCCATCTGCAGATCGAGCAGGAGTACATCGCAGCCGCTTTCGGCGAGAGTGCTCAACAAAGCGCTGGCGCTCTCGACCTCCGCCACGACCCGCACGTCGCGCTGACGCCGGAGCAGCGATTTCAATCCGCCCCTGAACAGCGCATGATCGTCGGCGATTATTAGTCGGATGGGAGTCTCCATGAGTTACTCGGCGGGCACGGTAATTTCCAGGTGCGCGCCGCGGCCCGCATCCTTGATCGCCAGACGGCCGCCCGACTCGGCCACCCGCGAAGCGATCGTCCACGGCGGATTGTCGAGGTCTTCAAACCCCACGCCATCGTCGTCGATAGTAATGTTGACGAATGCCCCAGCGCGCTGGACGCTGATTGATGCGGACTTCGCGCGCCCGTGCCGGCGCGTGTTCCTGACCGCTTCGAGCACTATCTGCATGATGTGCTCGATCATCATACCTTCGGCGACGAAAGAAGCCTGCACGTGAAATTCGGGGTTCGAAAAGCTATGGGGCCCGCCGCGCGTGTCCGCTCCCGTCAGAGATCGAACATACTCCCTGACTTCATCATATTCGTGGTTCACTCCAGCCTGGATTTCCTTTATTTCGGCGAGGGTCTGTTCGGGCTGGTGGTTGACCAGCATATCGCGGCAACTCTCGAGGCGCAGGCTTATTCCGGCTAGCGCCTGGATGTATCCATCGTGGAGAGACCTCGCGATCGTCTCGCGTTCGGCTTCAGCCTCGAGCGTTCTGAGCCGCGCCTCGAAGTCCAGCCGCTGCTGCCCAAAAAATCCGATCATATAGCCGGCAATCGCAAGGTACACCGCTCTCATCAGATAGAGATTTAGAAAGCCGTCTGTCAGTTCGACGACCGAACCGTAAAGGATCACGCTCCACAGTGTCGTCATGATCGTATCGCGAAAACCGGACCTGAAACCGACCGCAATAATCGCGAACACGAAGAACACAAATGCCGGACTTGTGCGCCCCTCCGTGAAGTAGGCGATCGCGGTCGCGAACAGGAGGTCCAGTGGCGTCGCAATCTTCCTGATTAAATTGGTTCCGACGCCACCCCTCAGCGCGAGGTAGGTCAGCGTGCTGTAGGCTAGGTGGCAAAGGATGGTCGAGAGCGACGAGCGGTCCAAGCGAAACATCCCGCCGCCGGTGTTCGGATCCACGTACAGGGAGAGCATCGCGAGCAGCGACAGAACAACTCGGCCCCGCGCAATCAGTAAATCCAGTTCACTTGAGTCAGCACACATCCGCTGAGCCCGCTGGTGCCCAAGGCCGAGGCAGTTGCACCCCACCCGGGCACTTCCAGTGCGCTTTCGAAGCGCTTCCAGACGATCAGACCCTCGGCAGGCCTCACACGCGAAAATCGAGCCAGCACCTTTCACGGGCAAGATGGATCGAATTTTTGATCCGCTGCGAAAAACGCCTCGCTTCATCGCGCTGCTGAAGAAACTGAACTTCGACAAGTGATCGGCGCGCGCCTGTCTCGGCAACCCTTGTCACATCAAGTTGATTGTCGCGATACTCGCCGAGCGTTCTAGAAGGAGGATCCGTTGCACTGCGCCAAATGCGGCACTGAAAATCCGGCTGGTAAGAAATTCTGCGGTGATTGCGGCACGCCGCTCGCGAATCTTTGTCCAAAATGCGGTGCCGATAATCCAGCGGGCAAACGCTTTTGCGGTGAGTGCGGCACGGCCCTTGGAACACCTTCCGGGTCTGAATCCAGGAAATCTGGCCATCCCGCGATTCGACTAACGGAAACCTCCGTTCGGGACAACATCGAGGGTGAGCGCAAGACGGTTACGGCGCTGTTCGCCGACATCAAGGGTTCGACGGAGCTGGAGCAGGACCTCGATCCGGAAGAAGCGCGCGCGATCGTCGATCCGGCCCTGAAGCTAATGATTGACGCGGTTCAGCGCTATGACGGCTACGTCGTGCAATCGACGGGCGACGGCATCTTTGCGTTGTTTGGCGCGCCCGTCGCCCACGAGGACCATCCGCAGCGCGCGCTGTATGCGGCGCTTCGGATGCAAGAGGAGTTGCGGCGCTACTCGACCAAGCTCGTCGCCGACGGCGGCAATCCGCTCCAATGCCGGGTCGGCGTCAACACCGGCGAGGTTGTCGTGCGCTCGATCTCAACCGGCGGCGGACATGTCGAGTACACTCCCATCGGGCACACGACGAACCTCGCCTCGCGGATGCAGGTCGTCGCTCCGGTGGGTTCGATCGCGGTAGCCGAACCCACGCGCAACCTGTGCGAGGGGTACTTCATGCTGAAGCCACTGGGCCCGACCAAGGTAAAAGGCGTCAGCGAACCGGTAAATGTTTACGAGGTCACCGGTCTCGGACCGCTGCGGACGCGCCTTCAACGCTCGGCCGGGCGGGGATTTACGAAGTTCGTTGGGCGCGAGCGCGAGATGGAAGCGATGCGGGCCGCAGCAGATCGCGCAACCTCGGGCCGCGGACAGATCGTCGCGGCGATGGCCGAGGCGGGGACCGGCAAGTCGCGGCTGTTCTTCGAGTTCAAAGCGAAGAATCAATCGGGATGGAACGTGCTCGAGACCTTCTCGGTCTCGCACGGCAAGGCATCGGCGTATTTCCCTGTGATCGATCTACTGCACGGCTATTTCGGTATTGATTCTGGAGATGACAGCCGCAAGCGGCGCGAGAAGGTCAACGGTAAGGTCCTCACCCTCGATCGCTCGCTGGAGGATGCGCTGCCGTACCTGTTCGCCTTGCTCGCCATCGTCGCGGGCGAGGATCCGATCGCGCAAATGGACGGGCAGGTGAAGAAGCGCCGCACGCTCGACGCGATCAAGCGCATCCTGCTGCGCGAGTCGATGAATCAGCCGCTGATGGTGATCTTCGAGGACCTGCACTGGATCGACGACGAGACCCAGGCGTTCCTGAATTTGCTCGCCGACTCGATCGGGACCGCGAAGATCCTGCTGCTCGTAAACTACCGCCCCGAGTACTCGCATCAGTGGGGTTCCAGAACCTATTACACGCAGTTGCGGCTCGACCCGCTGGGCAAGGAATCCGCCGATGAGATGCTGACCGCGCTGCTTGGCGATGGAGCCGAAATCGCGGCGCTCAAGCGCGTGATAATCGAGAAGACCGAGGGCAACCCGTTCTTCATGGAAGAGACCGTGCAGGTGCTGCTCGAGGAAGGCGCGCTGGTGCACGAAGGGTCAGTGGCCAGACTTACTCGCCCGATTGCCGAGCTCAAGATCCCGCCGACCGTGCAGGGCATCCTCGCCGCGCGCATCGATCGGTTGCCCGCTGATGCAAAGGACTTGCTGCAAACCCTGGCGGTCATCGGGCGTGAATTCCCGCTGTCGCTGATTCGTGCCGTGATCTCGAAGCCAGATGACGAACTCAACCGGATGCTCAATGACCTGCAGCTTGCCGAGTTCATCTATGAGCAGCCTGCCGTGAGCGACGTCGAGTACACTTTCAAACACGGCCTGACCCAGGAAGTCGCGTTCGGCTCGGTGCTGAGCGAGCGGCGCAAGGAGCTGCACCGGCGCACTGCGGCGGCGATCGAATCGCTATACGCCGCCCGGCTGGAAGACCGCTATTCTGAACTGGCCCATCACTACGGCCGCGCCGGCGACGCCGTCAAAGCGACGCACTACCTGTATCTTGCGGGCGTACAGGCGCTCGCGCGTTCGGCCTACGGCGAAGGGCTCGCACATCTGACGGCGGGTCTGGAATTTCTCAGGACTCTGCCCCAGAGCCCGGCCCTCTACGCACAAGAGTTGCAGTTGCAGTTGGAACTGGGATCGGCCCGTCAGACCGTGTATGGTCCGGCATCCGACCAAACCGAAGCGGCTTATACGCGAGCCTATGAGATTTCCCGTCGCGGCGGCGAGAGTCTCGACCTCCTGCGAGCATTGAATGGGATTAGATTCATGCACACCTGCAGGGGCGCAGTGCATAAGGGGCACGAAGTGGCTCAAGAGGCCCTGGAGATAGCCCGCAGAATAAATGATCCGACTGAGCTTGCGCTCGCCCGCGGCGCCTTGGGCCTCACTCTAAGTAGTCTGGCCGAACATGCTCAAGCACGTGAGGTGATGGAAGAGGCGCTCGCGCTGTTTGGATCTCTTCCGGACCTTCCGAGCCTGCAAATAGTGTGGGTGAGCCTGCCTTTAAGGCTCGGCCTCACGCTTTGGCTGCTTGGCTTTCCGGATCAAGCGCTTAAGCGGATACGTGAGTGTGAAATCGCTGGGAATCGGAGCACCAACCCCGTGGCGAAGGCTCTAGCTCTTCAGCCGAACGAAGTGCACATCTGGTGCGGCAATTTTGAGGTGGTTCGAAAAAACACACAGACGCTGTCGGAGGCCCCGTGGCTGTCGGAAATAAACCCTCTCTTCGCCGCTCGTGCGGACCTCGGTCGCGGCTGGCTGCTGTCGAGAGACGGAAAGCCCGGCGCGATAACGATAATACGCGACGCGATGGCACGGATGACCGCGACCCGCTTCGGCCTGTACCGTTCGACGAACGCCGCGATGCTGGCGGAAGCATACGCTGCGGTCGGCCAAATCGATGAGGCCCTGAGAGTACTCGACGATGCACTACCGTTCGCGCACACCGAGGAACTCTATTACGAAGCCGAGCTGAATCGCTTGCGCGGAGAATTGCTCTTGATGCGCGGGAACCCCGAGCGCGGCGTCGCCGAAAAATGCTTCCGAGAGGCGATCGAAGTCGCGCAGCGCCAAAGCGCCAAGTCATGGGAGTTGCGCGCGACGACCAGCCTTGCGCGATTGCTGCGCGACACGAATCGCCGCGACGAGGCGCGCGCGATTCTCGCCGAGATCTACGGCTGGTTCACCGAAGGCTTCGACACCGCCGACTTGAAGGATGCCAAGGCATTGCTCGACGACTTGAGTGGAACGGGGTGGTCAGGATGACTTCGAAGCAATTGCAACTTTGAATCGGCGGAACCGTCACGAGTTCCGACGACACCCACTACGAAGACCTCCGGCGCGCGATGGTCTGGAATCAGCTCGTGCCCGACCGGCGTCCGCGATACATCGTGCAGGTCGCAAGGCGGGGCGGCCAAATTGGCCATCGTCGCGGTTAGTTGCCATCTTCAACCTGCTGAGCGTATAAGAATCTGGCGTCCTTTCACGTCCTCTTACTAATTTCTGCTGGAACATCAGTGAAACATCTTCACTGGCAGGTCGGTCAAGGGGGTGCTGTTGCGCTTCGATGAGAGGTCAGGCAGCCGCAAGGGGAAGTGACTGACAGTCACAAATCCGAACGTCAACCGCTGGAAATCGCGGTGCTCTTCGACGAAGGCGAGTTCTGGACCCTCGTTTACGATTCGCTCGAAGTACAACTCAAAGACACGAAGGGAATCCGCTACCTCAACCTGCTCCTTCGCCATCCTGGTACTGAGTTTCGCTCGTTAAATCTTGTTCAATTAGCCTATGGAGCGGAGGTACCGCTACAACCCGGTGAGAATACGCAACTCGGCGCGAGCGACCGAACCTTGCATCAGTTCGGATCGATTCGGGGCGATTTGGGGGACGCCGGCGAACTACTCGACGCGCAGAGCAAAGCCGAATATCGGCGGCGGCTTGCGGAATTGGGTGAGCTGCTTGAGGAGGCTAAGCGCCTCGGCAATCACGAACGCGCTCTTGCAGCGGAGCAGGAAATCGACGCGCTCACTCGCGAACTGGCCAGAGCAGTCGGGTTGGGCGGACGAGATCGCCGTGCCGCGTCCGGCGCCGAACGTGCGCGAATCAATGTGACGCGTGCAATCAAGTCGGCGATCGACAGGATCGGAATTCATCAAACTGAACTCGGCCGCCATTTGGCGCAAACGGTCCGCACCGGGCTGTATTGTTCATACGTTCCGTCTAGCGAATTCAAAGTCGAATGGAAGTTTGAACGCCCTTCCAGGCAAATGGCATCGCAGATCGAGACAGACGCGGGCACCAGACATGCACCAGAAATTCACTCGCCGGCCCTGAATCTGCCGCCTTGTGCTGGCGACGCTACCCCATTCGTCGCGCGTGAGAGCGAGCTAGCTGACCTCAGGCGGCTGTTTGCTCGGACCGGTGAGGGGCGCGGAGCGACCGCGTTGATTTCAGGTGATACCGGGATAGGCAAGACCCGTCTCGCTTTGGAAGCCGGAAAAGAAGCCGCGGCTCGGGGAGCGCAAGTTCTGGTTGGGCGATGCTACGACGCATCCGAACCTCCTCCTTATAATGTGTTTGTAGAGTTGATCGACGCGGCTTTGGAGCAGGCGCCCAGTCTGCCCGCCTTCGCCGATCTTATTGGAGCGAATGGTCCGGAACTCGCGCTGCTTGTGCCCCACTTGCGACACACCTTTCCCGAGATTCCAGCCGCACCCGAGCTCGATCCGATCGAGACTCGCCGATACTTATTCGACGGCTTCTCAGAGTTTGTCGGACGCCTGGCCGCGAATCGCCCGCTGGTCCTGCTCCTTGATGACTTGCAGTGGGCTGATGAGCCCACCCTTGACCTTCTGGCGCATTTCCGCGGGCGCGTCGATAGATTGCCAATCCTCATGATAGCGATCTGTCGAGACCTGGACCCTGGCACTAAATCGAGGTTGCTTGCCACGCAGGAAAGTTGGATCCGCCAAGGCGCCCTTCCGCTGCGTATCGCCGGACTTTCGCAATTAGGGGTTGCTGAGCTGCTGCGTTCGCTCAGTGGACAGGAGGCGCCCTCGAGCCTTCTTCGATCCGTTTACGAAGCCACCCGCGGGAATCCGTTTTTCGTAGAGGAAGTATTCAAAGACCTTCGCGAGCGGAAGAATGTGATCGATGCTTACGGCCGCTTCCTCCCCGAAGCAGGGCTTAGCGAACCGAGGTTGCCTGAAAATATCCGAATTGTTCTGACAGGGCGCATTTCGCGCTTGAGTACTGATACTCGCCGGGTACTGATTGCGGCCGCCATCTTCGGCGATACGTTCTCGTTCACCGAGCTTGAGGCGTTGCAACAATTCACCTCGGAGCAGCTCATGACCGCTGTCGAGGAGGCACAGCAGGCGGCCTTGATGGTTACTTCGAGTGAAGACGGCGATTCCATGACCTTCGCTCATGGCCTGATTCGGCAAACCTTGCTCGCAGAACTATCGTCGCCACGGCGAGAACGGCTTCATCTGACGGCGGCAGAAGCGCTTGAGAGAACTTACGCTGGTTCGCAAGACGAACACGTATCCGAGATAGCCAATCATCTCGTTAAGGCCGGAGCCGGTCAGGAAAAACGCCTTGTCCCATACCTGATAAAGACCGGAGAACAGTATTTGCGGCTCGCCGGATATTCTGAAGCGATAAGATCGCTCTCGAACGCTATGGAATTGAACGAACGGCACCACACCCTGACCGACAGACAGCAACTTGCGAACGCGCGAAGCCTGCTTGGTCTCGCTTACATGGGAGTCGGCGACCTTGGGGAATCGGTCAGGCAATATGAATTATCGCTCGATCTGATTGATTACTCGATCCCATCGGGAAGAAGCGCTGCCATTGTTGGGGTGATTGCGCAGATCGGAATTCAGGCCGCTCGGCGCTGGTGGCCGCGAGTTAACTCGATTGATCCGCGGGCTCGCGAGATTACGGAGTTGGCCGCTGCTAACTATGAACGCCTCACCCAGTTTTCGTATCATCAGAACGACCCCGTTCGATCGATTTTCTGCCTCCTGCGATCCTTGAATCTTGCCGAGAAGACAAGGCTCACCGGCCAGACCGCTCGCTCATTGGCCGGTATCCCCTTGGCCGCCGGGTTCATGTCCATGTCCGGACTTGCCGAGCGCTACATGTCGTTGGCGCTAGCCTCGAAGGCGCGCACTCGGAAACCTCAGGATCATGCATTCGTCGACGAATATCTCGGTATGTATCGAGCCGGCTCCGGCCGCGATTGGGACGAAGCAGTCGAACTTTTCAAGGAGGCTTCAGAACTGTTTAGCCGCGTTGGCGATCGTCGCCGGCACCTGGAATCTCTCTCGCTGCTGAGCATCGCGATGCTGCATAGCGGGCGTCTGTCGCAGGCGATGGAAACCCGGAAGCAAGTATTTGAACTTGCGTGCCAGCAGGGGGATTTGCAAATGAAGGCGATGGCGCTGATCGAGCTTGCTGAAGCCGCGATGCGCTACTCGCAGATACGCAGAGCCCTGGAATTACTGGAGCAAGCGCGCGCTCTCGAACAGCACACTGGCTCAGTCGATCGTATCTGGATGTACGGAATGCTCGCGGCGGCGCGGGTTCGCACCGGAGATCCAAAAGCGGCGGCAGAAGCGGCCGCAACTGGCTGGAAGTATTTATCGCCCAGTCATCCACCCGCTTTCTACATCCT
>JBOHWH010000158.1:0-29386 GCA_050736695.1 Binataceae bacterium (SeqCode) | reverse complement strand
CGCGGCGGCCTCGCTCAGAGTTTGTGAGTGAATTGGCTTTGTAAAAAATGGACCCCTGAAATCATTCGGCTTTTTCCCCGTCCGAGGTGCTTCGCGGCAATTCACTCACAGACTCTCAGGATGACGGGAGGGGGCGGCCGCGACAGCCGCCGCTCAGGATGACGGAAAGGGAGTGCCGCGCCGGCCTGCTTCTGCCGCGCGAGAGCCGACCCTTGAGCCTTCGAAGGGAATCCCGGGTTCCGAATAAATTCAAAAACTCTGAGTTTGCCCGTCGGCGCGGGAATCGGTAGATAAGGAACCATGGCCGACCCGATCGAAAAAGCCGAAAGCGCGATAAGCGTCGTGATGCGGCTCGGTATCGCCGCGATTCTGCCGGTATGGGCGCTGATCATGCTCGTCCTTGGAATCGAATACCGCTCGCCCTGGTGGATCGGAACCGGCGTCGTGGTCGGCGCGATCGGCCTATTGTTCCTTGCCGGAAGTCCGCTGGCCGACCTGATTATGAAAGATCGATAGTCGTCCTCGACGCCGATACCGCGGCTGATTTGCCCGCTGGCGCCGCGCAGGATATTGTCGCGTTCGGATGCCGATTTTCGAATATCAATGCGCGCGATGCCGCCGGACGAGTTCGCAGGTCGTGCTGAATCCGAAGAAGCGTGAGCGCCGCGTCTGCCCTGGATGCGGCTCGACGCGCCTGCGCCGGGTTATGTCGTCATTCGCGATGGTCCAGAGCGAGTCTTCGCGCCTGGCTAACTTCGACGCCTCGAAGCCGCGCGACGATTCGTTTTACAAGGACTCGCGCAACGTCGGCCTGTGGGCGAAGAAGCGTGCGAAAGAAATGGGCGTCGATTTGGGCTCGAAATTCGACGCCACCGTCGAAAAAGCGCGCAGCGGCAAACTAATCAAGGAAATGGATTGACTGGTCTGCCGGGAGTTTGCGGCAGCTTCGCGGCGCGCCGATAATCCGCACGGCGCGTCCGGCGATGGGCCCGGTGTGATACAACAAATATGTTCGCCTGACCAATTGAGGGCTCCAGAGAGATGAGCGACGAGAAGGACCGGCTGGGTGACAAGTTTCGCGACGTGGAAGCGGCGCGCGAATCTGAATGGGCGCGCAAGCACGATCAGGAGCTGCTCGACAAGATGCGCTCCCGGCAGAGCGCGGCACTGAAATGCCCGAAATGCTCGAGCCTGCTGGTCGAGCACGTGCAGGACAAAATCGCGATGCAGACGTGTCCGAATGGTCACGGGGCGTGGCTTGATGCGCAAGCCGTGTCGAGCCTGGCTAAATCGGCGAAGTAGCGGATTTTTTGCGCGATTTCTCCGGCGCACGGCTAATGTGATAAAGTAGCAGTGCTTAAGCGCCGCAGGTGGTTTGAAAAGTGATGCTTCTTGACAGTTTGATCCGGTCCAACTAATTGAGGAGTCGGTAATTAACCCATGTATCTGAGCTTCAGCGTGCCACTTGCCCTGACCGTAATTGGGATCGGTTTTGTCGCGTTGATGTTCGGCCTGCAAAAGCTGCTCGCGCCTAACAATCCCTACGAGCGCAAGCTGATCCCCTATGAATGCGGAGAGCCGCCTACCGGCCGCGCCTGGATTAACTTCAACGTCCGCTTCTACTTGATCGCGCTGATCTTCGTCGTGTTCGAGGTCGAAGTCGCCTTCGTGTATCCGATCGCGACAGTCTATCTTGATTGGGTGCGCAACGGCGCGCGGATGGCGGCGCTCAGCGAGATTCTGATTTTTCTGCTGATCCTGTTTGTCGGCCTGGCTTACGTTTGGGTCAAACACGATCTCGAATGGATCAAAAAAGTTCCGGAATAGGAACTGGGACAATAATGTTATGTCGCTGCTCAACACACTTCCGGATTACGTGCTCACGACCAAAACTGACGAGCTACTGAACTGGATGCGCAAATCGAGTATCTGGTACATGCTGTTCGGGCTTGCCTGCTGCGCGATCGAGCTGATGCATACCGGCGGCCCGCGCGCCGATATCGAACGCTTCGGCGCCACGCCGCGCGCCTCTGCGCGGCAGTCGGACCTGATGATCGTGGCTGGCACGCTCACGCTTAAAATGGCGCTGCGCACGCGGCTGCTCTACGATCAGATGCCCGATCCGAAGTACGTCATCTCGATGGGTTCGTGCGCGAGTTGCGGCGGACTGTTCCAGCTCGCTTACTCGGTGTGCGACGGAGTCGACAAGATCCTGCCCGTCGATGTGTACGTGCCCGGATGCCCGCCGCGTCCCGAGGCGTTGACCGAAGGCCTGCTCAAGCTGCAGGAAAAAATCATGACCGAACGCTGGCTCTCGCGCGGGAGCGCAAGTCGTGAGCAGGTGACCGCGGCCTGAGGATGGAAGCGCTCGCGATATATCAGCGGCTCACGCGGCAGTTCGGCGCGAAGGTTCTGGAGACCGTTACTCAGAAGCTCGACTCGTTCTGCGTAATCGATCCTGCCGCGATTGTCGAGGTCGGCCGCTTTATGTGCGACGATCCCGAACTCGCGATGGATTGCCTGTCCAACCAAAGCGGCGTCGATTACAAGGATCGCATCGAGGTGGTCTATCACCTCTTTTCTTACAAGCATCGCCACGGTGCCGTGCTGAAAGTGAAACTGCCGCGCGAGAACCCGGTCGTGCACACGCTCGAAGGCATCTGGAACTCCGCCAACTGGATGGAGCGCGAGATCTTCGATCTGCTCGGCGTGACCTTCACCGATCACAGCGATATGCGCCGCATCCTGCTGCCCGAGGATTGGGAAGGCTATCCGCTGCGCAAGGATTTCGTCGAGCCGCTCGAATACCACGGCATCTCCACCGTTCGTGAAAGCCCGATCATCCGGCTCAACCCGAAGGCCAAATGAGTACCCTGCGCACAGAAGAAATGACCCTCAACATGGGGCCGCAGCATCCTTCGACCCACGGCGTGCTGCGCTTCGTGGTCCGCGCCGACGGCGAGGTGATGCGGGAGGCGGTGCCCGATGTTGGCTACCTGCATCGCTCGATCGAGAAGATCGCGGAGAAAGTCGGCTACCACGGCTTCATGCCGTACACCGACCGCGTCGATTACGTCTGCGCGATGTTCACCAATCAGGGCTGGGGGATGGCGTGCGAAAGGCTCGCCGGAATCGAGGTTCCCAAGCGCGGTGAGTATTGCCGCGTGATCGCCGCCGAGTTCAACCGGATCGCGTCGCATCTGCTCTCAGTCGGAACGATGGCGATGGATATCGGGGCGATGACGCCGTTCACGCACGCGATTCGCGAGCGTGAAATGATCAACGACCTGATCGAAGAGCTTTGCGGCGCGCGCCTGACCTTCAACTACATGCGAATCGGCGGCGTCGCCTTCGATTTGCCGCCCGGATGGCGCGAGAAGGCGCTTGCCTACCTCGACCACTTCGAGCCGATCCTCGACGAATACAACGCGCTTATCTCGTTCAATAAAATTTATATCGAGCGGCTGGCCAACGTCGGCGTTATCACGCTCGAAGAAGCGATCAACTACAACCTGGTCGGTCCGAATCTGCGCGCGTGCGGATTCAAGTGGGACATCCGCAGGGACATTCCCTATTCGGTCTATCCCAACTTCGAGTTCGAGATTCCCGTCGGCAACGGACAATGGGGCCAGCTCGGCGACGCGATGGATCGCTACATGGTGCGGATTCGCGAGATGGCCGAGTCCTCGAAGATCCTGCGCCAGGCGCTCAAGCAGTTGCCCGCCGGATCCGTGCTGGCCAAGGTGCCGCGCAACTTCAAGCCGCCCGCCGGAGAATGCCAGATCCGGGTCGAGTCCGCGCGCGGCGACATGGGTTGGTACGTGGTCAGCGACGGCACCGCTTATCCGTGGCGCGTGCATGTGCGCACAGGGTCGTTCGCGGCGATGGGTATCACGCAGAAACTCAGCCGCGGCCTTATGATCGCCGACTTGGTGACATTGATCGCGAGCCTGGACGTTATCGCGCCGGAGATCGATCGCTGAATCATGCAGACGCTTGTTCAATATCTGATCGCATCCGGGACGTTCGGTAAGAACCCGCCGTACGACCTGGTCGCCGCGATCGCGGTGTTCGTGCTGAGCGCGGCCGTGTTTTTGGGCGTCGCGTTTCCGTTCGCGGGAATCGTTAGCTGGGTCGAGCGCCGCGTATGGGCTCGCATCCAGTCGCGTGTCGGCCCCAATCGCGTGGGCCCCAACGGCTTCCTGCAATGGCTCGCCGATGGTGTCAAGCACGTGTGCAAGGAAGATATCGTGCCAACCGACGCCGACCCGCACCTATTCAAGATGGCGCCGTATCTCGTCGTGCTCGCCTTCGTGCTGCCGTGGGCGGTGATGCCGTTTTCCTCATCGCTGATTCTGGCCGATCTGAACGTTGGCATCCTCTACATGACCTCGGTCACCGCTCTGACCGTGGTCGGCGTGCTGATGGCGGGATGGGCGTCGAACGACAAGTGGTCGCTGATCGGCGGAATCCGCTCGGCCGCGCAGATTGTCAGTTACGAAATTCCCGCCGGCCTGTCGATTTTTCCGATCGTCCTGATGACCGGCACGCTCTCGATGCAGGGGATCATCAAGGCGCAGGGCTGGGCGCCGCAGCATTGGTTCCTGTTCGCCAACCCGTTCACGTTCATCGCGGCCTGGATTCTGTTCATCTCGGCGCTGGCCGAAGGCAACCGCACGCCGTTCGATCTGCCCGAGGCGGAATCCGAGCTGGTCGCGGGCTTCGCAACTGAGTACAGCGGGATGCGCTATCTGTTTTTCTTCATGGCGGAGTGGGGCAACCTGTTCATTATCGGCGCGATTATCAGCACGCTGTTCCTCGGCGGATGGCAATTTCCGCACATCACGAAAAACGTCGTCGCGATGAATATCCTGCAGCTCATTACGTTCAACGTTAAAGTTCTGTTCCTGGTGTTCGTCTCGATGTGGGTGCGCGGGACGCTGCCGCGGGTGCGGATCGATCAGCTAATGGCGCTGTGCTGGAAGTACTTCGTGCCGATCGCATTCGTTGACATGATCGGCACCGCGATCTGGGTCGCGGTTTGGCCCGAGGGCAATTCGTGGGCCGGCTATATCATGTTCGCGGCTGGAATTGTGATCGCGATCGTCTTTATCCAGCGCGTAGTTTACTACGCAAGACGCTCGAAGATGGAGCTGTATTACAATCCGACGATTTAGGTTCGCGATTTCGAGTTATCGCTGAGAAAAACAATGGGCGCATTCGGCTCTTACGTTGAAAATATAAAGGACGCTGTCACCACGATCTTCGAGGGGATGGCGGTGACGGCCTCGCACTTCGTGCGCAAGCCGTACACCGTGCAATATCCCGACCGCACCGAAGTGCGCGTGCAGGACACGCTGCCGTTTCGCTATCGCGGGATTCTGGAAGTCGATCTCGAGATCTGCACCGGATGCCTCGCGTGCGAACGCGCCTGCCCGATCGATTGCATCGTGATCGCGGTCGAAAAAGATCCCGCCACACGCGGCATGATCATCTCGCAGTTCGATATCGATATCGCCAAGTGCATGTTCTGCGGACTGTGCAGCGAGCCGTGTCCGACCGGATCGATTCATCACACGACAGAATTCGAGGGCGCCGATTTCTCGCTCGAAAGCCTGATTCGGCGGTTTATCCAGGAGCCGATTCACGCCTACAAAGCCAAAAAGGGTCCTGAGACCGACCCGCGGCTCGCGCCGATTCTCTCCCGCGGGATGCATTACCTCGACGAATGGGCGCAGCCGGGCGGCGACAAGCCCGCACAGGAGACCGAAGAGTCCTAGCCCGCGGATCTTTGCATTCGCGGCGCCGGGAGGGGCGCCCAAGCCATGCTCGAGACTGTAATCTTTTACGTACTTGCCGCGTTGACAGTAGGCTCGTCCGCTGTCGTCGCGTTTTCGCACAACATCGTCCATTCGACTTTCGCACTATTGGGCGCGTTCATGGGCGTCGTCGGCATCTACATTCTGCTCGCGGCGGATTTTGTCGCGATGGTGCAGCTACTGGTTTATGTCGGCGGAATTCTGGTGCTGACGATTTTCGCGGTGATGCTGACGCAGGGAATCGCCGACGTGACGATATCGAATCGCGCGGTCGGAATTGCGCCCGCGATAGTGACCGTCGTGATCGCGGGCGCGGTGATGCTCTACGCGATCGCGCATACCGGATGGCATCAGGCCGCCGCGCATGTGACGGCGCCGACCACCTACGGAATCGGCAACGCGTTTTTGGGAGAGTACGTGCTGCCGTTTGAGGTCGCATCGCTGGTGTTGTTAGCCGCTTTGATCGGCGCGATCGTAATTTCGCGCCACGAAGCGCGGGAGTAACGGAGGCCTGGGGGCTGGCATGGGCGCGGCAATCGGGCTCGATCATTTTCTGATCTTGAGCCTAATCGTTTTCATGCTCGGGATGTTCTGCGTGCTGACGCGGCGCAACGCGATCGGCATCCTGATGGGCGTCGAGTTGATTCTCAACTCCGCCAACATCAATTATCTCGCCTTCGCGTTCTATGGCGGCGGCAAATACGACGGCCAGATTTTCGCGATCTTCGTGATCATGCTCGCCGCCGCTGAGGCGGTAATCGGTCTCGCCGTGGTTTTGGCGATCTACCAGAACTTCAGGACCATCGACGTCGGTGCGACCGAAAACCTCAGCGGATAACGCGGACGCAAGGGATAAAAAAAACGCGGCGCCGCCTCTTTTGGCGCTTCGATTTTACTTTGCGCCGGATAAGTTTTCTGATTATATCAGCCGCGTGTTCGAGCGCGGAGGGGATTGTGGCGATGGCGGCGGCATGCCTGGTTTTCATACCTGCCGGCTACTGAACCCGGATCTCGCGGACCTTGCGGACCTGGATTGATGGATCACCCGATAAGCATAACGGTTGCGCGCTATATTATCCTGCTGCCGCTGATCGGCGCGACGATTAATTTTCTGGCCGGCTATTGGCTCCAGAAAACTTTCGGCAAACGCGCGATCACCGTCGTCGGATGCGGCGTCATCATCCTCGCTTTTGTCCTCGCCGCACGCACGTTCTTTGTGATGCTTTCCCTGCCGCCGGACTCGCGCTTCATGCTCGACAGCCTGTGGCCCTGGATCCATTACGGCGGCCTGGATCTCGATATCGCGTTCTGGCTCGACCCGCTGTCGATGATCATGACGCTGATCATCACCGGTGTCGGCGGACTCATCCACATCTACTCAACCGGCTACATGCACGACGACGATTCGTACTGGCGCTTCTTCGGATGGTTGAATTTTTTCACGTTCGCGATGCTGGTGCTGGTCCTCGGCGACAACCTGTGGCTGATGTTCGTCGGATGGGAAGGCGTCGGACTGTGTTCATTCGCGCTGATCGGCTTCTGGTACAAGGTCTATGCGAACACCACCGCCGGCAATAAGGCTTTCATCGTCAATCGAATAGGAGATCTGGCGTTTGTAATCGCGCTCTATGCCCTGTTCGCTTCGCTCGGCTCGGTCGGCCATCCGACTCTAGTCACGCGCGAGATCGCCAAGTACGCGCCGCTGCTCGCCGGAATGCCCGGTTATCTCGGCATGACGATGGTCACGTTCGTCACGCTGATGATGTTCGCCGGAGCGACCGGAAAATCCGCGCAGATTCCGCTCTATATCTGGCTGCCTGACGCGATGGCCGGCCCGACTCCCGTAAGCGCCCTGATTCATGCCGCGACGATGGTCACCGCGGGCATCTACATGGTCGCGCGGATGAATTTCCTGTTCGCGATGTCGCCGGCGACGATGACGGTCGTGGCGGTGATCGGCGCTTTAACCGCGTTTTTCGCCGCGACGATCGCGATCACGGAGAACGACATCAAGAAGGTGCTGGCCTACTCGACCATCTCGCAACTCGGCTACATGTTCGCCGCGGTCGGAGTGGGCGCCTTCACCGCCGGCGTGTTTCACCTGATGACCCACGCCTTCTTCAAGGCCTGCCTGTTCCTTGGCGCCGGCTCGGTCATCCACTCGATGGGTGGCGAGCAGGACATGCGCAAGATGGGCGGTCTGCGCCATCACATGCCGATCACGTTCTTTACTTTCCTTGCGGCCACACTGGCGATCTCGGGCGTGCCGCCCTTCGCCGGCTTCATGTCCAAGGACGAGATTATCTGGCAGGCATTCGCGCACGGCCATATTGGCGTATGGCTGCTTCTGCTGTTCGGCGCGGGCATCACCGTTTTTTACATGTTCCGCGAAGTCTATATGACTTTCTTCGGCGAGTTCCTCGGCACCCACGAACAGCAGCATCACCTGCACGAATCGCCGCCCTCGATGACGACGGCGCTGATCGTGCTGGGCTTGCTGTCGGTGTTCGGTGGACTCGTTAAGATTCCCGACTTTATCGCGACCTATAAGCCCTTCGAAAATTTTCTCGATCCCGTCTTTAGCTCGCCGCCGACCCGGCACCTGATGGAGTCGGGCATCCACAATCACGCCGCCGAAGCCGGGCTGGGCTTCGTTACATTCTCGATCGTTGTGATCGGATGGTTGATCGCGGACCTGATGTATCGGCAGAAGAAAATCGATCCGCGGCGCTTCAGCATCGCGCTCGGCGGCGCGCCGTACAAATGGCTCGAGAACAAATACTACATCGATGGGTTTTATGATTTTACGGTCGTGCGCCCCTATCTGGCGCTGACCCGCGCGCTTGCGTGGTTCGATTTGAACATTGTTGACGGGATCGTCAACCTGGCCGCCACGATTACGGTTTTCCTCGCGTGGATGTCGGGCCTGTTCGATAGCTACGTCGTCGATGGCCTGGTGAATGCGGCTTCGCTGCTCACTCTCGATGTCGGGGGACGGTTGCGCAGGCTTCAGACCGGTTCGATCAACGGCTACTTATACGGAATTTTGGCCGCGGTGATGGTGATTCTGCTGGCGCGCGCGATTTTGCGCGTGTGAGCATCGGGCTTTGCGGTCACGCGCGTTAGGCGGCAAGAGCGTTACGCGAGAAGAGTATTATCTAAAATGAGCCATCCCCTCACACTGATCACGTTCATTCCGGTAATCGGGATGGCCGTCATCCTTGCGCTGCCGCAGGTGATGAACAACAGCTTCAAGTGGATCGCGGCCGTTGCGGCGGGCCTCCAGCTCCTGATCGCGATCTGGCTCTACCAGCATTTCAATTCCGCGACCACCGCCATCCAGTTCGTCGATAAATTCAACTGGATGCCCTCGTATCACATTACCTACTTCATGGGCATTGACGGGATCAGCATCTCGATGGTGCTGCTGACCGCGCTCATCTGCTTTATCTCGGTGTTCGCGAGTTTCGGAATCAACCGCGCGGAGAAAGGCTATTACGCACTCTTGATGCTGCTCGACGCCGGGATGATGGGTGTGTTCGTGTCGCTGGATTTTTTCCTGTTCTACATCTTCTGGGAAGTGATGCTGCTGCCGATGT
The DNA here is from genome assembly GCA_050736695.1 of Binataceae bacterium (SeqCode). Lineage (GTDB taxonomy): Bacteria > Desulfobacterota > Binatia > Binatales > Binataceae > JBARDN01. The sequence continues at coordinate 19,968 of JBOHWH010000158.1, read as the reverse complement.
ACTTCTTGATCGGCGTGTGGGGCGGACCGCGGCGCGAGTACGCCGCGATCAAGTTCTTTCTCTATACGCTGCTCGGATCGGTCTTAATCCTGCTGGCGATGCTGGGGCTGTATTTTTACGGCTCGCAAAACACCTTCGACATGACGCTGCTGGCGGCCAACGCCTCGCATTACACGATCGGTTTCCAGCGCGTGGTCTGGATTGCGCTGTTCATCGGATTCGCAATCAAGATTCCCGCCTTCCCGTTCCATACCTGGCTGCCCGACGCGCACGTAGAAGCTCCGACGGCGATTTCCGTCATCCTGGCGGGCGTGCTGCTCAAGATGGGCACCTACGGAATCCTGCGGGTCAACTTCGCGATTCTGCCCGCCGCGACGCACGAGCTCGCGTGGCTGTTCCTGGGCGTGATCGGCACGATCAATATCGTTTACGGCGCGATGTGCGCGATGGCGCAGACCGATTACAAAAAGCTCATCGCGTACTCGTCGATCAGCCACATGGGTTACGTGATGCTCGGGCTTGCGACCTTCAACGCGGCTGGAATCGACGGCGCCGTGCTGCAAATGTTCAATCACGGCACCATCACGGCCATGCTCTTCATCCTGGTCGGCGTGATTTACGATCGCGCGCATCATCGCGAGATTGCGGGCTTCGGCGGATTGGCACAGCAGATGCCAATCTATGCCGGTATGACCGGCTTCGCGTTTTTCGCTGGGATGGGCCTGCCCGGAATGTCGGCCTTCATCTCCGAAGTCCTGGTGCTGATCGGAGCGTGGCAGAGATATCCGCTGATGACGGTATTCGGGGCCGCAACCGCAATTCTCACCGCCGGATACCTGCTCTGGACCTTTCAGCGAATCTATCTCGGGCCGTTCAACGAAAAATACAAGGGCTTCTCCGACCTCTCTTTCCGCGAGGCTTTCACGCTGGTTCCGCTCGCGATTATCGTGCTCATCCTGGGTGTCTATCCGCACGCCATCCTCGGCCTGATCAACACGTCGCTCGCGCATCTGAACCAGGTGGTGCTGTCAACGCCGGCCTCCGCGATCGCGCTCTTGAAATGATGGAGTGATGCGGAGATGGACCTCGGCAATTACGCGAGTCTGACCCACTTTGGGCCCGAGCTGGTGCTCGCCGGCGGCATCCTGCTGCTCGTGATCCTCGACCTGCTGATCGCCGACAAGCGCCGCCTCGGCGACGTGGCGCTGATGGTCGCCGTGGTTGCGCTGCTGCTGATCGCGATGGAACCGATTACGCCGGGCGCGTGGCTGTTTCATCGGATGCTGGTGTTCGATTCGTTCGCCTTCTATTTTCGCGCACTGATCGCGCTGGCCGCGATCGTCGCGATCTGGATGTCGATCGGATCCGAAGAAGTCCGCGGATGCGATCAGGGCGAGTACTACGCGATTCTGCTCGCGAGCACCTTTGCGATGTTTCTGATGGCGGAGTCGGCGAATCTGCTGATGGCGTATCTGGCGCTCGAATTCGTCTCGCTGACTTCGTATATCCTGACCGGATTTCTGCGCCATAACCGCCGCTCGCTCGAAGCCGCGCTCAAGTACCTGATCTACGGCGGCGTCGCGTCGGGCACGATGATCTATGGGATGAGCTGGATTTTCGGAATTACCGGCTCGCTCGATTTCAACCTGATCAATCGCGCGCTGACTTCGCCCGGGCATATTCCGGTGCTGGCGGTGTTTATCGCGCTGGTCCTGATCCTGGCCGGGATGGGTTACAAGATCGCGTCGGTGCCGTTCCATATGTGGGCGCCCGACGTTTACCAGGGCGCGCCGATTCCGGTCACGACGTTCCTCGCGATCGGATCGAAGGCCGCCGGCTTCGCGCTGCTGACGCGCTTCTTCTATCCCGCGCTTTCGTCGATGACCGCGGCGGGCAACTGGCAGGCGCTCAAGGGCGTCGATTGGCCCGAGCTGCTGCTCTTCATCTGCATGATCACGATGACGCTCGGGAACTTGGCCGCGCTGCAGCAGACCAACATGAAGCGGCTGCTCGCGTACTCCTCGATCGCGCAGGCCGGGTACGCGCTGATGGGTTTCGTCGTGCTCTCGAACGACGGAATCCGCGCGATGCTGTTTTATCTGTTCGCGTACTACGTGATGGACGCGGGCGCGTTCCTGGTCGTGATGATCGTCGCCAACTCGACCGGCCGCGAAGATATCGACGCATACCGGGGGCTCGCATGGCGCGGGGGAATCGTCCCCGCCGTCGCGCTGACAATCTTCCTGTTCTCGCTGACCGGCATTCCGCTGACCATCGGCTTCATCGGCAAGTTCTATCTCTTCGCCGCCGTAATCCGCGGAAAATTCTACTGGCTCGCGCTGGTCGGTGTGCTCAACGCCGTAGTCTCGCTCTACTACTACATGGGTCCAATCAAGACCATGTTCCTCGACACCCCAAACGGCGACGAAGGCACCGTCACAGTGGACTTTTGGAACTATGGCCTGATGGGTGCCCTCGCCAGCGTAACAATCGTCCTGGGAATCTACTGGGCTCCAGTAATGTCCTTCGCCACCCGATCCCTGCACTTCTTCACCGGCACCGTGTGACCACCCTTTGTCTGGTCACTCACTCTCTGAGTGGCTGTCGATTTGCCGTCCGTCATTTCGATCACAGAGAGAAATCCCGAGCGCAGAGGCTGCCGCACATGAGGTCGGCAGGGAGCGTAGGTGCCTCGGGATTTCTCGCCCAAAGCTCGAAATGACGGCCTTGGAGGAGTCGCCGACGCGGCAGTGCGCGTGGCTGCCGCGCGCGGGACTGCTTGGCGAAGGGGGATCCGGATCTACTCCGCGCCGTGGGGTCGGCTCGATCTGCTACTGCGCCAACGCGTAGCCGCCTAACGATCGTTAGGGTTTTTGCCAGATTTGTTCATGGCTGAACTGTTCAGCCTTATGTTCGGTGTCGGACTATGCAAACCTGTCTGTGTGGGATTTGGCAGGCACAACTCTAATGGGTCGATTCGTAATTTGCAAAATCTGCACTTTAACGATGCGCTAAATGCTAAAAAGCGTCACAAAGCCACCGTTTGCCAAAATCTTTCAGCATTTACAAGGGTTTTCTATTTAGCAATTCTTGGAAATCTACCAAACGAACCCACCGCGATCTTGCCAACAATTCGCTTAATCGAACACGATCGTTCGGTTCCGATGCGTCAGCACCTGCTTCTTCAGATGCGCCCGCACCGCCCGGGCCAGCACCATCACCTCCAGGTCTTTGCCCTTGCGCATCAGGTCCGCGACCGTGTCGCGATGCGTGATCGCGATCGTCGCTTGCTCGATGATCGGTCCCGCGTCGAGCTCCTCGGTCACGTAATGCGCCGTCGCCCCGATCAGCTTCACGCCGCGCTCGCGCGCCTGCTGATATGGCCGCGAACCCGCGAAGGCCGGCAGGAAGCTGTGATGGATGTTAACGATCGGCTTCTGCCATGCGCGCAGAAAATCGCCCGACAGCACCTGCATGTAGCGCGCGAGCACCACCGTGTCGGCGCGCAGCTCTTTAAACCGCGCGAGCATCGCGGCCTCGGCTTCGGGCTTCTTGCCCTTTGCAACCGGGATGACCTCGAACGGCACGTTGAACGGACGTGCGAGCGGCTCGAGGTCCGGATGATTGCTGATGATGCCGACGATGTCGGCGTCGAACTCGCCCGCATGATGCCGGCTCAGCAAATCGATCATGCAATGCTCCAGCCGCGACACCATCAGCACTATCCGGTCGCGCCGCGCCGCGTCGTGCAGATTCCATCGCAGTTGCTCCCATGGCAGCAGGCCCGGAATCGTCGCCTCCAGATCGCGCGCAAGGTCGGCGACCGGGCGCTTCAGGCTCTCGAATTGGATGCGCCAAAAAAAGTGGCCGTCTTCGTCGTCGCTGTATTGGTCCGAGGTCAGGATGTTGCAATCGAGCGTAAACAGATGGCCCGCGACCCGCGCGATAATTCCCGGGCGGTCGATGCATGAGATGAGCAGGGTAGCTTTTCCGGCGGCCATCGCGACGCTCCTCGATTCGATCTCGCGTGCAATTGTAATGTCGCGATACGCCGGCGCACAATCCGGTACGCTATCGCGATGAATTCGAATGCGCCTACCGCGGGAATCCTGTTCGTCGTCGCCACCCCGATCGGAAATGCCGATGACCTTTCGCCGCGCGCGATCCGCATTCTGGCCGAGGCTGATCGCGTCGCCTGCGAGGACACTCGCCGCACCGGCGCGATGCTCGCCGCGCATCAGATTCGCCGCCCGATGCTCTCCTACTTCGAGCACAACGAGGACAGCCGCACACCCGAGATCGTGGCGCGCCTGCGCGCGGGCGAGAAAATCGCGCTCGTGACCGACGCCGGCACTCCCGCGATCTCAGACCCCGGCTACCGGCTGGTGCGCGCCGCGCTCGACGCCGGAATCCGTGTGAGCGCGGTGCCGGGCCCCTCGGCCGCGGTCGCGGCGCTGTCGGTCGCGGGAATCGCAACCAACCGCTTCGCCTTCGAAGGCTTTCTGCCCGCGCGCGGCGGCGCGCGCCGAAAGCATCTGGAGTCGCTCGCACGCGAACCGCGTACTCTCGTCTTCTATGAAGCGGGCCGGCGTCTCGGCGCAACGCTCGCCGCGATGGCGGCAACGCTCGGCGATTCGCGCGAGGGCGCAATCGTCCGCGAGATCACCAAGACCTATGAAGAGATCATTCGTGGCGCTCTCGGCGATCTTGCGCGCCGCTTCGCCGAGACTCCGGCTCTCGGCGAGATCACGATCGTCGTCGCCGGTGCCGGCGAAAACGAAGCCCCCGAGACGGCGTCGCCCGTGTCGATCGAGATGCTCCTGGCTGAGGGCGTCAGCCTCAAGCAGGCCAGCGCGATTGTCGCAAAGCTCACCGGGAAACGCCGGCGCGAGATTTATCAACAGGCGATCAAAACCCGCAGCTCGCAGAAAATAATGGGTGACGTCGAACAGGGCGATGTCGACGATGACGATAAGCAGAGCGAATAACGGACCGGCCCCAATTCAAGCCCGTCTTGAAGTAGCCGGCGCGGTAGGGTTCAATGCCGCGAGGAACCTTTCACTCGATGGCGACTAAAGCTACCCGCGCGTCCGGGCGCGATGACGCACCGCCGATGGCGCCGCTCAAAGCGCTCGTCATCCATGGTCCGAACCTGAACTTGCTCGGCACGCGCGAGCCCGAGATTTACGGAACCGTCACGCTCGAGGATATCGACCGCGAGCTTACGCGCCTCGGCGCCGGGCTCGGAATCGCAGTGACCGCCTATCAGTCGAATCACGAAGGCGCGATCGTCGATCGAATCCAGCAGGCGCGTGGGCATGCCGACGTGATACTAATTAACCCTGGCGCCTACACGCATACCAGCGTTGCGATTCGCGACGCGCTGATCGCGGTGGGACTGCCGGTTATCGAAGTGCATCTTTCCAACGTGTACCGGCGCGAGCGCTTTCGTCATCGCTCGATGGTCGCGGATATCGCCGTCGCCAGAATCATGGGCTTCGGCGCCGCCGGTTATTCTCTCGCGTTGCGCGCCGCGCGCGAGATCGCGGCGGCTGCGCCGGGCCCTAAGTGAAGCCTCGCGCCAATTCGGGGGACGGGATGGAAGTTCGCGAGATTAAGGCTTTGATCGTATTGATGAATGATTACGGGCTGGTCGAGCTCGAAATCGAAGACAAAAAGGGCAAGGTTCGATTGGTCCGCGGAGGTGCTCCCAGTGATGCGGGCGCCGCGCCGCTGCCGGTGCCGTCGCCGCGCGCGAGTGCGCCGGCGCCGTCCAGGCCCGCGCCCGCCGCGCAGCGCAGCGGAGGGCCGATTCCCGCGCCGATCGAGCTTGCGGCAAATCAGGTTCTGGTCGAAAGCCCAATGGTCGGCACGTTTTACCGCTCGCCATCGCCGGATTCCGATCCCTTCGTCAATGAGGGCGACTCGGTGCGCAAGGGCCAAACGGTCTGTATTATTGAAGCCATGAAGATGATGAACGAAGTCGAGGCGCCCGCGGCCGGCCGCGTGGTCCGGATCATCGCCGAGGACGGGCAACCAATCGAGTATGGGCAGCCGCTGATGGTTCTCGAGGCGGGCTGAGCGTCGCGATGTTCAAAAAGCTGCTGGTCGCCAATCGCGGCACGATCGCAATCCGGATTATCCGCGCATGCCGCGAGTTGGGGATTCCGACCGTCGCGGTTTTTTCCACCGCCGACAAAGACGCGCTACACGTTCGGATGGCGGATGAATCCGTCTGTATCGGGCCGCCCGCCGCCGAGGACAGCTATCTTAATATCCCGTCGATCTTGAGCGCCGCGCTGACCTACGGCGCCGACGCGCTGCATCCCGGCTACGGATTTTTGTCCGAGAACGGAGACTTTGCCGAGGCCTGCCAGCGCTCGGGCTTGCAGTTTGTCGGACCGCGCGCGCGCCATATCCGCCTGATGGGTGACAAGCCGCGTGCGCGCCGGATCATGAAGCGCGCTGGCGTCCCTGTCCTGCCCGGCAGCGACGGCAAAGGCGTCACCGAAGTTGAAGGCGCGCTGGCCGACGGCAAACGGCTCGGCTTTCCCGTGCTGATCAAGGCCGCGGCCGGAGGCGGCGGCAAGGGCATGCGTATCGCGCGCGACGCCGCCGAGCTGGCGCATCTGTTTCCGATCGCGCGCGGCGAGAGCGAAGCGGCCTTCAGCTCGCGCACGATGTATCTCGAAAAATATCTCGAGCGCGCGCGCCACGTGGAATTCCAGATCCTCGCCGATAACCATCGCAGCGTTATCCATTTGGGCGAGCGCGACTGCTCGATCCAGCGCCGCCATCAGAAGGTTATCGAGGAATCTCCCTGCCCCGTCCTGACCGCGCGCCTGCGCGAGAAGATGGGCAAGGCCGCGATCCGCGCAGCGGAAGTCGTCGGCTACTCCAACGTCGGCACGGTCGAATTTCTGCTCGCCCCAGACAACCAGTTTTACTTTATCGAAATGAACACGCGCATCCAGGTCGAGCACGGCGTCACCGAGATGGTGACCTCGACCGACCTGGTGAAGGAAAGCATCCGGATGGCGATGGGCGAGGCGCTGGGCACCAAGCAGCGCAGCGTCGTCTTCAAAGGCGCGGCGATCGAATTTCGGATCTACGCGGAGGATCCGGTGCGGCACATCCCGTCGCCGGGCGTCGTGACCAATCATCATCCGCCCGGCGGATTGGGAGTGCGGGTCGAGACCGCGTTGTACGACGGCTACCGCGTGCCGGTTCAGTACGATCCTCTGATCGCGAAGCTTATCGTTCACGCCGAAACGCGGGAGCTGGCGTTCGCGCGCGCGCGGGCGGCTTTGCGTGAATACGTGATCGATGGAATCAAGACCAATATCCCGTTGCATTTGAAGATTTTGCACGACCCCGATTTTATCCGTGGCGAATTCACGACCGATTTCCTGAGTCGCTACATGCCTGTGGCGGCCGCGGATGCCGATACGCGCGCGGCAGCCGCCGAGAAGGCCTCTTGATCTCAATCGCGCGCGCAAGTCTCGATAATCATCAAGGAGCCGCTCGCTCTTGGCAGCTCCTGGAGCCAACCATGCGTCGATTTCTGCTTGCTCTGATCGTCTGCCTGATTGCGGTGGGCGTCGCGCGCGCCCAGTCGCCGGATATTCCCGGCATCAACGCCGCGCCGCCGGGACCGCAGCCGAAAGCCCAAGTGGAGAATCCGCTGTTCGATTTCGGCACCGCGCTCGAAGGTACGATGGTCAGGCATACCTTCAAGATCAGGAACACCGGCAAGAGCGAACTGATGATCCGCGGAGTCAAAACCTCGTGCGGATGCACCGCCGCGACTCCGGCCAAAAATCATCTCGCACCCGGCGAAGACACCGATATCGATGTCGGCTTCGACACGCACTTTCAGAAGGGCCATCAGACTCGCACCATCACCGCCTACACCAACGATCCCGATCTGCCGCAGGCGGTCATGACGATGCAGGGAGTCGTCAAGCAGCAAGTCGCGGCGACACCCTCGCAGGTCGCGTTCGGGACCGTGCGCAAGGGAACCGAGGTTACCCAGGACGTGACTATCGACGATCTTACGACGCGCAAGGGTTTCACCGTCGGTCCGGTGACCAACGCGAATCCCTCGATCAAAGTCGTGCAGGCGCCGCGCACCGATCATAAGCCCGGCGCGATTCTCCATGTGACTCTGGAAAAGACGATGCCGACGGGAACATTCGACGATTCGATCAAGGTCGTGACCAACCGCGTGCCCATTCAGATCGATGTATTCGGCACGGTCAGCGGCGACTTAAGCGTCGATCCCGCGCAGGTCTCATTTGGCATCGCACCCAAGGGACAGGATGTGGTCCGGCTGCTCGCGCTCAAGAACAACGGCCCGCGAGAGGTCAAGGTGCTGGATGTCACGAGTTCGGTTTCTACCGTAGGCGTATCAGCCGCGACGGTCACGCCGGGCAAGGAATACAAGATCACGGTGACGCTCAACCGCGGCGCTCCGGAGGGCCAGTTGCGCGGGCAACTCACGATCAAAACCGACGATCCCGACGAGCCGTCGGTAATCGTGCCGTTCTACGCGATCGTCGGCCAGCCGCGCCTGTAGCGATAAGCGGTCATTTTGAGCGCCACAGGATTTCCCGAGGATGCGCTCCTGCGCCGAAGATCCTGCCGATGATCCTCGCCGCGGCTACGGCAGGATAAGTGCTCCAGCGTGGGCAGTTCCCTGCGCCGTCATTTCGAGCCTTAGGCGAGAAATCCCGAAGCGCCCATGCTCGGCGCCGACGCCACATGCACCTCGGCTCGGGATTTGATTTCTCCTCGCGGTCAAAATGACGGACGCCTGAGCGCGGCGCGGGAGTGACAAGCCTCAGGCCGTCAAACCGCCTTGTGTCGCGGGGCGATTCGCTCGTATATTCAAATCAGGTGACGGCTCGCGCCGCATCGTAAACGCGGCGCTTAAGCCTCCGCGCATGGCTTGGACGGAAACATACAATCCGCTCACGTGGCTTCGGCAGAAGATTGCCGACGTTGCCATCGCCATTCTGACCAAGCCGGTCAAAAGCTACGATCTGCATGCGCCCAACGATCCGGCCAATCTGCGCCGCCATATCCGCAAGGGCGACGTGATCCTGGTCGAAGGCAACGAGCGCATCAGCCAGTGCATCAAGTACCTGACCCAGAGTTCGTGGTCGCATTCCGCACTCTACGTTGGTGATGAGCCGCTCAGCCGCAACCCGCAGTTGCGCGAGGAGTACGTCGAGCAGTTCGGCGAGGACGCCGGCTGTCTGCTGGTCGAGGCGCTGGTCCAGTCGGGAACGGTTCTGTCGCCGCTCAGCAAGTACCGCGATTTCAACATCCGCGTATGCCGACCCTACAATTTGTCGGCGCAGGATCTCGGCGCGGTTCTGGACGAGGCGATCGCGGCCGTCGGCGATCAGTACGACATCAAGAACGCGGTCGATCTCGCGCGCTACTTCTTGCCGCTCAGCCTCATCCCGGCGCGCTTTCGCCGCCGGGCGCTGCACTTCGGCAGCGGAGTGCCGACTCGGGTAATCTGCTCAAGCCTGATCGCGTCGTGCTTCATGAAGGTAAAGTTTCCGATCGTGCCGCGCTACGAGCAGTTGCCCGATGGAACCGCCACGCCTCTCCGGCAACGCCGGCTATGGCCGATGGCGCGGCGGCAAGGCACGGCGCCGCCGGGATTGTTTCATCCGGTTCCGGCTTGGCTGGTGACGCCGCGGGATTTTGACTTGTCCCCCTATTTCGAGATCGTCAAGTTCAATATCATCGAGAACATGCGTTTCGACTATCACAAGATTCTGTGGGCCGAGGATTTGGAGCCGGAGCAGATCAAAAAGGGCGCCTGACGCAACATCCGGAGCGGGGGAACCAAACTTGAGCGACGAACAGGAAACCAGCGCGGGCAGGCGCGAAGAACTGGAAAAGACCATCGCGAAGATTCTGCATCGCCACTGCAATTTTGGCTGGGCCAATTACTACATTCCAAGCGAAAAGTTTCCGAGCCTAATCGAAGAATTGGCCGAGCTTCTAAGCCCGGGCGGACAGGTTGCGCACGCGGAGCTGGTGCAGTTCTTCCTCGAGTCGCAGCGCGCCGTCTCGGTGCAGGACCGGGTGGATAAGCTTCAGCGCGACTACTCGATCTACCGCCGCGGCTAAAGCAACTCAGAGCAGCACCGTCGCCGGGGTCAAAACAAAGCGGGTCGGGACGCGGCGCTTAATGCATCTCCGCTTTCAGCGTGGTCAACTCGCGCGCTTGCGCGGCGGCCTCTTCGACCGAGTTTCCCGGAAATCGATTGTGCAGCGGACTTAAGCGCGAGCCGATCTCCACGATCCAATGCGCCATCCGCGCGATCGCTCCGAACGGCGGCGGCACCAACTCGGCGGCGTCGCGAAATTCACGGAGCGCGGCCGTATCCCATCCGAGCAATCCGCTGATGAACATATAGACCGGCAGCGATCCGAACAGGCACAGCAGCACGACCAGCCACGCGCTGCCCGCATGTCCCGGCCCGCGAAACACGGCGATCGCGAATTCATGGAGCACAAAGTAATTTCCGAACGCCGCGAGGATCGGATTGACCAGCGTCTGCCAGACACTGATTGAAGGCCACGCGATCAGGTAACCCATTAGCGGCCACGCGACCGCCGACTTCAAGATCGACGATAAGATGAACGCGTAGAAGACCCCGTCGAATCCGTACCACTTGATCAAATACCACGACAGGATGATGCGTCCGCCGTTTTCCACCAGCGCGGTGATCGTGAACAGCCCGGTGCGTCCCACGCCCTGGAAAACCTGATCCGGCATCCGGGTCGTGAAGTCGAACGCGCGCCATATGTGCATCAGCACCATCACTTCCGCCGCGCGGACGAATTGCGGCGGCAGCAGCCCCGTGACGAAAATATTCGAGAACGCGACGAACGCCCCGCCCAGCATCGAGGTGATTATCAAGCCCCAGCGCAAGCCCTGATCGAGATAGCGCCGCGTCAGCCACATCATCGCCTGCGAATAGCTCTCCGAGATCGACGGCATCAGCGTGGTGAAAATGTATGCGCCGGTCTCGAGGTACGCGAAGGTCAGCGAGTAGGTCAGAATCCAGATTTCGTTGAGCTCGAGGAAATTCGGAATCAGAATTCCCATGATCACCGGAACCAGCGCCCACGACGCCGCGCTCGAGACCTGTCCCGCCGTGAGCTTGATTCCGTAGATGAGCGACTTGCGGATCGTGTCGCGATCGAAGTGCGCCAGGAAAATCGTCGCCAGCCGAAAGCCCATCTTGTCGTAGAACACCGCGCAAAACGCGCCCATCAGCAGGTTCGCAATGACCCCGCCGATCGCGAAGCCGAACACCACGCCCATCCCTTCGCCGAACACCGGATGCATCAATCCCCAGTGTCGTCCATAGACGCCGCACGAGAGCTGTACGAACGGATTCAGCACGTAAGTCAGGACGATCAGCAATTGCGCGTAGTCGAAGCGCTGCAACGCGCGGAACAGGTTTGAGAAAATTGCGATAAAGCCCGGGAACTGGATCAGCGTGTGCAGGATCACGAACCAGGTCAGAAACGCCATCGCGGTATGCGGCATCCAGATTGCTGCGACCAGACCCAGCGCCGTGATTTGGAACATCCCCGCGAGCGCATGAAACCAGATGAAGAACTGCGCGTAACTGATCGCGCGCCCGGGTTCCTTCACCCGGTACTCGGCGAAGTACTTGACCATCGCCTGCCCGGTTCCTAAATCGAGCAGCGTGAAGAAAAACAGCATGAACTGGGTGACCGCGGCCCACGCGCCGCGCGCTTCGAGAAATGGATTGACGAAGTTGCGTTCGATGTAGAACGTCACGATGAAGTTGAACGGGATCATGACGATCAGCGCGAGCAGATAGTTGTAGAAAAAACCCGAGAGCGGGCGATGGAACCCCACCATCTCCCAGCGCGGATCGCCGCGGCGCGGCGTGGACTCGGGCGCGCTCGGAGCCGCGGGAACCGCGGCGGCCGCGCCCAGCGACGCTGGGCGCGGCGCCTTGGACTTCGGCGGCAGATAGAATTGATCGAGCTGCTCGGGATGCCTCAGGCTGTAGCGCCGCACGAAGATGTAGCAAATCACGAATGCGGCAAACATCGCCGAGAAGATGACGCCCAGCCAGATGATCTGCTGTGTGTCAGGCACCGGCGAGCCGATCCATGAGCCATACGAGGCGGCCGCAACCCCGGCCGACGATCGCGACAAGTCGTACAAGAGCCAGTTGAAGTAGGCCCAACGCTGGAAGTCGTAATTCTGCGCGCCCACGATGCCGCCGAGCAGCAGCCGATAGCTCGCGATCCGCGCGCGCCGGTCTCCTTGCCGGAGCCATACGTTGAGCACGTAGATCGTTCCAGCACCCGACTTCATCTGGATCAGCACGGGAGTATGCGGTCGCACGGGATCTTTGCCGCTGGTCGCGACCAGAATCGTCGCTCGCCTGGTGGTGCTGAGGAGCGAGCGCTCATGCACCCGCACCGCCGATTTCCAGCTCACATTGCTCGCCAGAGGGTTCGTCGCCGGGCCGGTGTACACGATAATCGCCGCGTACTTTTCGATTTGCTGCGGGTGCTTCGGCCCCGCTGGAACGTCTACTGTGCCGGTCTGCGTGATCGCTCCATCGGTCAGCGCTGCGAGCGCCGAAGGATCGGTATTGGGACCAGTGACGATGACGGCGCCCATGCCGGCTGCGATCCTCGCCTTGAGCGCCTCGAGGGCGGGGCCGGCGCTGGGCAGAGCGTCATCAAAGATGGCGCACTGAGCGGCGGACAGATCGGTCACGCGATAAGTTGCGGGGTCGAGTTTCAGCCGGTCGAGGACCAGATTCCCGGTCCCACTGAAATAGACTTTGAACGGCGCCACCGGCGATGCGTTCGCGGCGGGAGGCGGTAAAATCGCGACCGCAAGCATCGCGAACATCAGCACGGAAATTATTTTTGGAGTCAGGCGGGCAAAAGCCCGATGGCTCGCGCGCGGCGAGCTCACGTAGGCGGGGGATACTTCAATTCGGATTTTCTTCAAAATAGCTCCCAAAGCGTCAAAGCTGCGCCAGTCGCCGAAGCGGCGTTAGAGCCGCGCCGGCTTTCCATCAGCAATCTCGATGCCGCCGCCGCGCCCCGGCGTATCGCCGATTTTCGACGATCCATGGACCTCAGCTGCGCAGCGGGCTCGCTGCGCGCAGCCCAGTCGTATGCGCGCCACCGGCGATAGTTCTTCTGTTCCCCAAACGCCGGCCAACTGGAAATTAGCGCGGCTAGATACTACAAGACTTTCAAGCGGTGTTGAAAATTAAAACTTACGGCTGTAAGGCCATGTTCCCGGCGGCGCTACCGCGCCGGACTGGAGGTTAGCAATGGATGCAATCGAGACGATCATTTCGCGCAAGGTGCAGCGCGCATTCGCGCCGACGCCGGTAGAAGAAGGCAAGCTGGCCAAAATCGTAGAGGCCGGCCGCCATGCGATGAGCGCGCGCAACTTGCAGCCGTGGCAATTTGTGGTGGTTCGCGATCGCGCACGCCTGAAGGAGATCGGCGAACTCTGCTCGACCGGAAAATTCGTCGCCGATTCGCCCAGCGCGATCATCGTGCTGAAGGATCTTTCCAACACCCGATGGGCCGATGTGGATTGCGCGCAGGCCGTGCAGAATATGGCTAATGCCGGATGGGCGCTCGGGCTTGGCACCTGCTGGGTCGGGAATTTTGACGCCGCGAAGATCGGGGCGATTATCGATCTGCCCACCGGGTGGGGCGTCTTCACGATTCTGCCGTTCGGCTATCCCGACGCGAAGCGGCCGCCGGAAGCGCGGCCGCTGAAACCTCGCGCCGCGATGGTGCATCAGGAGCGCGTGGGCAAGCCGTAGGAGCAACCGGTCCGCCGCGCGAGCCGCATCAAGATCTGCTAGAATGAGATTCGAGTTTCCGAGGTGAATCCTCATGCCAATAAAAGAACAACCTCCGCGCGACGCGCACGAGACGCTCAGGCAGAATCCCGACGCTATCTACCTCGACGTGCGCACTGAGGGCGAGTTCGCGCAGGGTCATCCTGCCGGAGCAATCAATATCCCGGTCGTGTTCATGAAAGGCCCCGGCCAGATGGAGCCTAATCCCGCCTTTCTCGGGATAGCGGAAAAGGTGCTGCCAAAAAATAAAAAACTCGTCGTCGGATGCCTGTCCGGCGGACGCTCGATGCGGGCATGCCAGATGCTCGAGGATGCGGGCTGGGCCGATCTTACCAACCTCACCGGAGGATTCGGCGGCCAGCGCAATCAGTCGGGTGCGGTTGTCGTCGCGGGATGGCGCGACAGCGGGTTGCCGGTCTCGACCGATTTGGGCGATGCGTCCTACGAGGCGATTCGCAAAAAGGCGAACCTCTGATGGCGATTCGACTGACCCGCATCTACACCCGCACCGGCGACAAGGGCACGACCGCGCTGGTCGGAGGGCGCCGCGTGCCGAAAGAGCACGGACGGATCGAGGCCTACGGCACGATCGACGAGCTCAATTCGATCGTCGGAATCGTGCGCACCTATCTTCCGGAGTACCTTGCCAATCTTGGCTCGGAGGGCGGCTGGTACTCCGAGATGCTGCGGCGGGTTCAAAACGAGCTGTTCGACGTCGGCAGCGAACTCGCGACGCCACTCGACGGCGAATACGAGGGGATGCATCGGATGGGCGCGCTCGAGATCGATTTACTCGAGCGCGAGATGGATCGGATGGAAAAATCGATCGAGCCGCTGAAATCGTTCACGCTGCCGGGCGGCGGAGTGCTGAACGCGTTTCTGCATCAGGCGCGCACCGTATGCCGCCGCGCGGAGCGTGTGCTGTGGACCCTTCAACGCGAGGAACCTATCAACGAGCAACTGATCATCTACGTGAATCGCCTGAGCGATCATCTTTTCGTGCAATCGCGATGGGTCACGCGCAAGCTCGGCGGGGCCGAGTTCCTGTGGGATCGCGGGTTGCGCCTGGACGACGCGGAGGTCAAGGCCGCGCAGCGCAAGGCCGCGATGAAAAGAGCGGCCGCACGCGGTAACGCCGCGAAATCCTGAAAGGAAAATCCGATGGAATCCGAAAAACGGCTCTTCATTCGCCAGGCGCAAATCGGCCCGATGGCGAATTTCGTCTATATACTAGGCGATCGAGTAGCGAAAAAAGCCGCAGTGGTCGATCCAGCCTGGGATGTGAACAAGATCTGCGATTTCCTTGCCCATCAAGGCTACGAGCTGGACAAGATTCTGATTACTCACTACCACCCCGATCATCTGGGCGGAAAGATGATGGGACAGAGTATCGAGGGCGTGGCCGAAATGCTGGAACGCGTGAGGGCGAAAGTATATTTGAACAAGCACGAAGCCGAGGGCGCGAAAAAGGTCGCGGGTCTTTCCGATTCTGATATAGTCAAGGTCGAAGCCGGCGACACGTTCAAAGTCGGCGAGATCGAGATAAAGTTTCTCCACACTCCCGGCCATACCCCCGGCTCGCAATGCTTTCTGGC
Source organism: Binataceae bacterium (SeqCode) (assembly GCA_050736695.1). GTDB lineage: Bacteria > Desulfobacterota > Binatia > Binatales > Binataceae > JBARDN01. Next base: position 4,454 of record JBOHWH010000158.1, on the reverse strand, counting down.
CGAGGGCAATCTGATTTCCGGTGACACGCTATTCGTGAACTCGTGCGGACGGGTCGATCTGCCGGGCTCGGATCCGGAGGCGATGTATCACAGCCTGAATACTACTTTGAAAGCCCTCGACGACGCGACGGTAGTCTATCCGGGTCATGCCTATTCGCCGGAATCGAGTACAACAATCGCCGACCAAAAGCGCCACAATATGTATATGCGCTTCCCGACCGTCGAAGAGTTCCTCGACGCAATGGGCTATAGCCGCGGCTAGTGCGCGCTGACCGCCGCCACCGGCGGAGACCGAAGCTCAGGACTAATGGCGAAGACGCTGGATAAAGTGCGCGCGGAAGTTGAGAAGCTTCGCGAGCAGCTTAATCATCACAACTATCGCTATCACGTCCTCGATGATCCGGAGATCTCGGACGCCGAGTATGACGTGATGATGCGGCGGCTCGAGGCGCTCGAGCGCGAGTATCCGGAGCTGGTCACGCCCGACTCGCCCACGCAACGCGTCGGTGCCGCGCCGAGCGAAAAATTCGCGCCGATAAAGCATCGCCGCCCGATGATGTCGCTTGCAAACGCTATGAACGCGGACGAGATGACCGAGTTCGACAAGCGCATCAAACGCCTGCTCAGGACCGCGGACGACATCGAGTACGTCGCCGAGATCAAGCTCGACGGACTCGGAATCGAGCTGGTGTATCAGGACGGAAAGCTTGCGACCGCCTCGACCCGCGGCGACGGCGAGACCGGCGAGGACGTAACCGCCAACATCAAGACGATCAAAGCGGTGCCGCTACGGTTGCTCAAACCTGAGCACGGCAAAATTCCGCAGCTCCTCGAGGTTCGTGGCGAAGTCATCTTCCCGAAGAAAGCGTTCGCGAAGCTCAACGCCGATCGCGAGGCGGGCGGCGAGCCGGTGTTTGCAAACCCGCGCAATGCGGCGGCCGGGTCGCTGCGCCAGCTCGATCCCAAGATCACGGCGTCGCGTCCGCTGGATATTTTCCTCTACTCGCCCGGCGTGATCGAAGGCGCGGAGTTCGCCTCGCAGTGGGAGTTTCTGCACGGAATTCGAGCGCTCGGGCTGCGCACCAATCCGGAATCGAAACTATGCCGCAATCTGCGCGAGGTTCTTGAGTACTGGAACGCGCTCACCGAGAAACGCCACGCTCTCCCTCACGACGCCGACGGTGTCGTCGCCAAGGTGAACTCGTATGCGCTGCAAGCGCAGCTCGGCGAGGTCTCACGCGCGCCCCGGTGGGCGATCGCGTACAAGTTCAAAGCGCAGCAAGCTGAAACCATCGTCGAGAAAATAGACGTCCAGGTCGGACGGATCGGCGCGCTGACTCCAGTCGCGAAGCTCCACCCGGTCGCTCTTGCGGGAGTCACCATCTCGAACGCTTCGCTGCACAATCTCGACGAGATTCGGCGCAAAGATATCCGCGAGCGCGACACGGTGCTGATCGAGCGCGCCGGCGATGTGATTCCCTACGTCGTGCGCGTCACCAAGCCGGGGAAGCCGCGTGCGCATGAATTCATGATGCCGCCGAGGTGCCCGGAGTGCGGCGCGGCCGTCGTGCATGAAGAAGGCGAGGTCGGTTATTTCTGCGTCAATGCGAATTGTCCGATGCGGATGCGCGAATCGATTCGCCATTTCGCGTCAAAAGCGTGCCTGGACATTGAGGGACTTGGCGACAAGCTGGTCGCGCAGCTAATCGAGGCCAAGCTGGTGCGCGAGCTCGACGACATTTTTGATCTGACCAGGGAGCAGCTTTCCGGTCTGGAGCGGATGGCTGACAAGAGCGCGCAAAACGTGCTCGACGCGATCGCGGCTGCGCGCAAGACCTCGCTCGAGCGCGTGATAAACGGCCTCGGCATCCATCATGTCGGGGAGCATACCGCGCGCCAGTTAGCGCTGCGCTTCAAGTCGCTGGAAAAGTTGAGCACCGCGAGCGAGGACGACCTGGTTGGTGTGCGCGATATCGGGGCCGAGGTCGCGCGCAGCGTGCGCGAGTATTTCGATGAACCGCGAAATCTGAAGGCCGTGCATCGGCTCGAAAAACTCCTCGAGATCGAAGCGCCTGCGGAACCCTCGGGACGCGGCGCATTGCGCGACAAGAGTTTCGTGCTGACCGGCACGCTCGGCACGATGACCCGCGACGACGCCGAGCGTCGCATCATGGCAGTCGGCGGCCGCGTGACCGGCTCAGTCAGCCGCAAGACCGATTTCGTCGTCGCAGGCGCCGAGTCGGGCTCCAAGCTCAAGAAGGCGCACGATTTGGGCGTCCGTGTGCTCGACGAGAAGGGGCTACTCGCGATTCTGGCGGAGGGATGATGGACCCGCGGGCGCGGCTGCGTCTGATCGTGACCGGAACGGTGCAGGGCGTCGGCTTCCGCTGGGCAACGGTGGCGGAGGCGCAGCGCTTGGGACTCGCAGGATGGGTGCGAAATATGGCGGGTGGAGGCGTTGAAATTATCGCCGAAGGGGATAAGGATCGTTTAAGCAAGCTCTGTGCGTGGGCGCGTCATGGCCCCAAGTTCGCGAGTGTGAGTTCGGTGGAGGAGGAGTGGTCGGATTGTAGCGGAAGACCCGCAGGGTTCGAAATAAGATAAGCAACCACCTCTTTCACGAAATCCTCGCATTAGCTATACTTTAGTCTGGCGCGTCCGATCGTATTTGTTCCTAAGGTTACACGGCAGTTACACAGCGATGTTTTCATCAACAAGATTAGCAGCTTAAGGAGATTGGACCGAGATGGCTGTACCACCTGAGGCCGCCGGACAAGTTACCGATTCCCCGATTCAGCACCGTTCCGGTGGCGCCAAGAAGCCTCTTCAGCGCAAGGACAGGGTTGTCATCCGCTTCGTCGGAGATTCGGGCGACGGCATGCAGTTGACGGGGATGCAGTTTACGACCGAATCCGCATTCGCCGGCAACGATATAGCGACTCTGCCGGATTTTCCCGCCGAGATCCGCGCTCCCGCGGGTACTCTGGCCGGAGTCAGCGGCTTCCAACTCAACTTTTCCAGTAATCAGATCTTCACCGCCGGCGACGAACCCGACGTGATGGTTGCGATGAACCCGGCGGCGCTCAAAGCCAACCTCGAAGACCTGCCGGCCAATGGCCTGCTGATTGTCGATCGTGAGGCGTTCACCGACGCGAACCTGAAGCGCGCGGGCTATACGAGCAATCCCCTGAATGACCACTCGCTGGACAAATTTCAGGTTATCCAGGTTGACGTAACCAAGCTCACGACGCTTGCCGTGCATGGGCTCGGGCTCAACAACCGCGCCGTCTTCCGCAGCCGCAATATGTTCGTGCTCGGGATGCTTTCGTGGCTGTACCAGCGCCCGACACAAAGCACGATCGAGTATATCGAAAGCAAATTCAAGAAAACCCCCGAGATCATCGAGGCAAACATCCGGGTCTTCAAGGCCGGCTTCAATTACGGCGAGACGACCGAGATGTTCGCGTCGTCGTACGAAGTACCGGCGGCGAAGATCGCTCCGGGGTTGTATCGCAATATCACCGGCAATGCTGCCGCCGCGCTCGGCTTTGTCGCCGCGGCGGTGAAGAGCGGACGACCGCTATTTTTGGGCTCATATCCAATCACGCCGGCCAGCGACGTTCTGCATGAACTCGCGACGTTCAAGAATTTCCCGGTCTATACGTTCCAGGCCGAAGACGAGATCGCCGGCGTCGCATCGGCGATCGGCGCGTCGTTCGGCGGCGCGATCGCTATCACCACCACCTCCGGCCCGGGCATGAATCTCAAGGCCGAGGCGGTTGGACTCGCGGTGAAGGTCGAACTGCCGCTGGTGATCGCCGACATTCAACGCGCGGGCCCTTCGACTGGGATGCCGACCAAGCCGGAACAGGCCGACCTGTTGATGGCGATGTACGGACGCCACGGCGAATCACCGATTCCGATCCTTGCCGCATCGACCCCCGCTGATTGCTTCGATTGCGCATACGAGGCGGTGCGAATCGCGGTCAAGTACATGACGCCGGTGATCCTGCTCACCGACGGACAGCTTGCCAACGGTGCGGAACCGTGGCTGCTGCCGAAGGTCGAGGATCTAGCGCCGATCAAAGTTGAATTCGAAACCGATCCGCAGGGCTTTCTGCCTTATTCGCGCGACGACAAGACGCTCGCGCGGCCGTGGGCAATTCCCGGCACGCCCGGCCTCGAGCATCGGCTTGGTGGAATCACCGGTGAGAACCTGACCGGCAATATCAGCTACTCGCCGGCTAATCATGAGCTAATGATCCGCACGCGCGCGCGCAAGGTCGCTGGCATCACGCAGGATATTCCGCCGACCGAAATCTTCGGTGACGCCGATGGCGGCGACCTGGTTGTGCTCGGATGGGGCTCGACCTTCGGTCCGATTCGCGAGGCGGTCAAGCAGGCGCGCGAGAAGGGCAAGAAGGTTTCGCACATCCATCTGCGCTACTTAAATC
>JBOHWH010000157.1:0-33310 GCA_050736695.1 Binataceae bacterium (SeqCode) | reverse complement strand
GAGAAATCCCGAGCGGTGGGCTGCCGCATGCGGCGTCGGCGCGGAGCATCGGCGGCTCGGGATTTCTCGCCCAAGGCTCGAAATGACGGCCCTGGAGAACAGGCTGGATCGGACGGGAAATACCGGCTGGCTATCTCGATGGCGCGGAGGCCGGCGCGGTTGCTGGAGCGGCCCTTGGCGTCGCGGGTGGGATCATCACCGGCAAGGCCGATGACGGGTTGCCGGATAGTGCTGGTTGCGGCGAGATCTCGGTGGGGGCTGCGCCCAGCATCGCCAGGGACTCGAGGACTTCGGCACGTTGTTGGGCGTAGGGGCGGACGGACAGGAACGTGCGATAGGTGCGGATCGCGCCGGCCTTGTCGCCCTGCTCTGCCTGGAGGCGGCCATAGGCGAGTTCGGCGTTTATCTGCTGGGGTCCTGAGATGCTTGCGGCCTGCTGGTAGGCGCCTTCGGCTTTGGGCAGTTCATTCATTTTTTCGTAAACGACGGCCAGGTTCATCAGCGCGAGGCTCGAAAATTCGGGATCGTGATATTCCGACACGAATGCGATCAGCGAGTCGCGAGCTTTGCCGAGGTCGCCCTCGCCCTGATAGGCCTGCGCAAGATAGAGGCGCGCGAGCTTGCCGATCCGAAGATCGGGCGCGGAGGCTGCGAGTTTGCTGAACTGCTCTTCGGCGGACTTGTACTGCTTGCCGCCGAGCGCGGTGAGGGCGCCGTAGAAGGCCTCGCCGGCGATACGGTCGCGATGGCGCTCGTAGGTGTACATGCCGAGTGCGACACCAACGGCGACGATCAGAACCACCGAGGAGATAATCACCTGGCGCAGGTTGTCGGCCAGAAACTCCTGCGCGCTCTCGACGATAGTCTGGATCTCGGTCGGCTGCTTGAGTTCCTTGCGGGTCAGCTTATGGCGGGTTGGCGGCATCGGTGCGGATCACTGGCCGGCGCCGTCCGCTGATGTATCAGCGAGGCGCGCCGGGCGCGCGGCGGCATGCCGCGTGCGCAGTGCTATCACATCTTGTACTTGAAGTCGTCGGGGGACATCCGCTCGAGGATTTCGGACCATTTGTCGCGCGAGACGCCGGCCAGGTTCTGGTCGGTTCCCGAGGGTGCCGGTTGGTTCTCGGCTTCGCGCAGCTCGCTTGAGTCCTCGAGCACTTTCTTGGCGACGTAGATGGGCGATTTGGTGCGCAGCGCGATCGCGATTGCGTCAGAGGGGCGCGAATCGATTTCAAGCGCCTTGCCTTCGCGCGTTTTCAGTAGCAGGCGCGCGAAGTAGGTAGTCTCGCGAAGCTCGGTGATCTCGGCGGATTCGACGGTGGCGCCGAACTCGGCCAGCAGGTTGCGCACGAGGTCGTGAGTCTGCGGACGCTGGGAGCGGATTCCTTCCTGCTCGATGGCGATCGCGTTGGCTTCGAGCGGACCGATCCAGATGGGCAGATTCATCCGGTTGTCGGGGTCTTTGAGCATCACAATCGGCATCTTGCTGGTCGGATCAAGAATAATCCCGCCCACCAGCATCAGGATGAAGTCTTCTCTATGACCGGCCATTAATGGGCTCTCTGGAAATTGCCGTTCAAGGTCGTCGCAGCGCCGCGCGGGCGGCGCTTCATGCTTCCGTGAAGTTATCTTGGCCCAAAGATGAACGGTGGTCAACCAAAGGCCCGCAAACGCATCGGCGAGGCGGCAAATCAGCGAACCACGAGACGATCGACGACCCGGTAGAGCTGGTTTAGATTGCGGCACTCTTCGACCATGTCGCAGTGGAGCTGGTACTTGTCCATCTCGCTGTCACCGAAGCCCCAGGTGTTGCGGCTTTCGGGGTTGAGCCAGATGACACGCTTGGCCCGCTGGTGGATTTCGCGCAGGCACCAGTCGTGCGGCAGATTATAATTGTTGCGCGCATCGCCGAGCACGATCACCGTGGTCCGCTTGTTGATCGCGCCGATATGGTCGGAGACGAAACTGCGGAACGCGTAGCCGAAGTTCGAATGCGCGTACACGTTTATAATATCGCCCTTGAGCGCCACGTCCAAGGCATCTTTGATATCATTGGTGCGGAAGTGCTCGGTGACTTCGCCGATCTCGCTGACGAAGATAAAGCTGCGCACGCGCGAATAGAGATCCTGCAGCGAGTAAACGAACTGGAGCATAAAGCGCGAGGCGTTGCGCACGGAATCCGACACGTCGCACATGATCACGACTTGCGGTTTTTCTTTCTTGCGTTCCTCGAACTTGAGCTTGAACGGCACGCCGCCGCAATCCATGTTCTTGCGCAGGGTCTTCTTGATATCGAAGCGGCCCTTCTTGGCGTGCTTGCGGCGCACGGAGATGACGTTCTTAAGCCGCAGCGCGAGCTTCTGCACCGCCTCCTGCATCTTCTTCAACTCTTCTTCGCTGAGATAGTAGAAGCTCTTCTCCGCGATCTGGTTCATCTTCTGATCTTCGCGCTGGCGGATATCGCGTTTCTCGCGCTCCATGCGCACGTAGCGGCGGATAATATCTTCGAGCGCTTTGAGCCGGCGTTCGAGATATTCCTCCATCCGCGCTTTCATTTCGGCGCCGAGATCCATCTTCTCGAGCTGCTCGCGCAGCTCTTTGATTTCGGCTTCGATCTTGTCAAGGCCAAGCTCGCGGGCCAGTGCGCGCGCGAAGTAATTCTCTTCGATCGTGCGCTCGATTCCTTTTAGCCGCGCGGCGCGGGCCGCCTCGCGCAGCTTTTTTTCCATCGCGCCGGAATTGTTCTGCAAAAGCTGCTTGGCGAGCTCGGAGAGGTTCTTGCCCTCTTTCTTGAGCATCTTCTCGACCTGATCGAGGAATTTCTGAAATTCCTGATCCGACATCGAGAGCGCGTCCTGCACCGCCTTGCTGGCCTGTTTGATAATCTCGCCCAAGCCCGAGAAATAGACGTCGAAGAGCTCCTCGAAAACCGGCAGCTCGCTTGACCGCTTGACCATCGTGGCGCGCAGGGCGGCGCGGAACGCGTCGCGTTCACCCAGTCCGGTGATTTCCGAGGCGCTGAATGCGTCGAGGGTTTCGGCCAGCGACACGCGCACGCCATTTTCACGCAGCAGCTTTGCGAATTCGACCAGTTTTTCCTGCATCTAGAGCCTCTGCTCCATTCTATTGTAACTCGACGGAGACGTTGCGCAGCTAATTGTAAGGGCGTGCTGTCGCGAAGGACGAGATTCCTCGCGACCTTTTGCCGCGCAACTTTTTCCGCACGATGCGATCTCTATCGTCCTCCCGCACTCGGAATGACACAAAGGAAAGGCTGAATTGTCATTCCGAGCGCGAGTCGATGGCCGGTTTCGTGGCGTGCGTTTCGACACGCATCGCACAAATCGCGAGGAATCTCGCCAGTTGCGCAAGCAGTCTTGTGGAATGAGTATCGCAAGCGTCTCAGCCGGGTCAGTTGAGCAGGTCCTTGTCGCTGCTGCCGGCGGTCTCGGCGCCGCCGCGGCGGGCTTTTACCCGGCGCAGGTAGTCTTTCAATTCTTCCTGCGCCTTGCGCACGTCGCCTTCGTATTTCACGATCGTATCCAGGGTCTCGTTGACCAGTTCCTGATCGAGGCTCTCGACGTTGAGCAGTGTCAGCGCCTTGACCCAATCCAGCGTTTCGGAAATTCCGGGAGTCTTTTTGAGATCGAGTTTGCGCAGCGATTGGACTACGGTCACGACTTCGTCAGAGAGTTTCTTGGCGGCGTCGGGCACCTTGAGCTTGACGATCTCGAGTTCCTGCTCGCGGCTGGGGAAATCGATATACAGATGAAGGCATCGGCGCTTCAACGCGTCGGACATTTCGCGCGCGTTGTTCGAGGTCAGAATCACAAGCGGGATGTGCTTGGCCTTGAGCGTGCCGAGTTCCGGCACCGAAATCTGAAAGTCTGACAAGAGCTCGAGCAGGAACGCTTCGAACTCGGAATCGGACTTGTCGATTTCGTCGATCAGCAGCACGCACTGTTTCTCGGAGCTGATCGCCTTCAGGAGCGGGCGCGGCAGCACGAAACGTTCGGAGAAAAAGACCTCGTCCTCTTTCGCAATCCGATCGACGGCTTCCTTGAGGCCTTTGGCGCCGGTCAGCACTTCGCTGATTTTGTCTTTCAGGATTTGCGTGTAGAGAAGCTGCTTGGCGTACTCCCATTCGTAGAGCGCCTTGCCCTCGTCCAGGCCCTCGTAGCATTGGAGGCGGATGAGCTCTTCGCCGAGCGAGGTCGCCAGGACCTTGGCAAGATCGGTCTTGCCGACGCCCGCCGGTCCTTCGACCAGCACCGGCTTCTTCATCGAGGCAGCCAGATAGATGACGGTGGCGATGCGGCGGCTCGCAATATAATTATTTTTCGCGAATCGTTCGATTACGTCTTCGATCGATGAAAACATCCATCCTCCAGAGCGGACGCGGCCAGCACTCACACTTCCGCGCGCAGATGAAATTCAATATCATGCGCGGTCCTGCCGAGGAAACCCGCTCCCCGCTTCTGTTTCCTCCCCCATTCCTTGCCACGGGGGAGGATCAAAGAGTTGTGCTCAGATGTGCAGAGCTTCGAAGACCTGCGCGCCGCGCTCGAAGCGATCACGCGAAAGCGCGGAGGCGTCGAGCTTGGCGTAGCTGCCGGCCGCGATCAGATCCGCCAGGGCCTGCCCTGCCCCATAGGATTGCATCACGCCGCGGCCGCTGAACGAATGCGCCTCGAAGATCCGCGGCGCCGCGCGCCCGACAATCGCGCTGCGGTCGGGGCTGACTTCATACAGCCCGGCCCATCCGGTCACATGGCGCAGGCGCTCCATGCAGCTCATCCGCGCGTACATCCGCGGCCAAATTTCGGTTTCGAAGAACGCGTCGCCATCGTAATTGAAATGATATCCGGGCGGCTCTTCGGGCGGCGAGTATCCGGCCAGGATATGCTGCCCCTCGTTGTGGAAATACACGCCGGTGGTATCGACGATCATCCCGTAGCGCTCGAGATTGGTTACCCGGTTGTCGACCAGGCAAATTTGCCGGCGCACCGGCTCGCTGTAGTTCTTGAGCCCAAGCAGCTTGAGCGGATACGGCGACCACGCGCCGCCGGTGATCACGATCGCATCGGCGTGGATGTCGAACAGCCGGCCGGGCTCGGCTTCGCCGGGGCCGTCCTGCGTCATCAGGCGCACGAGGCCCGCGTCAGGCATCGCGTCGTCGGCTTGCCAGCATCCGAGTCGAACGCCGTCGGCGCCCGGCTCGATCGCGAGGACATAAACCCGATCGAGAAATTGCGCGCCGTGACGCAACGCGTTCGCCCGGTAGTGCTGCTTCAAGAGATTCGGATTGATGAGCCCGTCTTTGGGCGAAAAGGTCGCGCCCGCGATACCGCCCTGCTTGTCGATCTCCGGGAATCGGCGTGCGACTTCAGTTGCCGACAACGTTTCAATCGGATGCCCAAGGCCGCGCTGCAGATCTACGTGCGCGAGCGCATCGGGCCAGGTCGCGGAATCGTAGAGCCAGAGGTAACCCTTCTGGCGGAAGCCGACTTCACGTGCGATCGATTCGTAATACTCGATCGAGGCGCGGCACAGCGCGATATTGACCGCCTGCCACCAGGTCGCGCGCACGCCGCCCGCGTTTTTCTCGCTCGAGCTGAGCCGTCCGCTGAGATCGATATCGATCGCGAGCGTCTTGAGCCCGCGCCGCGCTAAAGCCATCGCGACCGAGCTGCCGATAATCCCCGCGCCGATAAGGCATACGTCGAATCGCTGGCCGGGCTTCATACCGGTCAGTGTATCAAGCCTCGCGCGCAGGTATCAGCGCGGATTTGCGGCCCCTCTTGTGTGGCTGCGCCTTTACCTGCCAGATTTTAGAAGATGTGTACGCTTGCGATTTACTTTCGGGTTGCGACCCAGTGGCCGGTCGTTATTGCCGCCAATCGCGACGAGTTTCTCGATCGCGCCGCGCTCGATCCTACTGTCTTGAACGATGTCCCGCACGTGATCGGCGGCAAGGATTTGCGCGCCGGCGGCACCTGGCTCGGAATCAGCGAACACGGCCTGGTATGCGGCCTGCTCAATCGCCGCGCCGGCGACGGCGGCAATCCTCGAGCGCGCTCGCGCGGGCAGCTATGTCTGGACGCGCTGCGGCGGCCCACGGCGTCCGAGGCGGCGCGCTTTGCGGCGGCGGAGAATGGCGCGAACTACAATCCGTTCAATCTGCTGATGGCCTCGCGCGAGGCGGCGTTCGTCGCATACAACCGGCGCGGCGAGATCGAGCTGGTCGAGCTCACGCCGGGACTTCATCTGCTCTCGAATCAGGATGTCGATGACTTCGAATGTCCGAAGATCAGCCGCTCCTACAGCCGCTTTGCCGAGCTTGGCGAACGCGCGGACTTTCGGCGCGATCCGACCGCGATGCGCTCGGAGCTTGCGCGGTTGCTCGCGGACCACAGCTCTGAGCTCGATCCGAGGACGGGGCGGCCCAATTCTCTATGCGTGCATCTGGAGAATTACGGCACGCGCTCTTCGAGCATGATTTTTCTGGGCCGCGAAGCCGGTCGCGTTGAGCACTTTTTCGCGCCGGGAGCGCCGTGCAAGACCGCGTATGCGCCCGCGATCGTTCCGCAGCCCGCTCATCGCGCGGCCGCTCAGGGGCGGTAGTAGCCGACGATACCTGCGATGACGAAGCAGATGATCGCGATCGCGCCGCAAGCCAGAAAGATCGACGCGAGAAATGGCGGCTCGATCACGAAGAACATGATTACGCCCGAGATCAGCGCCAGGATGCTCGCGAGAATCGCGACCACGACGCACATCCGGCGAACCTGCCCGGATATGTTCATCGCGCGTACCGCCGGAATTGCGCCGGTGCGGGTGCATTTACGCGATGGGATGCGCCTGTTACAAGTTCCGTGATGATCATCTCCCGCAACGCCTATCTTCGGATCGCCATTCCCGCCGCGCTGTTGCTGGCGGCCGCTCTTTGTACCGCGCCCGGTCTGCGGGCTCAATCGATGCCCGGCGCCGGATCGGCAGCTCTTGGCCGGGCGGACCTCAACTGGCAGCAGCGCTTTCTTGGGATTCTGCCGCTGGTCAAGCCGAATCCGAAAGACCCGGTGATTGTTACCGTCGACGGCCATCCGATAACCGCGGCCGAGATAACCGACTACGCACGGACCGAGCGGCAGATGCTCAACGCGACCTCGACTGAGGAATCCAACGCGGTCTTCAAGGACGCGACTGAGAACCTGATCAATCGCCAGCTTTTGATCGACGAAGCCGCGCGCCGCAAGATCGAGATTCCCGACGCGCAGGTCGCCGGGCATGCGCGCGAGTACCAGGTCCAGGGGTCGGAGCCCACACTGCCGGGCGCGGCGCCGGATCCGCAACTGATGGCGCAGGTGCGCGGCTCGATGATGATCGAAAAAATGTTCGACGACGAGTTCCGCGCGCAGAAGGTCCGCCCGACCGACACGCAAATCAAACAGTACTACGATCAGCATCACGATCTGTTCGTTAAGGATCCGGGCGAGGTGCGGATCTCGCATGTTGCGGTGAAGCTGCCCGACAATCCGACCGAGGCGCAAAAAACGGCCGCGCACGACAAAATTTTGAAGCTCTACAAAGAGGCGCAGCACACCAGGGACTTCGCCGCGTTTGCGAAGGCGAACTCAGAGGACAGCCAGAGCGCGGCCAAGGGCGGAGACTTGGGCTACTTTCATCCGGGACAGTTGCCGCCGGTGGTCGAGAAGGCGGTCTACGCAACGCCGGTCGGGCATCTCACCGAAATATTTCAGTCCAATCTCGGCTACAGCTTCATCAAGGTGACCGCTCGCCGGGGCGAAGCTTTCGCGACGCTCAAGGAATCGCAGCCGAAGATCGCGATGGTGCTGCTCGACTTCAATGAAGACGGGGTCGTGAAGAAGACTCTCAAGCAGTTGCAGCACAAAGCGAAGATCGAATTCCACAAGCCTCCAGCCGGGAGCGCTAACCCTCAGCCCGCCGAGCAACTGCAAAACTGAGCCATCTTCTCCATCGCCCTCTCAGAGCCTGTCGATTTTCGCGCGATGTTGCTGGCGCGCTCTCCGAGTGTCATTCGCGCGCGCGTGGCTGCCGCGCGTGAGGAATCCCGGACTCCACTGATTTCGCGGACTAAATAATCCTGTGTCCGGTGGTACGCCCGCAAAAGGATGGGATTCCTCGCGCGGCAGCCACGCGCCCGCGAATGACAGACGAACGTCGGAACCACAAGGACCACCCGCGGGCTATGAACAACCGGGCCAGCGACGTGGAGATAGTTCATTCTGCCTCTTCTAAGGATGACGGACGAACTCTTCGTTTATCGACAGTCTCCGACGGCAAGCAGTGAAAAGAGGCGCTAGGCGCGGCGATACGCGTAGCGGGTTGGATCGGGGACTTGCGCCGCGGCGAAGCCCTGGACACGCTCGGCGCATTTAGTGCATCGCCCGCAATGCGTCGTGCCGCGGGGACTGGCGCAGGTTAGAGTCAGTTCCAGGCGTAGCGCCCTGCCCTTTCTTATCACTTGCGCTTTGCTCATCCCGGTAAAGGGCGTCCGGATCCTCAGCGGGAGCCCGACGCCGAGCAGGACGGCGCGCTCGACCGCGCGAAAAAACTGCGGGCGCGCGTCCGGAAACGGATTCGATTCCAGCGGCGCCATCGCGATTTCGCCGATCCGGCTGTGCGCGCAGAAGATCGCGGCTTTGACGAGCAGGCTCAGGTTGCGGCCGACGATGTAGTTGGATTCGACTTGCGCGCGATAGCCCGGAACTCCGCGGCCGGTGACGCTCCAATGTTCGCGCGCGATATCGGTCATCGGGAGATCGAGGACCGCGACCTGCCCGATTCGCGAGCCCTTGAGCGTCGCGATAAATTTCTTGAGCGTCGCAAGCTCGGCGCGCTCCCACGCAAGGCCCGCGCGCACATAGACCGGAAATACATGACGCCCGCGCCGCGCGAAATCGGCGAGCATCACCGAACTGTCGAGACCGCCGCTGGCAAGGACCGCGATGCGGCCGGGTGTGGGATGGATCCGAAAGCTGGTCACACGAGCAGCCGGCCGCCGTCGAGCACGAGCGTCGCGCCGGTCGCGAAGTCGGTGCCCTCGCATAAAAACAGGACCGCGTTTGCGACATCGCGCGGCGAGCCCATCTTCTTGGTCAGCGTGCCCGCGACCATCCGCGCAATTTCGTCGGCGCCGTAATCTTCGGGCGCGAGCACCGGCCCCAGTGCGACGCAGTTCACCTGCACCTCGGGCGCGAGCGCCTTGGCCAGAGCGCGGGTCAGTCCGATTACGCCGGACTTCGAGACCGTGTAGGGCAGATAGTTGTTGTAGGGACGGATACCGGCCCAATCGCCGATATTCACGATCTTGCCGGCGCCTTGCTTACGCATCCGGACGCCCGCGAACTTCGAGAGAAAAAACGGAGCCTTCAGGTTAATGTCGAGATTCATGTCCCAGTCGCGCTCGGTCAGTTCCTCGATCGGCTTGCGATAGAACACCGACGCCGAGTTGACCAGCACGTCGATTCGGCCAAGGTCAGCGACGATCGCGGCAACCATCGCCTCGATCTGCGCGACGCTTGCGAGATCGGCGTGGAAAGACTTGGCGCGCGCGCCAGCCGCCGCGATCTCGCGCACCACGGCTTCGGCCTCGGCACTCGAACTGCGATAGTGGACGGCGATATCCGCGCCGCGTTCTGCCAGCGCTTTTGCGATCTCGCGGCCGACGCGGCGTCCCGCGCCAGTCACCAGCGCGACTTTCCCTTTAAGTTCCATCGGAGTCGTGCAGCCGCGGCGAGGCTAGTCTTGCGTGAGCTTCTGGATCGCCTTGACCAGCGCAAAGTTGTCGCTATGCCCAGTCTTCGAGGCGGTGACGTGCGCGTGTACCGGCCGGCCGAGCAGATAGAGATCGCCGATCAGGTCGAGCACTTTGTGCCGCGCGAACTCGTCGGGGAATCGCAGGGTGGTGTTCACCACCTTCTGCTCGTCAACCAGGATCGCGTTGTCGAGCCGGGCGCCGCTGCCAAGCCCCATCTCGGAGAGTTTACGGAACTCGTGCAGGGAACCAAAGGTTCGCGCGGGCGCAATCTTTTGGGTGTAAGCCTCGGGTGAGGTCAGTTCGAAGTGTACTTTCTGGGCGCCGATCGGTTTCGGGTAATCGAGCGCGTAATCGATAATCAGATGAGCGGCCGGCTCGACGGCGATAAATTCTTTGCCTTCGCCTTCCTCTCCGATCACGAGCTTTTCGCTGATTTGGATCGGCGCAACCAGCGCCGCCTGATCGGCTATTCCGACTTCGCTGATATGCTTGCAGAACTCGAGCGCCGAGCCGTCAAGGGCGGGCACTTCTTCATCGGTTTTGATCAGCAGATTGGTGATCCCGAACGCATGCAGCGCCGACATCAGATGCTCGATGGTGCGCACTGAGCGCCCGCCCGAGGCGATCGTCGTGTTGTAGGCGGTATCGACGACGTTGCCGACGCGAACCTCAACCTCGGTGTCATCGGAGAGCGAAGAGAAAACGATTCCGAAACCTACCGGCGCCGGATGCAGTATCACTCCGGTCTTGAGCCCGGTGTGCAGCCCCTGGCCGCCGAGCACGATCGAGCGCGCGATAGTTCGCTGCGCGTATGCGCCGCTCCTGACCCGGGTCTGGGCGGAATAAAGTTCGCCCAACGGAGCGGGAGCGCGATCCCCGGCTAGAGGTCCGGTGCTGCCGCCGTCGAGTGCGCGCGAAATCGAAGCGAGCAACCCGCTTACGGAAAATGGCTTCTGGATAAAATCGGCGGCGCCGAGCTTGGTTGCGGCTACCGCGCTCTGGATATTGGCGTGACCGGAAATCATGATCACCGGCACGCTCGGCTGTCGCGCCTTGATTCGCCGGAGCAGCTCGATCCCGTCAAGATCAGGCATCCACACGTCGAGCAGAACGATCGACGGCGACTCGCGATGGATCAAATCCATCACGCCGGGCGCGTCGCCCGTATCCACTACCCTGAACCCCTCGTCGCTTAAGATTCCACGCAACGACGACCGGATCCGCTCCTCGTCATCCACCACCAGCACGGTTTCGTTCACAATGCGTCCCTCTTCGAGGAAACTTGAAGCGTTACTTGCAATCCCAAGAGAGCGGATTTGCCGCTCGCGGCGAGGTTCGCATCAGCCGGCGGCCTTCACGAACTGCGGCGATTTTAGCGGAAATTCCATGATGAATCTACTTCCGCGCGGCTGATTGTCCGTCACTCGCACGAAGCCATGATGATCGGTCACAATCGCCGACACGATCGCAAGACCCAATCCGGTGCCGCCTTTCTTGCTCGAAAAGTAGGGTTCGAAGATCCGGGTGCGCAGGCGCGGATCGATTCCGGGGCCGTTGTCCGCAACCTCGAGGATTAGAATCGACACGTCGGGTCTGATCGCCGTACGCAAATCGATCTTCGGGCGATCACCGTTATTCGCGTACGCGGTAGTCGCGCTGACGGCGTTGTCGAGCAGGTTCACCAGCGCGCGTTTGAGCGCCTCTCGATCGATCATGATCTGCGGCAGGCTCGGCGCAAGGGTAGCCGTGAATTCCACCGCCGGATGCGCGGCGCGGAAGTTCGCCACGGTGTCGGAAACCAGAGCGTTCAGATCGCCCGGCACGGGTGTCAGATGCGGCATCCGCGCGAACGCCGAGAATTCGTTGACCAGATGCTTCAGCGCCCCGACCTCGCCGATAATTGTGCGCGTACATTCTTCGACCAGCGGCGAGTCGGGAGTTCCGTCGGCGCGGCCAACCATCTGCCGGCGCATCCGCTCGGCAGAAAGCTGGATCGGGGTGAGAGGATTTTTTATTTCGTGCGCGATTCGGCGCGCGACTTCGCGCCACGCTTCCATCCGCTCGACCTTCGCGATCTGGCTGACATCTTCGAAAAACAAGACTGACCCGAGCGGTTCTTCCGCTTCACCGCAAAGCGCGCTCGCGGTCAGCATCAGCTCGGCTTCGGTGCCCGCGACTTCGACCTTGACGGTGGAGCGCGCCTCGCTCGGACCGGTCGCCGCGGCGAGCAGATCGTCGAGCACGCGCGAAAGTGCGGGCTGCAGCGCGTTGCGATAATGCCGCCCGATGACGCCGTGCGCGCTGACGCCAAGCAGCCGTTGCGCGCACGGATTGATCGCGGTCACAATTCCTTCGGGATCAAGTCCGACAACTCCCGCCGAGACGTTCTCGAGCAGGGTTTCGGTGTAGCGCCGGCGCCGTTCGAGCTCGGCCGCCGAGCCGCGCAGGTCGGCGGTCATCTGGTTGAACGATTCGATCAGTTGCCCGATTTCGTCGTCGCGAACTCCCGCGATCGTGTAATCCAGATTGCCCGCCGCGATCGCCTGGGTGCCCTGCAGCAGCCGCTTGATTGGTCCGGTAATCCCGCGCGCAAGATACATCCCGAACCAGCTCGCCAGCATCACAACCACCAGTCCGATCATCACCAGGGCAAGGATATAGCTGTTGAGAATCGGTTGGCGCAGGATTCGGAGCTGAAAATAATCCTCCGCGGATTGCGAGATTCCGGCCGCGCGCGTGGCAAGGCTTTTGGGCAGGTAGTAATCGACCACTACGGCGCCCACCACGGTGTCTGTCTCCGGGGTTGAATAGATCGGCGCGGTGCCGCGAATGACGTCGGAATTGCCAAGGCGGTCGGTGCGCGTCATCGCCTGGCCCTTAAGCGTATCGCGCAGGATCTGTGCGTCGGGCGCGACGCCGATTCCGGTGGGAGTCTTGGGGCTGAGCGCGATCAACAGAAGCTCGCGATCGGCGTTGAACACCTCGATCGTGCCGAGGTTGTACTCCTGTTGATGCTGCTCGATGAAGCGGCGCAGGTGTGCGTGATCGGCAGGCTTGAGAAGTTTATTGGATGAGATCTCTTCGGCCAGCACGCGTGCGAAGTGCGCCGCGTTATTTGCCGAGTTCAGGTAATAGGTCTTTGCGATTTCGAGCGAATCGTCGAGCACCTGCTCGTACTCGGGATTGAACCAACTACCGATATTGGCGTTTAAGAAAACGCCGGAGACGTAGAGCAGAAAAGCGCTTGGCACCAGCGCGACCGCGATAAATCCCGCCACCAGCCGCACCTGAAACTTCGAGCCGATCAGCCCGCGGCGCCGCTCGAAAATAACTTTGGCCAGATTTCTTCCGACCAGAAACAGCAAAAGCCCCAGCAGCAGAAAGCTCAGGTTGAACAGCGAGATGACGGCCAGGTTCGAGGCGAGCGAGGTATGCCGCGTCAGCGGAGGCAGCTCGGTCTGCGCGAATACGAACGCGATCAGGATCGCGGCCGCGATCCCGACCGCGATCAACTCGCGCCGGCGCCGCTTGAGCTCGGCCCGCCGGACGGTGGAATCGCGCGTCTTGGTCGCAGGCTTGTCCGCCATTATCCGCGCCTGAAGATCGCGAAGATCAGCGTCAGCACGATACTGGCCACGACGCAGGTCGCGAGCGGAAAATAGATGCCGACATTGCCGCGTTTGATTTGGATGTCGCCGGGCAAATGCCCAAGAAGCGGCACATAGCCAAGTCCCCACAGCATCGCGCCGGCCGCGATCAGGACGAATCCGATTGCGATTAGGCCCTTTCCAAGTGGCGCCATCGCCAATTGCCTCGGCGATGAGTGTATAGGACCGCGCGCCCTTGCCATACGGGCCAGGGTGCGCGGGTGCTTATGGGCTGGGCGTGCGCATGATTGCCGCTAGGCGTGCGCATGATGCGGCGCGGCGGCCTCGCGCGCGGCCTTATTCTCCTTGACTATCTTATCGGCCACCGGCGGCGGCGCTTCTTCGTAATGATCGAAATGCTGCTCGAACGATCCGCGGCCCGAGGTAATCGAGCGCAGATCGGGCGCATACTTGAGCACCTCCGACATCGGCACCAGCGCCTTGATCACCTGGCTCACGCCCTTGCGATCCATCCCGAGGACTTTGCCTCGGCGCGAATTCAGATCGCCAATCACGTCGCCCATGCATTCGTCGGGGCATGCGACCTCGAGCGCGACGATCGGTTCGAGGATGATCGGGCGCGCTTTTTCCATGGTGGCTTTGAAACCCATCGAGGCTGCGATCTGAAACGCCATGTCGGAGGAATCGACGTCGTGATAGCTGCCGTCGAACACCGTCACGCGCACATCGACGATCGGATACCCCGCAAGAAAGCCTTCGATCAGCGTGTTGCGGACGCCCTTCTCTACCGACGGGATGAAGTTGCGCGGAATCGAGCCTCCGACGATTTGATCGACGAACTCGAAGCCCGCGCCGCGTGGCAGTGGCTCGATCTTGAGCCAGCAATCGCCGTATTGGCCGCGTCCGCCTGACTGGCGCTTGTACTTGCCTTGCGCCTCGGCGCGTCCCTTGATCGTCTCGCGGTAAGGAACCTTGGGCGCCTGAAGTTCAACCTCTACATTAAATTTTCGCTTGAGCTTTTCGACCGTCACCTCGATATGCATCTGCCCGGTGCCGGAGAGAATAATTTCGTGGCTCTGCGGGTCGCGATGCATCTCCAGTGCGGTGTCTTCTTCGACCAGCTTGTGCAGTGCCGCCGAGGCCTTTTCTTCGTCGGCTTTGGTCTTCGGCCGCACCGCGAACGAGATGACGGCGTGCTGGCGCGGCGGAGGCTCGAACAGCACCGGGGATTTTTCGTCGCACAGCGTGTCGCCGGTCGCGGTATCTTTGAGCTTCGCGACCGCGACGATCTCGCCCGGAAACGCGATCGCAAGCGGAGCCTGCTTTTTGCCTTCGAGCCGCAGGAGCTGGCCGAAGCGTTCCCTGGTCTCGCGCGTCGAGTTCAGCACAGTAGCGTCGCTATGCGCAGTACCCGAAACGACGCGAAAGATCGAGAGCTTGCCCGCGAACGGATCGATGACGGTCTTGAAGACCATCGCGGCGAAAGGCGCCGACGGATCGGACGCGCGCGAGAGATCTTCTGACGAGGTCGGACTGTGCGCGACGACTGGAGGCCGCTCGTTCGGCGCCGGCAGCATCAGGGTGATCGCGTCGAGCACAGGAGTAACGCCGATATTCTTTGCGCCGGAGCCGCAGAATACCGGCGTGATCTTCGCCGCCGTCACGGCGGCGTGCAGCGCCGGGATCACCTTGTCGAGCGGCAGCGTGCCCTTCTCGAGGTATTCCTCGAGCAGCGCGTCGTCGGTCTCCGCCACGACGTCGAACATCGCGGCGTGCGCCTTCTCGGCGCGCTCTTTCTGCTCCCCGGTGAGTCCCAGCTCGCGCGGCTTGCCGCTGGTGTCGGAATAGACAAGAGCCTTCATCGCAAGGACATCGATCACGCCGTTAAACCCAGTCTCCTCGCCGATCGGCAGCGTCAGCGCAACCGGCTTCGCATCGAGGCCCTTTTCGAGGTCCTTCATTGCTGCGTTGAAGCTCGCATGCTCGCGATCCAGCCGGGAGATAAACGCGATTCGCGGAAGCTTGAGATCGTTCAGCGCGGTCCAGATTTTCTCGCCTTCGACTTTCAGATCGCCGCCCGGCGAAACCAGCATCACGACGCCATCGACGGCGCGCAGCGTATTGAAAGTGTCGGGAAGGAACGCGCTGTAGCCGGGAGTGTTGGCCAGAATCACTTCGACCCGTTTCCAGTTCAGATGATGGAACGAAGAGCCGATGGTCACTCCCCGATGCAGCTCTTCGGGTTCGAAATCCAGTAGTCCGGTGCCGTCGTCGGGACGCCCGAGGCGGGTTGTCGCTCCGGCGGTGAAGAGCATCGCTTCGGCCAACTGGCTTTTGCCGGTTCCACCCTGGCCGACGATCGCGATACTTCTTAACCGCCTGATTTCCTCCACAGCCATAGGAGCTACTCCTCTTGCGCATGTTGGCGTCCCGCGATGCATCCTGAAGACCCTGCGGGACGATTTGCCCGGCTATGTCATCGTCTTTTCACTGGTCCGCCGATTCATAAGCGCCCTCGATACTGACGTCGCCCGCCAGGATGCGCCTCAGCTCCGCGCCGGTATCGAGCAGCAGCGCACCATCCTCATCGATTCCGCGCACAATTCCCGCCTCACGCCGCTCGCCATCAACCACCGTGACCTTCTTTCCGGTCAGCACCGAGAATCCTTCCCAGAGCAGACGCACGGCGCCGAAACCTTGCGCCACAACTTCCATATAGCGATAGTCAAGAAAACTGCAAAGCGATTCGGCTATTGATATTCGATCGCATCGGCGTCCAAGCGTCGCGCGCATCGAGGTTGCCTTGTTGCGCAGTTCGGCCGGGATGTCTTCGAGCGCGAGATTGACGTTGATTCCGATTCCGAGCAGGACGGCCTCGAGCGCCCCATGCATATCGGTCATCGCCTCGGCGATAATCCCGCCGACCTTGCGCCCGCGAAGCCATACGTCGTTAGGCCACTTGAGTGCGACCAGGCCCGGAGCCTCGCGTGCGAGCGCTTCGGCCGCGGCGACTCCGGCCACCAAGCTAAGGCGCGGGACCTCGGCGATTGGCATCACGGGACGCAGGATAATCGTTGCATAGAGGTTCGCCCCCGCGGGCGAATGCCACGAGCGGCCCATCCTGCCGCGTCCGGCGGTCTGACGCTCCGCGATCACGACGGTGCCCTGCGCAGAGCCGGTGCCCGCGAGTTCGCGCGCAGTGATTTGGGTGGACTCGAGTTCCTCGAAGTAGTGAATCCGCCATCCGATTCGGCCCGGCTCGCCGCGTTCGATCGATTGGTAAGGATTGCTGCGAGCCATCATTTATTCCATTCTGATGCGGTGCGCGCCAATGGGCGCGTCGTTCACGCGCCTTCGATTCGCATACTGATATCGACCGCGCGCGCGGAATGCGTCAGCGCGCCGACCGAGATGATATCGACACCGGTTTCGGCGATCGCGCGGACGGTTTCCAACGACACACCGCCAGAAACTTCGAGAATCGTGTCATCGCCGGCGATCTTGCGCGCCTGAGTGACGTCGGCGCGCGCCATGTTGTCGAGCAGCATCGCGCCGGCACCCGCGCGGCGGGCCTCTTCGACCTGCGCGAGCGTCTCGCATTCGATCTCGACGCGGAAACCGTGCGGAGCGATACGGCGCGCGCCCTCGATCGCGGCGGTGACAGAGCCGGCGGCCGCGATGTGGTTTTCCTTGATCAGGATTCCGCTGTCGAGTCCGAAGCGATGGTTGTGTCCGCCGCCCGCGCGCACCGCGTACTTCTCGAGCGCGCGCAGGCCCGGATGGGTCTTGCGCGTATCGACAATTCGCGCGCGGGTGCCGGCCACAGCGTCGACGAAGCGGCGCGTGATCGTCGCGATTCCCGAAAGCAGTTGCACGAAGTTGAGCGCAACGCGTTCGCCAATCAGCAGACCGGCAAGCATCCCGTCGATCTCCGCCAGCACGTCGCCCTTTCGCAGACGCGCGCCCTCCGCGGCAAGCTGCGCGACGCGCGGCGCGGCGCCGGTCATCGCGAACACCCGCTCGAAGAGCATCCCGCCGGCAAGGATCATCTCCGGTTCCTTGATGACGATTCGCGCGCGCCCGCGATTACCGGCGGGCACCGTCGCCGCGGTGGTGATATCGCCCTGCCCAACATCCTCGGCCAGGGCGCGCCGGATGATGTCATCGAGGTCAAGCTGAGAGATGAGTTCCATTGTCGTATCGATTTTGTCATTCCCGCGCGTGGCTGCCGCGCGAGGAATCCCGGATTCGAGTCACACTCCCTTTCAAGCCTCGCTCAAGTCACCCCAGCCTTGGTTGGTCAACTCGGCAAGGGTGACCTTCTGTCTGCGCGTCATCGACTTGATCTCTTTCTCGCGGGCGATCGCTTCGCTAATGTCTCTGAACTCCTCATAATAGACAAGGCGATTCACGCGGTATCGCGCGGTAAATGAACCGGGCACGCCACTCTTATGCTCCCGCACCCGGCGCTCGAGATCGTTGGTCACACCTGCATAAAGAGTCCGCGACAGGCTGCTCATGAGGTACACAAAATAGATCGCTCGGCGCATGGCCTCAGTCTTCCGCGAAAACTCGGGATTCCTCGCGCGGCAGCCACGCGCGGGAATGGCAGCCAACAGACGGCATATTTTGGTTCAGAATCTTCACTTGTCTAGGGTCTGTTTTCGTTCCCGCGGTCGAGCATTTGGAGCTGAGTGTCCAAGTGAGTTTCGGCGTCGAACAACTCCTCTAGCTTTTGATTCGTCTCCTGTTGCGCCTCAACCGAAGCCTTGGCAATAAAGTCCGGATTCGTGCGCCGCTGCTCATGCCGTATGATGTGTGATCGAACTTCCGCCAGCTCTTTTTCTACTTGTCGCCGTTTCTTTCCGAGGTCGAAGTTCTTCGACGGACGTATGAAGATGGTGGCCCACGGAAACTTTTGAGTCACATAGCTTGTGCCGTCCGGCGCGACAAGCCAATTGACCACTTCAACTTCGGCACCGCGAGCGAGCACCTGAAGATATTCGCCCCAGACTCCGACCTCTCGAACCAGCGCCGCGTGCGCGAGGTTTATCGAGCCTTCGAGGACGTCCGGCTGCAGAAAGATTTTGATCCTTTCACCTGGAGGAATCTCCGCAAATGATCGCAGAGAATTTACAGCTCGAGTCGCCTCAACGAGGTGGTTCATCAGTTGCGACTCTTCGGCAGCCAACCACGGATGCGCCGAAGGCTCGGGGAATTTTGCGACCGCAAGGTGCTGACTCAGGCCCGCTTCATCGAGGTACGGGCGAATCACCTGCCAGATCTCTTCGCTGATAAACGGCATGAACGGATGCAAGAGCCGAAGCGTCGTGTCGAAGCATCGCACGAGCACCCATCTTGCGGCGGCCTGTCGGTCTCCGCCCGCATTGAGGGGATCTTTTGCGAGCTCGATATACCAGTCGCAGAACTCGTGCCAGATGAAGGTATAGAGCTTCATCGCGGCGAGGTTGAATTCGTAGGCGTCTATCGCGCGAGTCACTTCACGAATCGTGTCGTCCAGTCGCGCGAGAATCCATCGCTCCGCGAGGCCGAGCTTCGCGCGTTCCGGCTCCTGGAGCGGTGGCAGAGCGTTTTCGAGTTTCATCATCGCAAAGCGCGCAGCATTCCAGATTTTGTTCGCGAACGCGCGCGCGGCCGCGAATCGATCATGCGAAAGGATAACGTCTCGCCCCTGCGCCGCAAGTTGCGCCAGCGTCAGGCGCACGGCATCGGTGCCGTACTGCTCCATCAGTTCGAGCGGGTCCACGACGTTACCCTTCGACTTGGTCATCTTCTTGCCGTACTGGTCGCGCACCAGCGGCGTGATGTACACGTCGCGAAACGGAACCTTATCCGTCATCTCAAGCCCGAGCATCATCATCCGCGCGACCCAGAAAAAAATTATGTCGAAGCCGGTGATGAGCAGGCTGGTCGGATAATACTTGGCGAGCTCTGGCGTATCGTCAGGCCATCCGAGCGTCGAGAACGGCCATAGCCCGGAGCTGAACCAGGTGTCGAGCACGTCTTCATCCTGGATGAGATCGGTGCCGCCGCATTCTTCGCATTTCGGCGGACGCTCGGCTGCGACCGTGAAGTGATCGCAGCGCTCGCATCGATACGCGGGGATCCGATGGCCCCACCATAGCTGGCGCGAGATGCACCAGTCGTAGGCGTTCTCCATCCAGTTGAAAAAAGTGTTTTCCCAGAATTTGGGATAGAAAGTGGTGTCTCCGCGCTTGACCGCGTCCATCGCGCGCTGCGCCATCTCGCGCACGCGCACGAACCATTGCTCGGAGAGCACCGGCTCGACGACGGTGTCGCATCGCGAGCACACGCCGACGGAGCTCGTGTGCGGCTCGATCTTCTCGATGTGCCCCTGCGCTTCCAGATCGGAGACGATCTGTGCGCGCGCGCCCTCGCGGGCGAGTCCCTGGTACGCGCCGGCGTTTTCGTTCATCCGCGCTTGCAAGTCCATCACGGAGATCTGCTCGAGCTTGTGCCGGCGTCCGAGCTCGAAATCGTTCAGATCGTGCGCGGGAGTGATCTTGACCGCACCGGTGCCGAATTTCGGATCGACCGCCGCGTCGGCCACGATCCTGATCTCGCGGTTCACAAGCGGAAGCCTGAGCGTCTTGCCCACGAGCGCGGTGTAGCGCGCGTCGGACGGGTTCACCGCGACAGCGGTGTCGCCCAGCATCGTCTCGGGCCGCGTGGTCGCAACCGTTATCGAGCCGGTGCCATCGGCAAACGGATAGCGGATGTACCAGAGACTCGATTTGGCGTCCTTGTGATCGACTTCGAGATCGGACAATGCGGTTTCGCATCGCGGGCACCAGTTGATGAGCCTTCGATCCCGATAGATGAGGCCGCGTTTGTGCAGATCGATGAAAACCGTGTTGACCGCGCGCGACAGGCCGGCGTCGAGCGTGAAACGCTCGCGGCTCCAGTCGCACGAAGCGCCGATGCGCCGCAGTTGCATCAGGATGCGGTCGCCGTACTCCTCGCGCCATTGCCAGACGCGATCGACGAATGCTTCGCGCCCCATCTGATGGCGATTGCGGCCGTCTTTCGCGATCGTTTTTTCGACCGCGTTCTGGGTCGCGATTCCCGCGTGATCGGTCCCCGGCAGCCACAGCGTGTTGTAACCCTGCATCCTGCGCATGCGCACGATGATGTCGTGGAGAGTCGCGTTGAGCGCGTGGCCGAGGTGAAGCTGCCCGGTGACGTTCGGCGGCGGGATGACGATCGAAAATACCGGGCCTGGGCGATTGGGATCGGCCTTGAAGTAGCCCAGATCAATCCACTGCTGGAACCACCTTTCCTCGGCGGCTTTGGGGTCGTAGGTTTTTCCGAGTTCCAAATTCACCTTCCGGACGCGCACGCGGCCTTGAGTCGAACCAAGGGCGCGACGCGCACCCTCGTTTGCATCTATAATGTGGAATCATATTGGCGCCGCGCCAATGCCTCAAGCCGCGCGGCGGATGCGCGCTTGTCAAATCGGTATGCTTGGTAATAAGGTGCGCATGGCCCAAATGGGGACGGCCATCGAATTCGGAGGAGGAGAGAATTTTCATGGTGGGAATCAGCCGGAAAATCGTGGTAGCAGCGGCCCTCGGTTCGCTGATGATGGCTTGCGCCCTTGGGGGATGCAGCTCGCTCTCGAGCGATCATGTCGACTGCAACGTGGTCAAGCTGCAGTCTCAGTCAGGACGCTCCGACGCCGAGATCGCCTCGGCAATTGGGGCAAGCATCGGCGACGTCGCCAAATGTCACGGGCCCGAGACTTCGGGCAACAGCGAATCTGGCGCCGCGCCGTCGCCTTATTAGCGCTAAGCAGGGTTGGTGCGAGAGGGGGGACTTGAACCCCCACGAAGTTGCCTCCACAAGGTCCTGAGCCTTGCGCGTCTGCCATTCCGCCACTCTCGCGCATGGGTGAGCTTATACGATTTATCCGGCGACGGCCCCCGATTCAAGCCGCCGGTGAATTCAAGCCGCCATTTGTGCGGGTCAGGCCGCTTGTGGCGCATGCCCGTGTACAACACAATCTTGAGTCGCGATGAGTGAGCGAGTAAACGGCGCGATCGATCTTGCGCCCGCACCTGCATCCGGCGCACGCGCGTTGGATATCAGCGCCGGCGACGGGCTTTCAACTGGAATACTGACCAAGCGCGGATGGAACGTCGTCGCGACCGAGCGGCGGACCACCCGCCCCGGATGGGTCGCCGCCGATCTGAACGACGATCTTCCGTTTCGCGACTCCGAGTTCGATCTGGTACTGATGCTCGAGGTGATCGAACATCTTCCCGACATCCCGCACGCACTCGGCGAAGTTGCGCGCGTGCTCAAGCCGGGAGGCACCGCGATCCTGACCACGCCGAACCGGCTGAACGTCGCCTCGCGGATTCATTATCTGCTGACCGGATACTATAAGGGACGCCGCGCTCCCCTGCCCTACAGGTACAGGGTCGCGGACGGACGCAACTGGCACGTGATGGGGCTGAACGATTTCCACTGGATGGCGCACGGATACGGCCTCAGGATGGAGGCGCTCGGCAAGAGCCGCCGCAAGCTCAAAGCAAAGCTGATGGCGCCGATTTTGTACCCATTCATAGCGGGCGCATCGTGGATGCTCTACGTGAGGGGAGTGAAAGATCCGGCGCAGCGCGAAACCAACCGCGAGATTTTCCGCCTGATGACCAGCGCGAGCTGCCTGATGGACGAAAATATCATCATGCGGTTTCGCAAGACCGGCGCATCCGGTACGGCCGCGTCCTGAGCGGTCCCGCGGCGATGAACCTGTCGGTGATCATCGCGACCCATAATCGGCCTGAGTCGCTGGCGCGGCTGCTGCGCTGCCTCGCGCCACAGATCGCCAGCGGCGAACGCGAGATTATCGTCGCCGAGAATGGCACTCCGGAGCCCGTCGTGCTGTCACCCGATCTACTGGTAGATCTCGCGCCGATACGGCATCTGCACGAACCTCGCGCGGGGAAATGCCGAATCCAGAATCGGGCGATCACCGAGGCCGCGGGCGAGATTTTAGTCTTCCTCGACGATGATCTTGTCGCGAGCGGCCACTACCTCGACGCGGTCGAGCAATTCTTCGGCGCGCATCCGGAGTTCGCCGCGATGGCGGGCCGGGTCGCGCCGGCGGAAGATCCGATCAAGAAAGCAGGCCCGCGATGGGTTTATCTGGATCTGCCAATCTTCGAGCGTGGCGAAGAAGTGATCGAGGTGCGCGGTGTGATCGGCGCCAACATGGCTTTTCGCGCCGCCGCAATTCGCCGCACTGGTCCATTCGACGAACGGCTCGGCCCGGGCGCGGGAGGCCACGAAGAGGAGACCGAAATGTCCGCGCGGCTGCGGCGATCGGGATACAAAATCGGATACGCGCCCAAAGCGATCGTCTATCACGAAGTCGATCCTGCGCGCGCCGGCCGCGAGCGCTTTATCCGCGTCGCGCGTGAGCGTGGCCGCTGCCGGATGCTGCATGAAGAGCATTCCGCGTTCGAGGTGATCACGAAAAATGTGATCGCATGGGCGCGGCTCAAAATGGCGCGCGCCGCCGGCGCGTCGAGCGAACGAATCGCGCGCGAGGAGCGCCGCGCCGCAATCGCCCGCGGAATGTTCGACGGGCTGGCGGGCTAACGCGACGAGTTGGATGCTCTCCGGCCGCAACGGCCTCCGCTCAGGATGACGGAACAGGCTCTCAGGGCGGGCTCTTTGCGCGCGGCGGACACGCGTGGGCATGACACAAAACCAAGACGGGCGGCTATGTAGACCCGCCCTGGCAATCAGGGGTGGCGGGTGGCTCACGCGGGTTTGGGGCGGCCTTCGACCAGGAGATCGGTGCCGACCTTGCGAACGGACAGGTTTTCGAGCGCGATTGAATCGCTCATTTGCGCCGCCGCGAGGCCTGCGACGGCGCTGATTCCCGCGCCGAGAATTTTTGGCGCGACAAAGAAGGCGGCGCGATCGATGATCCCGGCGGCGAGCGCGGCGCCCGCCAGATTGGCGCCGCCCTCGAACAGGGTTTGGTTCCATCCGCGACGCCCGAACTCGCGCATCATCGCGGCTGGATCGATTTTGCCGTTGCGGCCCGTGATCGCGATCACTTCGACACGCGGGTTCGCGTAGCGCCTACGTGCATGCGAGAGATTGTTTCGCGTCGTCACGATAATCGCGCCGGCCGCCGAATGTTCTGTTAGCGCGAGCGCATCGGGAGAAATCCGCAGGCGCGCGTCGACGATCACGCGAATCGGATCGCGGCCACCCGGCATCCTGCAGGTCAGCCGCGGATTGTCCGCGATAACGGTCCCTGCACCGACGACGATCGCGTCAGATTCGCGGCGCCATCGATGCACCAGCTCGCGCGACTCCTTTGAGCTGATCCATTTCGAGTCTCCCGAGGCTGCGGCGATTCGCCCGTCGAGCGACATCGCGAGCTTGAGCAATCCGAAAGGACGGCCGCGCGCGACGCGAGTAAAAAAGCCCTCGCACACCCGCAGGCATTCGTCCTCGCGCACTCCCACGCTCACTTCGATCTTGGCGCGGCGCAGAATCGCAACGCCATGGCCGCGTACCGCGGGATAGCGATCGAGGCATCCGATAACCACGCGTGCAACTCGCGCCTGGACCAATGCGCGCGCACACGGCGGAGTCTTCCCCTGATGCGCGCACGGCTCGAGCGATATGTACGCGGTCGCGCCGCGCGCCCGCGCGCCCGCGGCGGCAAGCGCGACAGCCTCGGCATGCGGCCGTCCGCCGGCCGCAGTCGCGCCGCGTCCGACGATCTTTCCGGCGCGGACGAGAACGCATCCGACTGAAGGATTCGGCGAGGTTAGCCCGAGCTGGGAGCGGGCAAGTGCGATCGCGGTCGCCATGAAGCGGAGGTCGCGCGACCACTGCGCATCAGAGGCGGCCGTCACTCTTCTTGCCGTTTCTTGTCGCGGGGCCGGGGGTCGCCGACGGCGCCCAGCGTCTCCTTGCGGACCCGGATCAGGTCTTCGAGCTCGTGCATGAACTCGTCGATATCCTTGAACGAGCGGTACACCGAAGCGAAGCGCACGTAGGCGACCTGATCGATACGATGCAACTCGTTCATCACCGCGGAGCCGACCTCGGAGCTGGGGATCTCCTTGCCGCCGTTCTCGCCGGATTGGGTCTCGATGCGATTGGCGATCTCCTCGATCGTCTCCATCGAGACCGGGCGCTTCTCGCACGCGCGTTTGAGTCCGCCGACGATTTTTGCGCGATCGAAGGGCTCGCGCCGCCCGTCCTTCTTCACCACCATTGGCGCCGATTCCTCGACCCGCTCGCGGGTGGTGAAGCGCCGCTTGCACGCGGAACAGACCCGGCGCCTGCGGATCGTCGAGGCGTCTCCGGCCAGGCGCGAATCGATAACGCGGTTGCCGCGATGCTTACAGAACGGACAGCGCATCGCCTTTCACTCCCGAATGCTTTTCGCCGAATGTTTTTCGCCGGATGCTTGTCGCGCGGCGATCGTGCGTCCGCCGCGGAAAGCGATCGCGCTCGCCGCGGCGGCCTCAAGAAATCGTGATGAAGGGCGACACCTCAGCTCTTGTGCGCCTCGATATAGGTGACGACGTCCTTGACCGTGCGAATCTTCTCGGCGTCTTCGTCGGAGATCTCGATATTGAACTCTTCTTCGAGCGCCATCACGAGCTCAACGATATCGAGCGAGTCCGCGCCGAGATCCTCGATAAACGACGACTCGGGCTTCACCTCGTCGGCGGCCACGCCCAGTTGTTCGCTGATTTTCTCGCGAACCTTGGTTTCGATATCTGATGCCATCGTGCTTTCGCTCCTTGTGTCAGCGCGCCGTCGCGGCCGCTCCTCAAAAATACGAATCTATTTTGCCCGGCAAGCCGTTTTGACCGCGCTGCGCGGCAGTTTCGACCGCCGGACAAGAGCCGCGACGCCCGGGCCGCGTCGCATACGTCAAGTAACTGCGCAGCATAAGGATTTAGGACCAATCAGGCAAGTTGGACATGAGCCAGTTTTGATGGCTTTCCGACCCATTCTGCCTGCACTCCCGCAGTCCGTCATTTCGAGCGATAGGCGAGAAATCCCGAGATGGCCATATTTCAAGCCCGCGCCTGATGCGCCGGTCCTCCGTTCGGGATTTCTCCCTTCGGTCGAAATGGCGGACGATGCGGTCTCGGCGGCGCGGTGGGCGTCTCGGCTCTGCTCCGAACCCAGGTTAGGCGGCGAGCGATTCCTTGATCGCTTTCAATCCTGCCAGGTCTTCCAGCGGCTTTACCTTGATGCCGCGGTCGATTCGGCGCAGCAGGCCCATCAGTACGCGGCCACCGAACTCGATCGCGTCGGTAACGCCGAGCGCGGCGAGCCGCTTCATCGATTCTTCCCACCGCACGGGCGCGGTGATTTGTTCGAGCAGCAGCGGGACGATGCGCGCCGGGTCGCGATTGACTTCGGCGGTGACGTTAACGACAACGCTGATCTTCGGCGCCGTGACGGAAATTTTTTCCAGGACCGGGATCATCCCGCGCCGCGCGGGTTCCATCAGCGCGCAATGGAAAGGGGCGCTGACCTTGAGCTCTTGCGAGGCCTTGGCGCCGCGTTCCATCGCAATTTCGAGTGCGCGGCGAACCGGCGCGGCATCGCCTGCGATCACGATCTGCCCGGGCGCATTGAGATTCGCCGGTACCGCGATTTTTCCTTCAATCGAAACCTGAGCGCAGATTTCCTGAACGGCTGAAAGCTCAAGGCCGATCAGCGCCGCCATCGCGCCCTGCCCTTGCGGACACGCCTCCTGCATCAGCCTGCCCCGCTCGCGGACCGCGCGTAACGCGTCGGCATAGGCCAGAGCGCCGGCAGCGACCAGAGCGCTGTACTCGCCGAGGCTGTGGCCGGCGGCGATATCGGCGCGCACGCCGACTTCCTGCTCGAAGACGCGAAACGCCGCGATCGACGCCGCAACGATCGCGGGCTGTGTGTTGGCGGTCAGCCGCAGCTCATCTTCTGGACCTTCAAAGCATAGATGAGACAGCTTGAATCCGAGGGCGTCGTCGGCTTCGTCGAAGGCAGCGCGCGCGACCGGAAAATTCGCGGCCAGCTCTGCGCCCATCCCGACGCGTTGCGAGCCTTGTCCGTCGAACAGGTAGGCAAGTTTCATTTCAGATCCGATCCGAATCCTCAGTTGGATTCGTGCTTCGTGGGGTCTCTGGATAGATCGGTTGAGGCCGCTGGCTTCTCAGCTTCGGCATGGGCCGCGGCTGGGTTAGTCCCGTTAGTCGCGATTGCATGCTCGGACGCCGCGGAAATCTCGCGCGCAGCCGCCGCGTGATTCTCGGCCGCGTGCGTCTCCGCATGATTGTTCACGGGATGCGCCAGTTCGCCGGTCGGGTGTCCGGAGCCATGCGCCGGTGCGCCCGCGGGCGGCGCAAGGTCGGCTCCCGGCTCCTTGGGATGCCGCTGCAGGCGCTCGCGCATCTTGCTGAACAAGGCGCGGATACCTTTGCCGGCGGGCTTGGCGATAGTGCCAGCGCTCTGGGTGCGGCCCAAAATTTCAACGATTTCCGGATTGACGTGGCGGACCAGAGATTCGTTTGCCGCCGCGCGAACGGCGTTGCGGATCGCGCGCGCATTGGACGCGCCATGCGCGATAATCGCGACTCCATTGACGCCGAGCAGCGGTGCGCCGCCGACTTCGTGCGGATCGAGTTTTTCGATCATCGCGCCAAGGCGCTTGCGGATCAGCAGATAGGCAAACCTGCCGGCCCAGCTTCCGCTCAAGAGCTCGCGCAGATTGCCGCGAATCAGCGATGACAGACCCTCCATCGTCTTGAGCGCGACGTTTCCCGTGAATCCATCGGTCACGATTACGTCAGCTTTAGCCCGATTGATATCGCTGCCTTCGACGTAGCCGATGTAGTTGACGTAAGAGGACATCTGCCCGAGCATCGCGGCGGCGGCGCGCGTGAGTTCGGTTCCTTTGGACGCCTCTTCGCCGTTGGAAAGAATCCCGACGCGCGGCACGGAGACATTGCGCACGCGGCGCCAGTAAACCGCGCCCATCACGGCGAACTGCGCCAAGTTGAGCGGCTTGACCTCTGTGTTGGCGCCGGCGTCGATTAGAAATGCCAATCCCTCGGTGGTGGGCACGATAGTACCGATTGCGGGGCGATCGACGTGAGGAAGGTTTCCCAGGATCACCGACGCGGCAACCATCATCGCACCGGAATTTCCGGCGCTGACGAAGGCGTCGGCTTTGAGATCTTTTACCAGATCAAATCCGATATGCAGCGAAGAATGTGCTTTCGAGAGAATCGATTCGAGCGGCGAATCGTCCATCAGCACGACTTCGGGAGCGTGCTCGATCCGGATGCTGAGGCCTTTGGTGTCGTGTTCGGCGAGTTCTCTGGCGACGAGCTCGCGGTCGCCCACCAGCACGATCTCGATACCGAAATCGCGCGCGGCGAGGACGCCGCCCTCGACCGCAGCCTTGGGCGCCAGATCGCCGCCCATCGCGTCGAGCGCGATCTTCAAGCCGATACCCCTGCGCCGCCTAGTCCTTTATCGGAGCGATTTCGCGGCCGCGGTAGGAGCCGCAATGACGGCATACATGATGCGGCAGCGCGGGTTCGCCGCAACTTGCGCAGGTGCCGGGATTAACCGCGCGCAAGGCGTCATGGGAGCGGCGCTGATTCTTCTTCGAGTGAGAGGTACGGCGTTTGGGTGCTTGCATGGCAAATTCTTCCTGCGATTTGAGTTGGACAAAAGCTACGGCCGCGAAACCTTGAACGCCCGCAGCGCGGCCAGACGCGAATCGAGCCACTCTTCGCGGCATCCGCACGATTCCCGATTCAGGTTGCTCCCGCAATGAGGGCAAAGCCCCCGGCAATCCTCACGGCACAGCGGACGCGTCGGCAGCGAGAGCATCAGCTGCTCGCGAATGAGCGGGCTCAGATCAATTTCGTCTCCGTTATAGGTCGAGGACTCGAGGTCGTCGATCTTGAGATTATGATCGTTCGCCGGACCAATCGACCGGGGCGCCAGAACGAACCGGAACGGGCTTGAGGACGAGGCGTCGAAGTCCTCGGCACAGCGCGCGCATGCGGCGCCGGTCCGTGCCTGGATTTGTCCAGCGAAAAACAAATCCGTGCCGGCGCGATAATATGAAACGTTCACAGCGATCGGTCCTTCCACCCGATACTCGCGCACGGGTCCCTGCCCCAAAATGCGGTTGATTTCGGATTCCGGCTCGGCGAAGGAAATCTCTTTCGCCTCGGCGGTTATGTCGTCCAGCCGAAGTTTCACGGAAATGAGCCCCGGTAACCGGGTCTGCGATTACCGATTATTGCATTTCGCCGCCGATGTTCAAATACCGCGCATCGGTAGCGGTTCATCCCGGAAATCGCCTGACCAAGATAGGATTGCTCACGCGGTGGCGGGGATCGGCCCAGGCGCTTGGTATATGTCGCGGAGTGCGCGGGGGTGCAGCGACGCGCTCCTACGATTCATGCAACGAAATTTCTTTATTCGGTAGGGACGGCTCGAGAGCCGCCCGTTTTCGCGGGGCGATTGCCACTTGTCATTTCCGTGGGCGGGGTTGCCGCGCGCGAAGAATTCCGGGATGCCCGCTTGATGGCGGCGACTTCACGCCGATCTTCGGGCAGTCGGGGGCTAATGCGCAGGATTCGCACTTGGGAACGCGGGCGATGCAGATTTGGCGGCCGTGCAGAATCAGGCGCATCGAGAACGGGGTCCAGTCTTTCGGCGGCAGGAGCGCGGAGACCTCGCTCTCGATTTCCACCGGATCGGCGCTGCGCGTTAGTCCGAGCCGGTTGCTGACCCGGCGCACGTGAGTATCGACCACGAAGGCCGGCAGATTGAAGACGTGGCCGCGGATTACATTGGCGGTCTTGCGCCCGACTCCGCGCAGCATCACCAGATCCTCCATCGCCTGCGGAACTTCGCCGCCATGGCGCTCGACCAGTAGCTGAGCCGCGTTCATCAGGGACTTCGTTTTTTGTCGAAAAAATCCGGTCGAGGCGACTAACTCCTCAATCCGCCCGGGCTTTGCCGACGCGGTCGAGCGCGCGTCGGGAAATTCCTTGAACAGCGCGGGCGTGACCTTGTTCACGCGCTCGTCGGTGCATTGCGCGGACAGGATCGTCGCGGCGAGGCATTGCCACGGTGTCGAGAAATCCAGGCTGATTCGCGCCTTCGGATAGAGCCGCGCAAGCGTGCGGCTGATTCGCGCCGCGCGCGCTTCGAGGTCGGTCGATCGCCGCTTTTGCTCGGTAGGCATCGGTTAAATCTCTTCGAAAACCACGAAAAACCTTCAGCGGCCGAGGTGCCCCGCGAAGAACGCGTCGATTCGTTTCCAGCTATCTTCGGCGGCGGCGTGATTATAACCCACCTGCATCGGTCCGTATGAGGCAATCTTTGCGAGCGCGCCTTCATGCCGGCTCATGAAGCTGTGCCCGGCGCCGTCGTAGATCTTTACGTCGTGCTCGACGTCATTTTCGGTGAGCAGCTCCTCGAGCCGCCTTCCCTGCGACGCGAACGGCTTGTCGTCGACGCCGTAACCGCCGAGCACGGGGCATACGCCGCGAATCTTGTCGGCAGTCTTCGGCACGTCGCCGTAAAACGTCGCGCAGACTTTCATCGGAGCGCGCACCGCGTACAGAAGCGCAAAGCCTCCGCCCATGCAGAATCCGATCACGCCGATCCGCGAGCTATCGACGTTCGGCTGCGCGGCTAAGAACTTGCGCGCCGATTCCAAATCCTCAAAGGCCTGTCCCGAGCCGCTGCGCAGCCTCATCAGGATGCGTGCGATACAGATCGCGCGCAGTCCGGGGCCATCGTACAGGTCGGGCGCCATCGCGACGTAGCCGAGGCCCGCGACTCGCGCGGTGATTCGGCGGATATCGTCGTTGAGGCCGAAAATTTCGTGGATAACGATTACGCCCGGATGCTTCCCGCCGTCTTCGGGACCGGCGATCGCGGCGCGCATCGGATGGCCGCCCTTGGTGGGGAACGTGATATCGCGTGTCTGCATCAAATCCCTCCAGCGCTGGCGCACCACCCGATTACACGAAGAGACCGGCTGCGTAATTCATCCGCGCGCCTGCCTGAGCGACTGGCGAGATTCCTCGCGATAGTCGGGACGCGACTCGATTTGCACGACTCGCCGGTAGCCTTAATGTCGCGCTCGGAATGACACAAAACAAGGAAAGGACTGTCATTCCGAGCGCGAGCGATTAGCCAATCCGTATCGCGTCGCGCTTATCATGCCGCGCAGCATGTATCACGAGGAATCTCGTCTTCGGCACCGGCACACTCTTCCGATCAGTTACGCGCATCACAATAGTCAAATGATCTTGTTGAGCGAGAACTCTACGATTCCGACCGCGCCCGCCTCGAGCAGTTTGGGGAATAGCTCGCGCACTGTTTGCTCGGCGATCACGGTTTCGACCGCGAGCCAATCCTCGCCCTTCAAGACCGGCGACGGATAGAGATGCGAGATCGTCGGCGCGGTCAGCGCGGGCAGGAGCGCGATCACTTTATCAAGGTTGGCGCGCGGCACGTTCATTTTGATCATCACGCGGTTCTCGGCGTCCAGCGCCGCGCGCATCAGGACCCCCACCTGCCTGATTTTCGCTCGCTTCCATTCATCCGCCCATGCCGCCGGATTCGCGATCAACACCGGATTCGAGACCAGCAGCTCCTCGACGATGCGCAAGCCGTTGGCGCGAATCGAGGAGCCGGTCTCAGTCACGTCGACGGCCGCGTCAACGATTCCCTCTGCGACTTTGGCCTCGGTCGCGCCCCATGAAAACTCAACTTCAACTTTAATTTTTCGTTTGGCGAAGGTCCGCTTGACGAACTGGACGATCTCGGTCGCCACCCGCTTGCCCGCCAGATCCTCGAGCCGCCTGATCGGCGAGTTCTGCGCCACGTACAGCACCCACTTGGCGGGCTGCATCGAGACCTTCGAGTAGATGAAGCTCTCGACCTGCTCGAGCTTGACGTTATTCTCGGCTACCCAGTCGCTGCCTGCGATTCCCGCATCGAGCGAGCCGTCGGCGATATAGCGCGGAATCTCCTGCGGGCGCAGGATGCGGCAGGCAAGGGCGGGATCGTCGATGGTCGGAATATAGGAGCGCGCGTCAACCTGGATTCGCCATCCGGATTTGCGCATCAACTCGAGCGTCTTTTGCTCGAGGCTGCCCTTGGGGATTCCGAATTTGAGGATTCTGTCAGCCATCTGCAGCCATCTGATTGTCTTTTGGATCGCTCAGGCGCGGGGCTTCTTCTGATGCCCATAGTTCGGGCCGTACTTGGCCGGATCAACCACGCGTTTGTCGACGACGCGCCAATTGTCGCAGTCGAGGACGCGGAAGTAGTCAGACTCGTAGCCCTCGTGGCAAGCGGCGCCGTCGCCGGCCTGCTCGACCATCAGGAGGACGGCGTCCTGGTCGCAGTCGATGCGGATTTCGTGCACGATTTGGAAATTGCCCGACTCTTCGCCCTTGCGCCAGAGCCGATTGCGCGAGCGCGAGAAGTAGCACGCGCGCTTGGTAGCCACCGTCTCTTCGAACGCCTCGCGATTCATGTACGCCAGCATCAGGACGCGATGGCTGCGATAATCCTGCGCGATCGCCGGGATCACGCCGCCATTCTTGTCGAAATCAATTACCGCCGATGCCTGCGTAGCCATGATGAGAAATCTTCCTTGCGATGATACCAGAGCGCGAGCGAAATGCCCGATGAATCAAGGAGTATTGGCGAAACCCTCGCGCGATTCAATCGTCGCCAGCCAGTGTGCGATGTCCAGCGCCGCAGTGACGAAATCGGGCAAACTGCTCCGAGGTCTTTGCTGCCTGAGTTTCCTTTCGCGCGGTGCGAGGTATAGATTTGCGTTCTTCTATGAACACAAAGACTGCGTCTTCGGCCGGTTCGGACACAGACGCGCGATCGCTACGATCACCTGCGCGCACCGTCGCCGCAGCTCTTGGACTGATTGCGATTGTCGCGGCACTCCCGGCCTGCCGGGTGGGGCGGGAATCGTTCCTCAAACGGCATCCGAATACCGCACCGTTTAATTTCGCGATCGCGCTCGGCCCCAATCAGTACCAGATCGCCGGCTATCTGACGCGCAGCCATGTGCCCGGACGGCTGCCCGCGATGCTGGTGTTAAATGGCGAGGACACTGCGGAGCGATGCGTTGATTCCAACGCGTCCGTCGTCGCTATGGGTATCCAGGTCGCGTGCGTCAGCATCCCCGGCTACGGCCATTCATCCGGTCCGAGCCGCTATGTCGGACCGCAGGCCGTCGCGGCGGCACGCCGTGCGCTCGATCTGCTGGCGGCGCGCCCCGATGTCGATCCCGCGCGGATAGCGGTATGGGGCCTCGGCACCGGCGCGGTCGCCGCGGGGTTGCTGATGGACTATGACTCCCGCCCGCGCGCGCTCATCCTGCAGTCGGGCGCGTACGACATGCTGAGCTTGTGGCCCGAGACCACGCTACGCACCAAGATCGAGATTATGCACGAGGTATGGCCGAGCAAGCGCGTGCTGAGTGAGCGCAGCGTGATCCGTCATCTGCCAAGCCGCGTGGAATGCAGCGTGCTGATTTTGCACGGCGAGGGCGACAAGGCGACTCCGGTCAGCCAGGCCGAGGATCTGGCCAGCGCTCTGCGCGAGCGCGGCGCGCACGTCGAGACGCACTACTTTCCGCAGGGTCATCGCCTGGGCAATCAGGTGTCGCCCGACCTGCGAGCGTTTCTGCGCCAGAACCTGCTCGGCGGGAATCGCGACGCCACCTCGTGAGAGTCAATAGCGCCGTGACGCGCCCTGGCCAGAGGGCGCATAGACTAAACCATTTGACGGCTGGTTTGTCCTAAGG
>JBOHWH010000156.1:0-47438 GCA_050736695.1 Binataceae bacterium (SeqCode) | reverse complement strand
GCATCGCACCGAGCGACTGCGCCCGCGATATGCCGGCGGCGTCCGACGCACGCCCGCGCTTTGCCGATCCCGATCCCACGATCGCGATTATCCGAGAACGCCGGTCGAAGACGCAAGCGCGATTGCGCGTGCGCCTACGCGCCGTTCTCGGGTTCGTAGCCGGCGCGCTCGATCAACGCGCGCGTGCGCGCATGGTCCCAGCCGGCGGTGGTCAGGTATCCGTTTACGAAAATCGAGTTGACCGCGTCGAACAGATCGCCTTGGCGCGCGCCGAGATTGAGTTCGCGGCCGCCCGCCGCGCGAACCTCGCTCCCGGGGTTGAGCAATCGAAACAGGCACGCCGCTTTCAGGCACTTCTCGGGCGTGAGCGCGTTCATCGCGGCTAGCGGAGTGCCTTTGATCGGCGCGAGGAAATTCACCGGCACCGAATCGATCTTGAGCCGGCGCGTCGCGTACGCGAGGTCGGCAATGTCGGCGTCGGTTTCACCCATCCCGACAATCCCGCCCGAGCAGGTGCTGAGTCCCGCCGCGCGCACGTTTGCGATCGTGCGCACGCGATCGTCGTAGGTGTGAGTCGTGCAGATGCTCGGGTAGAAGCGGCGGCTGGTGTTGAGATTGTGATTGATCCATCCGGCACCGGCGCTTTTGAGCCTGTCGGCGTGTTCGCGCTCGAGCAGTCCGATCGACAGGCACAGCTCGAGCGCCGGATACTCTGCGCGGATTCGATCGCACGCTTCGCCTAGGTGCTCAACGTCGGCCGCTGCCGGGCCGCGCATGCTGCACACCATGCAGTAGCGCCGCGCGCCGCTATCAACCGCGATTCGTGCGCCTGCGACCAAGGTCGCGATCGGTTGCATCTTGTACACCGGAATATCGGCCTTCGAGACGCGCGATTGCGAGCAGTAGCCGCAGTCCTCCGGGCAGATGCCGCTCTGCGCGTTGCGCAGCATGCAGATTTTCACGCGCCGGGCGAACGCCGCCTCGCGCACGCGGCGCGTCGCGTTTAGAAGATCGCCCAGGCGATTGTCCGGACACGATAAAATCGCAGCGGCAGTCTCGCGATCGAGCTCGTCTCCCGCAAGAACCACTTCCACCATCCAGTCGAGATCGATCTGGTCAAAACTAATCATCAACGCTCCCATCTTCGCTTTTTTATGTTTCGCGCGATCGCGCGAGCGTGCCGCCCAGAAATAAAGGGTCGCGCTCGCGCGATCAAGCCATGCGCCGCGCATCTTGTCATACGGCGTTTTCGTTGCTCCATCCATTGGGTTATGTTCGAGTCTCGGCGCGTCTCAGCGCCGGAGGTTCATTTCCGATGCGACTACCTTCCGACGCACAGCATCCGCATGACCGCGCCGCAGCCACCTGCCCGGTGACCGGCCTTGGCGCGGATTTCAATCCGTTCGTAGATCCATACCTGGCAAGCCCCTACCCGTTCTGGCTTCGCGCGCGCTCGGAAGAGCCGGTCTTTTACAGTCCCGAGCTCGACTATTGGGTCGTAACGCGTTATGCGGACGTGAAAGCGATCTTCGCCGATCCGAAAACGTTCTCGGCGTCGAACGTGCAGAATCCCATCGCTCCGCTGTCGCCGAAGGTGGTCGCGATCCTGCGCGAGGGTGGCTTCGGCGCGGTGCCTGCGATGTCGAATGCCGACCCTCCGACGCACACGCGCATCCGCAAGTTCACCGGCCAAGCGTTCACGCCGCGCCGGGTCGCGAAGCTGGAGATCGGCATCCGCGCGATCGTCACGAAATTCCTCGACCAGATTGCTCCGCGCCACGGCGCCGATCTCGTGCGCGACATGGTTTATGAGCTGCCGGTGCTGGTGTTATTCATTTTTCTCGGGATGCCCACGGCGGACGTCGCGCGGGTCAAGAGCTGGGCCAAGAACCGGCTGATGCTCACGTGGGGGCACTTGTCCGAGGCGGAGCAGATTCACGAAGCCCGTGGCCTGCTCGAGTACTGGCGCTACAGTCGCCGCCACGTCGAGCAGTTACTCAAAAATCCGCCGGATAATATTGTCGGCGATCTTATTCGCGCGCGCGACGGCGACGACCAGGTTCTGTCGATCGATGAAATCGCAACCGTGGTCTATGGCCTGCTGATCGCCGGTCATGAAACCACCACCAGCCTCGCAGGCAACGCGATCGTGAATCTTCTGGAGCATCGCGCGGCGTGGGACGAGCTGTGCACCAAGCCCGAGCTGATTCCACACGCGGTCGAGGAGATTCTGCGTTACGATACCTCCGTCATCACCTGGAGGCGGCGCGCGGCGCGCGCCGTCGAAATCGGCGGTGTCGCGATTCCGGAGAATGCCAACCTGCTGCTCGCGATCGGTTCCGCCAATCGCGACGAGAGCGAGTTTCCGCGCTCCGCCGAGTTCGATATCCATCGCGGCAACGCGAAGGAGCATCTCGCCTTCGGCTTTGGAATTCACTATTGCTTCGGCGCTCCGCTGGCGCGGTTGGAGCTGAAAGTTATTCTCGAAGAGTTGACGCGCAGGATTCCCGCGATGCGCCTGGTTGCGGACCAGGGCTTTACTTACTCGGCAAATATCTCGTTTCGGGGACCACAGAGAGTACTGATCGAATGGTAGCCGCGCGCGCGATTACGCCGGCGCCTCGGGTCCGATCGCTTCCTGAGCCTGCGCGAGCATCTTAAGCCGCGTCAGCAACAGGAAGGCGCAGCCGAGCGAGAAGCCCGAACAGATCATCACCGCGATCCGCGGGTTCAGGTGCTCTCCCACGAAACCGACTGAGAGACTGCCCAGAGGCGCTGTGCCGATAAATGACAGCGTGTAGATGCTCATGACGCGGCCGCGCAGCTCGTCGGCGACGAATAATTGCAGCATGGTGTTGGTCGTCACCATGTGATTCATCAAGCCGGCGCCGACAAACATCTGCGCGATCAGCGACAACCACATCCACTTGGAAATTCCGAACACGAAGATTGCGCCCGCGGTGCAAAACAGGCCGAACGCCAGGTTCTGGCGCAGCGCTCGCGGCGCGTCGGATCGGACATTCATCACGACCGCGGCGATCACCGCGCCTACGCCCTGCGCTGCCATCAGAAAGCCGTAACCCTTGGCGCCGCTGTGCAGCAAGTCGCGCGCGAACATCGGAATCAACACCGTGTATTGCATCCCGAAACCGCTGTTAATCGCGACCAGCAACATCAGATAGAAGCTTGGGCGATGCTTCCATACGTATGCGAGGCCGGCGCGCACCTGCCGCAACATCACGGCGCCGAAATGGCGCCGCTCGCGGCGCGGAGTATCCATCTCGAGCAGGCTCCAGATGACGGCGAGGTAACTGATTCCGTTCAGAAAAAAGCATCCGGCGATGCCGGTAATCGCGATTAAAATGCCCGCCACCGCGGGACCGACCATCCGCGCACCGTTAAAGATCATCGAGTTCATCGAGATCGCGTTGGGCAGATCTTCTTTGCCCACCATCTCGACGACGAAGGCCTGCCGCCCCGGCATGTCGAACGAGCTCACGAGCCCGTTGAGCGCGGCCAGAATCATTACGTGCTCGACCCGCACCACGCCGGCCCAAGTCAGGAATGCAAGTGCAAACGCGCTCAGCATCAGCAGGATCTGCGTGACGATAATCAGGCGGCGCCGATCGACATGATCGACCACCACGCCGGCGAAAAGCCCGACCAGCACGATCGGCATGTAGCCCGCGAACGCGACCAACCCCAACTCCATCGAGGAGTTGGTAAGCTTCAGCACCAGCCAGGCCTGCGCGACCATCTGCATCCAGGTGCCGATAAGCGAGATAAGTTGTCCGACGAAAAACAGGCGAAAATTGCGATGCCGCAGCGCGCGAAACGCGGCTAGCCGCGTCTCCCACAAGTCGCCGCGTAACTCTGACGGATCGCCAGGTTTTCCGGCTTCGGCGCCTTCTATCTCTGGTATGGTATCGATGTGTGTCTCTCCCCGAAGGTGAAAGCAAACGTCAGTTTGCCAAACTGCCACGGCGCAATCGAGCGCGTTGCGCGCACGCTCGACGAGGGTTGCCGCGCAGCGCCTTGTTTGCGACGCTGTTCGCATGGAAATTTCGAGCCTCGAAGCAACTGTGCGCCACGGCGGCGGCGCCGCACAGGCGATCGCGGCGGTTCATTTCGCCCGCGGCCCCGAATGCGCGGCGACCCTTGCCGGAGTGGAGCTAAAGGCATCGTTCGACTATTCGGCAAGCGATATCGTCGCACGCGCTCGGATCGTCAACCACGGCGAACGGCCGGTTCGCCTCGACGCGATGACGTTCAACCTCGCCACTGGGTTTGATTCTTCCGCGCCCGCCCGCTTCTTCAAACACGGCTACCAATCGTGGAGCGGCTCCGGCGCGCGGGTAATCGGCGCCGCGCGCGCGCATCGCCACGACACCGCTCACTCAATTGTCCGCATCAATCATCAGAGCGAGACCACCCGTCCCGCCGACTCGCCTGAAGCAGCGACCTCCGAATTGTTCACGATCGTCGAATGCGACGGACGCCCGGACCGCGTGTTGGCAGGCTTTGTCAGCGCGGCCCACGCGCTTACGACGATGACGGTGCCTTCGCCCGACTTGATTCGCGCACGCGCGATCCTGGACGGAGTTGAACTCGGCGCGGGTGAGACTCGCGAGATCGAACCGCTCTACTTCGCGCGCTCGGATGAAAGCGCGGCGCAGATGGCTTCGCGATGGGCGGCGAAGCTCGGCTCCGCGATGGGCGCGCGCGCCAGCGCCGCGTATCAGCGCGGATGGTGCTCCTGGTACCACTATTTCCACGCGATAACTGAAGACGCGATACGTGCGAATCTGCGCGCGCTGGCCGCGATGCGCCCGGAGTTTCCGATCGAGGTCGTCCAGCTCGACGACGGCTTCCAGAGCGTGCTCGGCGATTGGGACTCGACCAACGCGAAATTTCCGAGCGGTCTCAAGCGCCTGGCGGAAGAGATTCGTTCAGCGGGCTTCGAGCCGGGAATCTGGACCGCACCGTTTCTGGCCGCCCGTGACGCGCGCATCATGCGAGAGCATCCGGACTGGTTTATCCGCCACAAAAACGATGGTCCGTTGCGCGCAGGCTACAATCCCAACTGGACCACCGGCGAGGACAAATTCGCCTACGCGCTAGACCCGGGCAATCCGGCCTTCGCGGCGCATCTCGAGCGGCTGTTCCGCAAACTGGTCGAGGAATTCGGGTACTCGTATCTAAAGCTCGATTTTCTATACGCCGGCGCCGCGCAGGGCGCG
Organism: Binataceae bacterium (SeqCode); assembly: GCA_050736695.1. Taxonomy (GTDB): domain Bacteria; phylum Desulfobacterota; class Binatia; order Binatales; family Binataceae; genus JBARDN01. The sequence goes on along the minus strand of JBOHWH010000156.1, from coordinate 42,198 downwards.
CGTCACAACCAAAATCTGACTCGCGCCGAGTCGTTTAGGCGCGGACTCGAAGCAATTCGCCGCGGCGCCGGCGAGCGCGCATTCATCCTCGGATGCGGATGTCCGCTTGGCGCGGCGATCGGAATCGTCGATGGGATGCGGATTGGTCCGGATGTTGCCCCCTATTGGGGCAGCGAAGGCTCCGGCGACCCTTCGACGGTCCATGCGCTCGACGCGATCATCGCGCGCAGCTTTATGCATCGGCAATGGTGGCTCAACGATCCCGACTGCCTGATGCTCCGTGCGCGCGAGACTAAGTTGACTCCGGACGAGCGCGGCGCGCTGGCCGCAACGATTGCCGGTTCGGGTGGGATGCTCCTGATTTCGGACGACATGGCGATCCTTGGCGGCGACGAGGGAGAAATTTATCGCGCGGCCGCGGCGCTGGGCGCGGAGATCGATTCCGGATGTGCGGGCGCGCCGGTTCTTGCCGCTGATCTGATGACGACCGCGCCGGTCAGAACGCTCGTGAAGGAGACCGCGAACGGCGCCATCGCGATCATCGTAAATCGCGGCGACGAAGCTGCGAGCGTTCTTTTGGCGACGCTTGGAATTCGCGGCGCGGCGGCAACGATCCGCACACTCACCGGAACCGAAGCGCCCGCTCCCGAGCATATCGACCTCGCGCCCCACTCCGCCCGGATCGTGAAGTTCGTGCGCTGAGAGTCAATTCATTTGGACAGTCGGCCGCGGAGTACGCTCATTCGATTGTCATTCCCGCGTGCGGCTGCCGCGCGGGAGCCTGTCCTGAGCTTTGCCGAAGGAAATCCCGGATTCAAAATAAATTCACAAACTCCGAGCGCCCCCTCACGCGGCGCCTATCTCGATTACGCTCGCGCCCGCGCCCGCATGCAGAATTGCGCGTTTGCCGCGCGGGTCGATTCCGAGCGGCGCGTAGTATTCGCGGTCGAGCGAATCGATCACGCGCTCCGCGTCCGCCGCATGGCACATCGCGACAATTGAGCCGCCGAATCCCGCACCCGTCAGCCGCGCGCCGAGCGCACCAGCCTTGCGCGCGACGGCGACGATTCGATCCAGGCGCGCGGTCGAGCAATCGAAGTCTGCTGCCAGGCTTGTGTGCGAGGCGTTCATCAACGCGCCCATCGCTTCGAGCTGCCCCGCCTCGAGCATCGCGGCCGCGCCGATCACCCGCTCAGTCTCGGTCACGACGTGCCGCGCACGGCGCAAAATCTCAAGCGGTTTCGACGGGTCGAGCTTAACCCCAAGAGCACCGCGGCCCAGGAGCTCATGCGCCAGAATGTCGCGATCGGCATCGAGGATTCGCGCCGCGTCGGCGAGGTCTGGTGGCAGCCGCGGTGGGGCAGCGCGCATAAGAATCGCAGCCAAATCGGCCGCACTCTGGTCTGGCCGGGCGCGCACCACATCGCCGAGGATGCGCACGCCGCCGAGCTTCAGCTCATGTGCAATAATTCGCGCGGCGAACGCACATTCGACGACGCGCCGATTGTACTCGATGCGCACGCTGCCGGATTTGTCGGCGATCTCGCAACTGTCGGCCACCACCAACGCCGCATCGGAAGGCATTTTGACCGGGCGCACGCGCAGCGGATTGAATTCGATGAACAGCGCATGATCGCGCCGCCCCAAAAGCGACACCGCTTGATCCATCCCGCCGCCCATCGTGCCGACGTAGCGTTCGCTGCGCGCGACCATCGGGGCGCATTCGAGTGGCGCAAGTTCGAGACCGTTTACCGCCATGAACGCGAGCGCCGCCGCGACGGTCAGCGCGGACGAGGACGACAACCCCGCGGCGGGCGCCACGCGTCCTTCGACGATCATCGTCGCGCCGCGCAGTTTTGCGCCCCCGGCGCCGTGCGCGCCGAAGTATTCGCTGACTCCCTGCACGACGCCCTTGACGTAGTTCGCCCAGTCGCCAGCGGGGTAAGGAGGAATTCTTTTTTCGATCTGAAACATCCGCGGCCCAAACGCCGGGTCGGCATTGCGCAGGACAATCTCGCGCGCGGCCGACGGCGCCGCGACGATTATAGTCGAACGATCGATTGCGGCCGGCAGCACCGGCAGGCCGCTATAGTCCGTATGCTCGCCGATAAGATTCACGCGCCCCGGCGCGCGCACCGCAATCATCCGCGAATCCGCGCCACAAACCGCACGAAGCTCACGGGCGAGCGCACCTGCCCGTTCGAGTTCGACGCGGCTCCATCCGCCGGCTTCGCTCCGCGCGGTCACTTATGACTCCGTTTCGGATGAAAGCGCTTGCGCGCGATTTCGAGGTCGACCGGAGTTCCGACGTCGCTCCAGAAGCCGCGCATGTCGATCGCGCGCACCTCGCGGCCGCCGTCGATCATCGCGGCGATCGCCATCGGAAGCTCCAGCTCGCCGCGTGGCGACGCGATGAGCGGAATCTGATCGAATAACATCGGCTTGGCCGCGAACAGGCCCGCATTGTTCCACTCCGTGCCCGATTCGCCCTGCGCCGGCTTTTCGACCAGCCGCTGAACGCGCATGTCGCCGCTCAGATAGACGGCCGCGCCGCGCCACGGATCTTTCATCCGGTTCGCTGCGAGCAGCAGATCGAAATCGTCTTCGGCGGCGCGCGCGACAAACCGGCGATAGTTCGCGCGGTCCATCAGCACGTCGCCCCATCCGAAGATGAAGCGCGGCTCGTCCGCAAGCTTCTCGCGCGCGGCTAATATCGCGCCACCGGTGCCGTTGAGCTCGCGTTGTGCGACCGCTTCGATCTCGATTCCCGAATTCCCCCGCGCGAATTTCTCGCACCACGCCGCGACCTGCGCGCCGAGATATCCGGTCACGACTACGAAGCGAGAAATGCCCGCATCGGCCAAAGCACCCGCTATATGCTCGATAAGCGGTGCGCCTGCCACTTCGAGCAGCGGCTTGGGAGTCTCAGCGGTGAGGGCGCCGAGCCGGGTGCCGCGTCCCGCGGCAAGCAGAACCGCGGTGTGAATCGGATGAGCCACCGGCAAAGGATAGCATCGCGGCGCGCGAAAATGCTGCCGCACTCCGCCCAGCGGCCCATCGTGCGAGCTGTGCTGCCGGTGTAGAATTTCCTAAGATACGTTAAGTTACGAAGAGAGAGTCTTGGCCGTACCGCAGAGAGTCTTCTATGTTCGGCGAAATCAATCCCCGCACCAAAGCCCGTGCCCCTTTTATCACGATCGAAGAGGCACTCGAAGAAACGCGCCGCGGACACATGATCATCCTGATGGATGACGAACAGCGCGAAAATGAAGGCGACCTCTCGATGGCGGCGGAGAAGGTCACGCCCGAGGCGATCAACTTCATGGCCAAGTTCGCGCGCGGACTCATCTGCCTGCCGATGGCGGCGGACCGGATCGATCGGCTCGGGCTCAGCATGATGGTCGGCGACAATCAGGCTCCGCTCGGCACCGCGTTCACCACCGCGATCACGGCGCGGCGCTGCGCCGGATCGGGAATCTCGGCGCAGGATCGCGCAACGACGATTTTGCAGGCCGTGCGCGAAGACGCAAGCGGCAACGAGTTCATCACGCCCGGCTATGTCTACCCGCTGCGTGCGCGCGAGGGCGGCGTGCTGGTCCGGACCGGACAGACCGAAGGCGCGGTGGACCTGGCGCGGCTTGCGGGGCTGAAACCCGCGGGCGCGATCTGCGAGATATTGAAAGATGACGGCACGATGGCGCGGCGTGACGACCTGGTCGAATTCGCACGCGTGCACGGACTCAAGATCGTAACCGTTGCCGATATTATCGAGTACCGCTTGCGCAACGAGACTATGGTCCAGAAGATTGCGGAAGCGCGGCTGCCGACTCGCTTCGGAAATTTCCGCGCTCTCGTTTACCGCAACCTGGTCGATTACACCGAGCATCTGGTGCTGGTGATGGGCGACGTCGATCCGCAGCGCCCGATTCTGGTCCGCGCGCATCGCGAGTACCTGCCCGGCGACGTGTTCGGCTACACCGGCCGCAATACGCGCGAGTTGCTACGCTCCGCGATGGAGCGAATCGCGGCGGCGGGCGAAGGCGTGCTGCTCTACTTGAAGCGCGAATCCAACGCGATCGCCTCAGAGCTGGATGGCTTCGGCGGGCATCATGGCAAGCGGCCCAGCACGCGCTACGGGACCACCGAGTCAGATTTTCGCGACTACGGAATTGGCGCGCAGATCTTGCGCGATATTGGCGTGCGCAAGATGATCATTATGTCCGACGCGACGCCGCGCCTGGCCAATCTGCCCGGCTACGGGCTCGAGATCGTCGATTCGGTACCGCTCTCCGCGGGAAATGGCAAACGAACCTCGACCGTAAGCAGCTAGGGCCACCGGCGCCGCCGCCCACAAAATCGCGCCCGATACGGAGTCGATCAATCCGATGAATGGGAGAATCAGGTCGCTCGCGGCAAACCGCGCCCGCGTGATCACGGCAGCCGCCGCGATCCTCGTGTGCGCGATCGCATTCAGCGCGACCCTCGCTCAGGCGGCGGCGGAGAATGCGCCCGCCGATTTCTTCTCGCATCACGGATGGTTCCTCGGCTTCATCTTCGTTTTCCTGGGCGGTATCGCGCTGAATCTGACCCCGTGCGTCTATCCGCTCATCGGCGTGACGGTCGCGTATTTCGGCAATCAGGGCGGCGGCAATCGGCGTGTGCTGACGCTCGCGATCCTGTTCGTTCTGGGAATCGCCGTGATGTTTTCCGCCGTGGGCGTTGCGGTAGCGCTCTCGGGAGGACTCTTCGGCGCGGCGATGCAAAATCCTGTCGTGCTCTCGCTTCTCGCCGCGATGCTGATCGCGCTGGCGCTGTCGAGCTTTGGCTTGTTCTCGCTGCGGCCTCCGCGCTGGATGCTGCAACGCGCGGGCGTCGCGCGGCCGGGCTACGCAGGCGCTATCCTGATGGGCCTTGGGATGGGTGTGGTCGCCGCGCCCTGCATCGGGCCGTTCGTGCTGGGACTTCTCTTGATGGTCGAGCGCAGCGGCAACCCGATTTTCGGCTTCGCGCTGTTTTTCACACTCGCGATCGGGCTCGGCTTCCCTTATATTTTTCTCGCGCTCGCGGCCGGCAGTATCCGCAAGCTGCCGCGTTCAGGCGAATGGCTGGCGTGGGTCGAACAGCTTTTTGGGTTCGTTTTGATCGGGCTCGCGCTCTACTTCCTCGATCCCGTGATTCCGCACCATCTGATCTCGCGCATCCTGCCCTACTACGCTGCCGCGGCGGGCATCTGGCTTGGATTCATCACCGGCGCGGGTCGCAGGCTGCGCGCGTTCCTGGCGATCCGGACGCTGGTCGGGATCGTCTCTGTGGTGGCGTTGATCTATCTGCTGATCCCGCGCCCCACTCCCAAGGAAATCTCGTTTGCTCCGTTCGATGCGGCCGCGTTGCAAAGCGCAACGACTGCCGGCCGCCCGGTGCTGATCGATTTCTCGGCTGATTGGTGTATCCCGTGCCGCGAGATGGAGCATTCGACCTTCGTCAGCCCCGCCGTGGTAAAAGAGGCGCAGCGCTTCGTCGTGATGCGCGCGGACCTGACCAAGAGCAACCACGCCAATGATCAGTTACGCGGCAAGTTCGGAGTAGAAGGCGTGCCGACGACACTGATTATCGATTCAGCCGGCAAAACCAAAGTACGCAAGTCCGGCTATATTGGCCCGGTTGAAATGCTGGCCGATCTGAAACATATCGATTGAGAGGTTCATCGTGGCGGCTCCCAGTGAAACATTCGTGCGCGATTTGTTTGCGGTCGTAAAAGAGCGGCGCTCGTTCGGACGGCATCCGCTATGGCTCAAAATCGCCGACGGCAAAGTCTCGGCGGCCGGGATGCGCGTGTTCGCGGCGCAGTTCTTTTTGCAGGTGCGCGAGTTCCCGCGCGCCGTGAGCGCGCTGCATTCGCGATGCCACGATCCGGCAGAGCGCGTGAAGCTCGCCGAAAGCCTCTACGAAGAAGAGACCGGCCTCATCTCCGGCAGCGCTCCGCATCCCGAGCTGTTCATCCGGCTCGGCCTCGCGCTCGGAATGTCGCGCGCGGACCTGGTCGATGCGCGCCCGCTCGCCTCGACGGCGGCGCTGATCGATTGGTTCGAGCTGTCCACCAAGGATCGCTCCTTCGCCGAAGGAATCGCCGCAATCAATGTCGCCGCGGAGGGACAGGTGGTCGGCAACTTCGGGCCGTTCGCGCGTACGCTCGAAAAGCACTATGCGCTCACGCGCGAGCAGGTCGCGTTTTTCGACGTGCACGAAATCGCCGACCGCGACCATAGCGATGTCGGCGACAATATCCTCGCCACGATGATGCTGGGCGAATCCGAGCGCGCGCGAGTCCGCGGCGCAGCCGAACGCTCGCTCGATTTGTGGTGGCAATTCTTCGACGGTATCGACCGCGCAATCGGCGTATGAATCAGCCGCAACGTTCAAGTGCGCCCAAGACAGAAACTCCGTTCTATTTATGCGGACAAAACGAACCCAAACGAAGCCAAATTTTTACGTTGCTAGGCTTGTTATTTCTCGCGATGATTGCTAGATAAACCGAGATTCGCCAGCCTTGAAAGAAACACCGTTCGTTTTCTCCCGTCTAACCTCTTTACTTTGAGCCGTCTCCGATCTATAATGGCTTCCGGTTGAGGGGAGGACGGGACGGTCTCTATCCGCTCTTTTTTCTATGGCAAATAAGCAGGGTTCTGACGATTACGGCGCCGATTCGATCAAGGTTCTCGAGGGTTTGCAGGCAGTTCGCAAACGTCCGGGGATGTATATCGGCGACACCGCCGAGCGCGGGCTGCATCATCTGGTCAATGAGATCGTCGACAACTCGGTCGATGAAGCGCTGGCCGGCTATTGCACGGAAATCAACGTCATCGTTCTGGGCGACGATCGCGTTTCGGTCGAAGACAACGGTCGCGGCATCCCGACCGACATGCATCCGACCGAGAAGCGCTCCGCACTCGAGGTGGTGCACACCGTCCTGCACGCAGGCGGCAAGTTCGAGCGCAGCGCGTACAAAGTATCGGGCGGGTTGCACGGCGTGGGAGCGTCGGTCGTCAACGCATTAAGCGCCGAGTTCGAGGTCGAGGTTCGTCGCGACGGCAAGATCTTCTTCCAGCGTTACGAACAAGGGATTCCGAAGTCGAAGGTCGAGCAGCGCGGCGCCACCACGACCACCGGTACCAAGACGACCTTTTCCCCCGACCCGGAGATCTTCAAAGAGGTCAAATTCAAGTACGAAATTATCGCGCGATATCTGCGCGAACTCGCGTACCTGAACGCGGGTTTGAAAATCCGCCTTAAGGACGATCGCACCGGCAAGGTGGAGGAATTCCACTTCGAAGGCGGGATCGCGCAGTTCGTCGAATCGCTGGCCGAGCATAACGAATGCTTTCACGACGTGATTTTTTTCAAAGGCGTGAAAGAAGGCGTGGATATTGAAGTCGCGCTGCAATGGACCGACGCGGTCCACGAAGTGATTTTCAGCTACGCGAACAACATCCACACCGGAGAGGGCGGAACGCATCTCTCGGGCCTCAAGTCCGCGCTCACCCGCACGATCAATTTTTACGCGACCAAGAACAGTCTCTTCAAAAGCAAGGACACGCGTCTTGAGGGCGACGACACTCGCGAGGGTCTGGTTGCGATCATCAGCGTCAAGCTCGGCGAGCCGCAGTTCGAGGGTCAAACCAAGACCAAGCTCGGCAATTCGGAAGTCGAGGGCTACGTCTCCGCGCTGGTGAACGAAAAGTTGGGTTCGTTTTTCGAGGAAAATCCCTCTGACGCCAAAAAGATCGTCGGCCGCGCGGTCGAGGCTCTGCAGGCGCGCGAGGCCGCACGCAAGGCCAAGGAGCTTGTGCGGCGCAAGGGCGCTCTCGATTCGGGCTCGCTGCCCGGCAAGCTCGCGGACTGCGCCGAGCGCGACCCGGCGTTGTGCGAGTTGTACCTGGTCGAGGGACAATCGGCAGGCGGCACCGCGAAGGAAGGCCGCGACCGCAAGACCCAGGCGATTTTGCCGCTGCGCGGAAAGATCCTGAACGTCGAACGCGCGCGCGTCGACAAGATGCTGTCTTCGACTGAGCTGCGCGTGTTGATCACCGCGCTCGGGATGGGCGTCGGCAACGACAAGGATCTCGCCAAGCTCCGCTACCATCGCATCGTCATCATGACCGACGCCGACGTCGACGGCTCGCACATCCGGACCCTGCTGCTGACTTTCTTCTTCCGCCAGTTTATCGAGATTATCGAAAACGGCTATCTCTACGTCGCGCAGCCGCCGTTGTTCCGCGCCAAGAAGGGCAAGTCGGAGCGCTACCTGAAAGACGAAAACTCGCTCGAGGATTACCTGACCGATCTCGGCGCCGACGCGGTCGCGCTCGAAGCCGGCAAGGGCAAGGATGTGCGCGAGTTCAAGGGCGCCGCACTCAAGACCTTGGTGCGCAAGGCGCTTTATTACGATCGGATGTTCGAGGCGCTTGAGCGCCGTTCCAAAGAGCGCCCGATTATCGCCGCGTTCGCGAAACTCTCCGCGGACAAGACAATTACCGATGCGAGCTTCGAGTCCGACAAGGCCGCCAAGGCGATGGCCGAAGCGATGCGCAAGGGGATTGCCGACGACAATCTGACCCACCAGATTGTGCCCGACGGCGAATCCAAGTGGCGCGTGGTCTTCTCGCACAGCCACAACGGCTCGCGCCCGCCCACTGTCGTCGATTCGACGCTGCTGCATACCGGAGAGATTCGTGAAATCCGCCGCCTCGCGCCTGATCTGGACTCGATCAAGGCGCCGCTCAAGCTCAAGAACGGCGACAATGAGCAGACCGTCGCGACGCTCAAGGCTGTCGCCGAAGCGGTCCTCGCCGCGGGGCAAAAAGGCGTCGAGGTAAATCGCTACAAGGGCTTGGGCGAGATGAACGCGGGGCAGCTCTGGGACACGACGATGAACCCCGAGACGCGCTCGATGCTGAAGGTGCAGATCTCGTCGGTAGAAGAGGCTGAAGAAATTTTTTCAAAGCTGATGGGTGATCTGGTCGAGCCGCGCCGGCAGTTTATCGAAGAGAACGCGCTCAACGTCCGCAACCTGGATATCTGAGCGCGCGGGCGCGAACCGGCGCCGCATCGGCAACGCTCGATTGAGCGGATCCAGTCGCATGGGACCAAGAGAATTCCTGCAGGACGAGATTCGCGCGATGGTAACGAATTGCGCGGTATGCGAACGCGACGCGCGCGACGCCGAGCAAGAGCTGGGTATCGCACTCGACCTCGAAGCGATTGCCCATCCAGAGGACGCATTCGATTACGACCTGATACCGCATCAACGCGGCCGCCATCGCGAGAAGCTTCTTCAGAATATCGCTCTATGGGCCTCGTTACGCGAATCATGCTGCTGACAGATTTTCAAACCTCGCAAGCTCCGCGCGGGAGATCCGGAACAAATGGCTGAGACCAACGGCAACGAACCCATCCGCAACGAACCTTCGCTGCTGAATATCGAAGACGACATGAAGCAGTCCTACCTGGACTACGCCATGTCGGTGAATATCGGGCGCGCGCTGCCGATGATTCGCGACGGCCTCAAGCCCGTCCATCGCCGAATTCTGTACGCGATGTTCCGCGCGGGATTGCTGTCCAACCGCCGCTATATCAAGTGCGCCGCCGTGGTCGGCGACGTGCTCGGCAAATATCATCCCCACGGCGACATGTCGGTGTATGACGCGCTGGCCCGCATGGCGCAGCCGTTCAGCATGCGTTATCCGCTGGTCGATGGACAGGGAAACTTTGGCTCCGTCGATGGCGACCCGCCGGCGGCGATGCGTTACACCGAGTGCAAGCTCACGCGGCTGGCAGAGCGCCTGCTACTCGATATCGATAAGGACACGGTCGATTTCGTTCCGAACTACGATGGCTCGCAGGAGGAACCCGAAGTCCTGCCCGCGGAAATTCCGAACCTGCTCATCAACGGGTCGGACGGAATCGCGGTCGGGATGGCGACGAATATCCCGCCGCACAATCTCAGCGAGGTTTGCGACGCTTTGCTCGCGCTGATCGAGAATCCGGCGCTGACGATGGAGAAGATTCTCGACATTATCCCCGGGCCTGACTTTCCTACCGGCGGGCAGTTGCTCGGCCGCCAGTCGATTCGGCAGGCCTACCTGACCGGACGCGGTTCGCTGCTGATGCGCGCGCTGGCTGCGATCGAGACCGACAAGCGCTCGGGGCGTGCGTCGATCATCGTGCGAGAGATTCCCTACCAGGTGAACAAGGCGCGGCTGATCGAGCGGATGGCCGAGTTGGTCAACGATAAGCGTATCGACGGCATCAGCGATCTGCGCGACGAGTCCGATCGCGATGGAATGCGGATCGTGATCGAGCTCAAGCGCGACGCCGAACCGCGCATCGTGCTCAACCAGCTCTACAAGCTCACCCAGATGCAGCAGAGCTACGGAATCATTCTGCTCGGCATCCATGAGGGGCGTCCGCGCGAGCTCAACCTGCGCGACATCCTGCTCGCGTTCATCGACCATCGCAAAATCGTGCTCACGCGGCGCACGCAGTTCGAGCTGCGCGAGGCCGAGGCGCGCTTGCACATCCTCGACGGTCTGCTCGTCGCGCTGAAAAACCTCGACGCGGTGATCAAGCTCATCCGCGGATCGAAGGACGCCGAGGCCGCGCGCACGGGCCTGATGCGCCAGTTCGGCCTGACGCTGGTGCAGGCGCAGGCGATTCTGGATTTGACGCTGCGCCGGCTGACCTCGCTCGAACGCGAGAAAATCGAGACCGAGCACAAGGACGTCGAAGACACGATCAAGCGGCTCAACAAGATTCTGTCCGACGCGAAGGAGCTGATGAAGCTGGTCGCGAACGACCTGCGTTCGATCAAAGAGGAATTTGGCGACGCGCGGCGCACGCAGATTGTCGAAGCCGAGGGCGAATTCTCGATCGAGGACTTGATTGTCGAAGAAGACGTGCTCGTCACCGTCACCCACGGCGGCTACATCAAACGAACTCCGCTCTCCCTCTATCGCACGCAGAAACGCGGAGGCCGCGGCAAAATCGGCGCGACCACCAGCGAAGAGGATTTCGTCGAGCATCTCGAACGCGTCTCGACGCACGACCGCCTGATGTTCTTCACCAGCATGGGCAAAGTCTATCAACTGAAGGCATACGAAATGCCGGAGGGCGGACGCGCCGCGAAGGGCCGCTCGGTTGCGAATCTGCTGAGCCTCGGCGACGAGGAAACGCTGCAAGCCTTTATGCCGGTTCCGCGCGAGATGGCGGGCAAGTTCGTGTTCTTCTCGACCCGGCGCGGACGGGTCAAGAAGACTCCGCTCGAAGAATACGACAACATCCGCTCCACCGGCATCATCGCGATAAACCTTGAAGATGGCGACTCGCTGGTCGACGTGCGCATCACCGACGGCAATCAGCAGATCGTGCTTTCGACCCGTGCGGGCCAAGCGATTCGCTTCAAGGAAGAAGAGGCGCGCCCGATGGGCCGCGCGACCTCCGGCGTCACCGGCATGGAGCTCGAATCCGAGACCGTCAAGGAAGGCAAAACCGTCACTCTGGTTCAGGATGAAATCGTCTCGATGTCCACCGTTCGCGATGATGAAACGCTGCTGACTGTCAGCGAGCTGGGCTTCGGCAAACGCACAGCGGCCGACGAGTACCGGCTGACGCATCGCGGCGGCAAGGGCGTCATCACGATGAACGTCACCGGGAAGACCGGCAAAGTGATCTCCGTGCGCCAGGTCGGCACTGACGATCAGTTGATGCTCATCACCGACGGCGGAAAAATTATCCGGCTGAAGGTGAAGGACGTCAGGATCACCGGCCGCAACGCGCAAGGCGTGCACCTGGTCCGGGTCGAAGATACTGAACACGTCCGCGCGGTCGCAGGCCTGGCCGAGACCGAAGACGAAGACACCAACGGCAACGGCGCCAACGGAAGCGATACCGAAAGCGAAGAGTAACCTTGAACGCTCATCGTCCGAGAGCCGACGGCTGCCGATAATGTGGTGGGCCTCCGTATTTGGGCCGCGTCGGCTCATGCCCGCAGTTATCTCTGCGCAGAAGACTTGGGCCGATGGAATCAGTGGTACGACGAAAGTATCACAGCCGGTTGTTTTTTAATGCCGTTAACTTCTTTCTTACTTCTGGGACCAAGCTCTAGGGAACCTCTGCGCAAGCCGGATCGTCATTCTGAACGAAGTCTGCGGAGTGAAGAATCCCGGGATTCCTCGCGCGGCAGCCACGCGCGGGAATGACACTCGTTACTGATGCGAGGAATTCAACTGCAGAAGCATCCGCCGTTGCCGAGTTTTCAATAAATTCACAGACTCTCAGAACGACAAAATGGGACTCGCGCAGAGCTTCCCTAGTGTCGGGGGCTCGCAAGTATGGTGAGCACAGGTTCAGGCCTTAACCCGCGAAAGGCCGCGCTTCTGAAAAGAAGAGGAGGGCGATGCTTCCGCATTGCTACAGATTTTTTGAGAGACATGACACTAGCTATTTAACAGTCTAATCAAACATCTGACAGCGCGTTTTGGATAAAGTCGCCCTTTGCTTGGCGGTATTCGGTCATGGATTTGCCGTGATACTGCTTTTTAAGCTGGTTGTATTCAGCGAGCAGATTCGGATTTTTTAGGAGTAGGTCGCGGAAGGTGGTGAACACGTCGAGCGACGATCCGATGACGACCAGTTGGATTCCGGTGTTGGCGGCCTGATCTTGGAATGCGGAGAAAGACTCATTTCGCTCGGAGACTGTGTTGCGTTGGAAGTGGCGTTCCAGCGCGGTGTCGCAGGCGGTAAAGGCTACCTGTGTCACACGCACGCAAAGGTCGACATCGCCTTTGCTAAGGCAGCCGGGAATGGCCGTCGCGCCCACATGCTCGATGTCTGCGCTCACGGGCAGAATCGTTTGCACGCGCCGGCATACGGTATCGAAGCGCGCCCGCGTTTCCGCCGGACTATACGTATAGATAAGAAAACGCTCAGGCTGCATAGGTCTCCTGCCCTTGGTGCGGCAATTATCCATACCCTTGAACAAACTTGTCTTGGGTCATCTCTGGCCTCTCGGCAGTAGCGGGAAGGGGTCGGGGGTTAGTCCGGTCTCGCACGCTCCCAATCTTACGCCTTTACGCTCGGGCGTGACGATACTGCGGAGTACCAGCGCGCGAGGTTTTTCTGATCGGGCTGAATCTTGATATCGACGGTGCGCGCGAAATCTATCATGCATAACGTGGTGATATCCGCGATCGAGAATCGTGCGCCCGCGATGAATTGATTGGCCCCGAGCGCGTGATCGAGCATCGCGAATCCCGCAATCGCCGCGTCGCGCTCGATCATTCCAAATTCTCTCAGCCGCTTCGTGCGCCCCTCCGAGGCCGGGCTGAGATGCGACCAGACGTGCCCGACCTGCGCGAAGATCGACAGCTCCACGCGCCGGTTCCACATCTCGATGAGCGCCTGCTCCTTCGCGCCGACGCCGAACAGCGGAGGCTCCGGATGCGTCTCCTCGAAGTAGCGGCAAATCGCTACGCTCTCGCTCAGATACGAACCGTCATCGAGTTCGAGGATCGGCAGCGAGCCGGACGGGTTCTTGCGATAGAACTCGGGCGTCCGGTTCGCATTGCGCATGATATCGACCTGCTCGAGCTCGATTGAAATTCCCTTCTCCGCGAGGAAAATTCGCACCCGCCGTGGACTGGGCGCAAGCGTGAAGTCGTACAGCTTCATCGCTATGCGGTCGCGCTCGGACGCGCGGAAACCGCCTGGTGCCACCGCTGCAAGTGCTTGTACTCGGCCGGAATCGAGATGTTGTTGAACTTGGCAAAATCGATCGCGACCATCGCCGTGATGTCGGCGATCGTGAATTTGTCGCCGGCCAGGAATTGCCGTTGTCCGAATTCTTCGTCGAGCCATCGGTAGCGCATCTCGACAACTTTTTTCTGCTGCTCGCCGGCCTCGGGAATCTGCTTGACGCGCGCGCGGGTCAGCTCGTGCAGATGCACCCACACCATCCCGATCGGGACGAACAGCGCGAATTCCATGCGTCGGTTCCACATCTCGATCGTCGCACGCTCGAACGCGCCCTTGCCGAACAGCGCGGGCTCCGGATGCAGCTCCTCGAAGTAGCGGCAGATTGCGACGCTCTCCGCCAGATACCTGCCGTCGTCGAGCTCGAGCACGGGAATTCCGCCCAGCGGATTGATGCGCAGGAACTGCTCTTCCCGATTGACGCCTTTCATGATGTCGATTTCTTCGAGCGGGACTTTGAGGCCCTTCTCGGCGAGGAAAATCCGCACGCGGCGCGGATTCGGTGCGAGTTTGAAATCGTAGATCTTCATGATTCGTCTCCTGTGATGGGTTCTGTATTCCCGTCAGGCTTACGATTTTATTTCTCAGCGTAAATCGCACCGGCCGCTTCAAGAGCGCGTCCGCGCGCCACTTCGGCCCCCATCGATGTGAGTATCTGCTCGAGCGCGCCCAGCAGCAGCGTCACGTTCTCGCGCTTACAGCTTTCGCCCATCAAGCCGATTCGCCAGACTTTGCCGCGAAACGGCCCGAGCCCGGCCGCGATCTCGATATTGTGATCCTTAAGCAACGCGCCGCGCACTTGCGACTCGTCGATTCCGTCAGGCACCGCGACGGTCGAGAGTTGCGGCAGTCGATGTCCTTCCTGCGCGACGAGCTTCAGTCCCATCGCGGCAAAGCCCGCATGCAAGGCGGCCGCATTCGCACGGTGCCTGGCCCATCGCGCCTCGAGCCCCTCTTCCACGACGACACGCAACGCTTCGTACAGCGCGTAGTTCATCGTGATCGGCGCGGTGTGATGATAGACGCGGCTCTCGCCCCAGTAGTTCGCGATCATCCCGAGATCCAGGTACCACGATCTGCACTTGGTCTTGCGCGGCTTGATCGCGTCCATCGCGCGCGCGCTGAAAGTCACCGGCGCGAGGCCCGGCGGCGCGCCGAGTCCCTTTTGCGTGCAACTGTAACATGCGTCGATTTTCCACTTGTCGATTTCGACCGGCACGCACCCAAGCGAGGTCACCGCGTCGGCAACCATCAGCGCGCCATGGCGATGCGTCAGCGCAGAGATCTCTTCGAGCGGCTGATGCACTCCGGTCGAGGTCTCCGCATGAACAATCGCGACCAGCTTGGGTTTCTTCGCGCCCTTGAGCGCGCGCTCGACCGTGTCAGGTTCGACGATTCGTCCCCACTCGGCTTGCGCCTTGTGCACCTTCGCGCCCAGGCGTTCGGCCGAGTCGGCCAGCCGCGCGCCGAACGCGCCGTTGACGCCGACGATAACCTCGTCGCCGTCTTCGATCAGGTTCGCCATGATCATTTCCATTCCGGCCGAGCCGGTTCCCGAGGCGGGAAACGTCAGCTCGTTGCTGGTGCGGAACACGGCGCGCAGAAGCTTTTTGAGGTCTTCCATCACGGCTATAAAGTCCGGATCGAGATGGCCGACCACCGGCGACATCATCGCCTTCATCACGCGCGGATGAACGTTCGACGGGCCGGGACCGAGCAGAATTCGCGCGGAAGGTTTCAGTTCAGGAAATGAATCAGACAAGTTGGTTTCCTCTCATAAAAGTGCGGCGCTTCAAATCGTGCTTCGAGACTATCGCGCGGCGGGCGCGCCGGGAAAATGGCGCCCGCGACGCGATTCATCATCATATGGTAGAGTTCCGTCCGTGAGCGATAACGGCAACCCGGCGCGAGCGCTTGACCGCCGCGTAATCGACGAGCTTCGCGCAATCGCCGGCGACAGCGCGATCGTTTCGCATCCGTCGGAGCTCAAGGTCTATGAGTGCGACGGATGGACGATCGAAAAGAGCGCGCCGGACCTGCTCGTGATGCCGCGCAACACCGAAGAGACCAGCGCAATCCTGGCCGCGCTATGGCGGCGCGGGATCGCGTTCGTTCCGCGCGGCGCGGGCACTGGGCTGTCAGGCGGGGCGTTGCCGGTTGAAGCTCCGGTGATGATCTGCACGTCGCGGATGAACCGGATTCTCGCGATCGATCTCAGAAGCGGGCGCGTCGAGGTCGAAAGCGGCGTCGTCAATCTGCACGTCACCAATGCGGTCAAAGGCGCCGGATTTTTCTACGCGCCGGATCCCTCCTCGCAGCAGGCCTGCACTATCGGCGGAAATATCGCCGAGAACTCCGGCGGTCCGCATACGCTGAAGTACGGCGTCACCACCAATCATGTGCTCGGCGTCACGCTCGTGCTCGCAAGCGGCAAGGTCGTCGAGCTGGGCGGAGCTTGCGACGAAGGATGCGGTTACGATCTGGTCGGGGCCGTAGTTGGAGCGGAGGGCACCGTCGGGATCGTGACGCGCGCGACGTTAAAAATCATGCGCGAGCCGCAGGCGCATCGCACTTTTCTGGCGACCTTCGCCGACGCGGAAGCCGCGACTCGCGCGGTTTCCGCGATCATCGCGTCAGGCATCGTGCCGGGCGCAATCGAGATGATGGATCAACTAATCGTTCGCGCCGTCGAAGAAGCGTTTCACATCGGCCTTCCCGCCGAGGCGGGCGCAGTTGTGATTATCGAGCTTGACGGTCTGGCGGCCGCGCTCGACGAACACGCTGCCGCCGTAGTGGAGATCGCGCGCGGAGCGGGCGCGAGCGAGGTTCGTCTCGCGCGCGATGAGGCTGAGCGAGCCGCGCTGTGGAAGGCGCGCAAGCGCGCATTCGGCGCGGTAGGGCGGCTCGCGCCGAACTACGCCACCCAGGACGGCGTCGTGCCGCGCACTCGCCTTCCCGACATCCTGCGCGTGATCGGCGCCGTCAGCCAGAAGTACGGCCTCGCGATCGGAAATGTATTTCATGCCGGCGACGGCAATATTCATCCGATAGTTCTTTACGATGAGCGCGAACCCGCGCAGGTACGCGCCGCGATCGACGCTGGCCGCGAAATTCTGACCGCGTGCGTCGCGATGGGCGGCAGCTTGACCGGTGAGCACGGAATCGGCGTCGAGAAGCAGGGCGAGATGCCACTGCTGTATTCGCCCGATGACTTGATCGCGATGGCTGAGCTGCGTCATGTGTTCGACCCGCGGGAGCGCTCGAATCCGAACAAAGTAATTCCGCGCCCCGGCGCCTGCGTCGAGGTCTCGGCGCCGCATCGCCAGGTGCCGATCTAATTGCTGCGAGCCAATTCGCGCGTGACAGACTCCGCAGAGATCGCAAGCAAGATCACGTCGCTGATTGGCAACGATCGCGTCCGCACGCCGCGCGGAATCGAGCCGAGCGCCGCCGTTGTCATTGCGACGCCCGCGGACGCCGCCGAGATCGCGGAGATCGTACATAAATGCGAAGCCGATAAAATTCCAATCGCCGCAATCGGAGCCGCGCGTACTCTGTCGGAAATTCGGCGCACTCCCGTTGCGATCGGAATATCGCTCGAGCGGATGGCGCGCGTGGCCGCATACGAACCTCACGACATGACGATCGTTGCACAGCCCGGCATCAGCATCGCGGACCTGAACGCCGCGATGGCGCCGTCGGGGCAGCGGCTGCCGGTCGATCCGCGCAATCCGCGGGCGAGCACGGTCGGCGCGCTGATCGCGGCGCATCACGCGGGACCGCTGCGACTTTCGGAAGGGACTGCGCGCGATTTGCTGATCGGAATTCAATACGTCGGCCACGGCGGGCAAACCATTCGAAGCGGCGGACGTGTGGTCAAGAACGTTGCCGGTTACGATTTGATGAAGCTGATGAATGGCTCGTTCGGAACGTTGGGAATTATTACGGAAGCGGCTTTCAAGGTGCGGCCCGCACCGGGCAATTATACTCTCGCGCTCGCGGCGCCGCCGACTGCGGCGGAGGCTTTTGCGGCGGCGTGCGCGCTCTGCGCCGCCGCGCCATTCGCGCATCTGGAAGTAACGAGTCCGCGGGTCAGCGCAACGCTGGGCCTCGGCTCGCAGTTTTCGCTTTTGGCAGGATTCTCTGGAACCCGTGCCGAGGTGGATTATCTGCGCGAAACGACTGCGCGCATCATTCCGGATGTGCAATTTCTCGCCGACGCCGATGCGATGCGGACGTACTGCGCGCTGCGCGATTTCGATTTCAGCGCGACATCTCTCGCCGCGCAGATTGCGGTGCCACCGGCGGAACTGCCGCAGGCGCTCGATTCGTGCGGCACGGAATTTCGTGCGCATGCGGCTTCAGGAATCGCGCAAGTAATGACCTACGACGTGCTGACGGCCGAAGCCGCGCGTTCGACGATCCTCAAATGGCGCGGGCTTGTCCGCAACGCGCGCGGGCACGTTCGCGTGGTACACGCGGCGCCTGAGATGCGAGCCGCGCTCGAGTTCTTCGACACTCCGAACAACGGCGCGTTCGAGCTGATGCGTGCGCTCAAAGCCGCATTCGATCCCGCCGGAATTTTCAACCCCGGATGTTTCGTCGGAGGAATCTAATGGCTGCCGCGACGCCTTCGAAACCGGTTCGCAACGTGGTGGACTACGAGCTGCTCTTCGATTGCGTCCACTGCGGACTCTGCCTCGAAGCGTGCCCGACTTATGCGATCTCGCGCTCCGAGATGGATTCGCCGCGCGGACGAATCTACCTGATGAAAGCGCTCGCAGAAGGACGGCTTGAGCTCGACGCCGACGCGGCGCGCCATCTCGACTTGTGCCTGGGATGCCGCGGATGCGAGACCGCGTGTCCGTCGGGAGTGCATTATGGAAGGCTCATCGAAGACGCGCGAACCTACGTCGAAATGAATTATTCGCGCGGTCCGCTCGACGGGCTCAAGCGCCGGCTAATCAGCGCGATCTTTCCGTATCCTGCCCGGCTGCGGATCGTCCTCGCGCCGCTCAGAGCGCTCGAAGCCGCCGGACTTCGTCCCGCGCTCGAAGCGATCCTGCCGCGGTGGGCTCGTGCCTGGCTGGAGCTGCTTCCCACCGCGTCGAACTCCGGCGCGATCTCGTCACGCCCGCTTCCAGAGCCGCTGCCGTTCGCCGCGACGGTGTTGGTGCATCACGGATGCGTGACGCAAGTGCTCGCCGATTCGGAAAATGTAAATGCCGAGCGGCTGCTCACCGCGGCGGGCTACCGCGTGGCTCATCTCGAACAGACGGTATGCTGCGGCGCACTCGACCTTCACTCTGGAAATCGAGGGCGCGCGCTTGAATTCGCGCGAGCCAATGTGCGCGCGGTTATCGGCAGTGGCGCCGATTCAATCGTCTCGGCCGCTTCGGGATGCTCGACGGCGTTTGCCGATTATGGGCTGCTGCTGAAAGACGACACGGAACTTGCGGCGGACGCGCGCGCCGTCGCGGAAAAGCTTACCGACCTGAGCGCTCTGCTGCTCGCGAGCGAGCGCTTCGCGATGCCGGAATTTCGATGCGTCGTCACCTACCACGACGCGTGTCATCTGGCGCACGGATTGGGGGTGCGCGACGCTCCGCGTAGACTCTTGCGCTCGATTCCCGGCCTCGAGCTGGTGGAACTTCCCGAGGCGGATATGTGCTGCGGCAGCGCGGGCAGCTACAATCTGACGGAGCCGGCGATGGCGCGCGCGCTGGCGAATCGAAAGGCTGAAAATATCGCCGCGACCGGCGCCGACTATGTGGTGCTTGCAAACCCGGGCTGCGAGTTCCAGATCGCCGCCGAGCTTCGCCGCCGCGGCGCGAAAACGCGCGTGATGCACCTGGCCGACTTTTTCGCGATGGTGATGGGTTCTGGCCGAGCCTGAAACGCTGGATTCCGGCGATGAACATTCTCGAAATCAAGCTTTACTTCGCGTACACGAGTCCGTTCACTTACCTCGCGATGGCACCGGCCTGCGCGCTCGAGCGCTCGCATCGCGTTCACGTGCGGTTCATTCCGTACGGCGTCAATATCCGGAAAGCCTACGGCAACCTCGACCGGGCCGACGCGGACCGACGCAAGGTGCGCTATCTGTATATCGACGCACGGCGGATTGCGAAGGAACGTGGGCTCGTCATCTATCCGCCAAAAAAGATCTTCAGTTGCCGCAACGCTTTCTACGGCGGTCTGTTCGCCGAGCGCCACGGACGCTTTCGCGAATACTCGGATCGCGTGTTCGAGCGCTTCTGGCGCGCCGAACTCAACGTCGAGGATCGGAGCGCGATCGGCGCGGTGATCGCCGAGGTTGGTTGCGACGCCGCCGACTTCGCGCGCTACGCAGACAGCGAGGCGCGCGGCGATTTGGATGCCTGCTTCGCCGAGGCGGATCGCGACGGGGTTTTTGGCGTGCCAACTTTTTTCGTCGACGGCGAGCCGTTCTGGGGCGAAGATCGGATCCAGTGGGTCGTGGAAAAACTTGCCGCGCTTGGATTTTGCCGCTGACGGGATCGCGCGAGTTCGACTCGTTCGTCGAGCCCGGAAGCCGATAGACTCGACTCGACCGCGCGAGTAAGGCTGAAGTAAGAAACGGGTTCGACCTGGTTACACGCGCGGCATGCCCACGAGCCGGCGGATTATACAGGGATTCCCATGATCGATTATGCAAAGTTCGAGAGCGCTATCGGCCTCAACTGGTACGAAATCGATCCCAACCTGCGGCAGATCATGCGCCGGATGCTGGAAGCGGCGGATCTGGCGTGGTGCGAGCCGGAACTCGAACGGATCGGCTCACTGTGCGGAGGCGCAATCGCCGAACGCGCAGAGGTGACCGACAAGCATCCACCCGAACTGGTGAAGTTCGACCCCTGGGGCGAGCAGATCGATCAAGTCCGCCACCATCCGGGCGCCATCGCGACCAAGCGCGACCTGTGGGAATCCGGAGTAAGCGGGCCGCACCTGCACCAGGAGGCCGAGCGCCGCGGCCGCCGCCTGCCGCTGGCGGTTCCAACCGCGCTTAATTACATGCTCTCGCAGGCGGAGATCGGGATGCTGTGCTCGATCGGGATGACGAGCGGCGTAATCGGGTTGGTCAAACGATTCGCCCCGCCAGAAGTGCGAAATCGCTTTTTGCCGCATCTGACCGCGTCGAATTTTGATGATGCCTGGGACGGCGCGATGTTCATGACCGAGCGCACCGGAGGCTCCGACCTGTCAACCCTGACCACGGTAGCGCGCCGCAACGGCGAGCACTGGAGCCTGACCGGATCGAAATGGTTCTGCTCTAACGTCGATGCGGCTGCGATCGCGACGCTGGCGCGCCCTGAGGGCGCTGGCGAGGGACTCCGCGGCGTTGCCCTCTTTCTGGTGCCCAAGTACCGGAGCGACGGCTCGCGCAACGGGATCAATGTCCGCCGGATTAAAGACAAGCTCGGCACACGCGCCGTGCCCACGGCGGAAGCGGATTTCGTGGACGCGGAAGCCTACCTGCTGGCCGGCGATGGCGCGGCGGGCGACGGACGCGGACTCAATCGCATGATGGAAATGGTCAACGATTCGCGCCGCGGCGTCGCCGTGATGGGTCTGGGGATCATGCGCCGCGCGTTTCTTGAGTCGGCGATTTTCGCCGCGCATCGCACGGCGTTTGGTCATTCGCTGTGCGAGCTCCCTATGATGCGCGAGACGCTGGTGGGAATGGTGGTCGAGCTGGAGGCCGCCGCGGCGCTGGTCTTCGCTTCGACGGCCGATGAGAGCGCGGTCTCGCGGCTGCTGGTTCCGATCGCAAAACTGCGCGCCACGCGCAGAGGCGTGGAGATGGCGTCGCAGGCCGTCGAGATCCACGGCGGCAACGGGTACATCGAGGACTGGCCGACCGCGCGCCTGTTGCGCGACGCGCAGTCCAACACCATCTGGGAGGGCACCGAGAACATCATCTGCCTGGATATCCTGCGCGCACTGCACAGCGAGCAGGTGATGGAGGCGGGATTCTCGGCGCTGGCTGGGCGGGTTGATTGCGCCGCCGCCGCGCTGGCGCCGATCGCGGAGAGCATCACCGCCGAACTCAAGGAGTTGCGCGAGGCGCTCGGCTTCCTGTCGCGCGCGGACCGGGACCTGCGCCAGCTTCGCGCGCGCGGTTTCGGCAATTACTTGGCGGATGTCTCCTCGGCGGCCATGCTGCTGGAAGAGGCGAATTGGGAACTCGTCAATTGCGGCAGCGCCCGCAAAGCGATAATCGCGCATCTGTTCGTGCAGTCTCATCTGCGGTCCCGGCCGATGCGCGGAATCATGAGCGGCGACCGCACGATGCTGGATCTGTTCGAGCCGATTATTGGCTATGGCAAAATAGAGCCGCAGCGCGCCACCGCCGCGATGCGCTCCGCATAGGGTTACGGCAACGGCGCAGCCCTACAGTTCCGGGCTGGACTGCAGAAATGTCTCGCCCATCAGGTAGGCGTCGCACGCGCGGGCGCATTCGCGGCCTTCCCAGATTGCCCACACCACCAGTGACTGGCCGCGGCGCGCGTCGCCGGCCGCAAAAACTCCGGGCACGCTCGTGGCGTAGTTCTCAGTCGCGATATTGCTGCGCGCATCGAGCTTTAGCGCCAGCTCGGAAATAATTCCTTCCGGCTCGGGTCCGAGAAAGCCGAGCGCGAGCAGGACCAGATCGCAATCGAGCGCGAACTCGCTGCCCGCTATTTCTTCCATCACGTTGCGGCCGCCTTCGTGCTTCCAGTTGAGCCGCACGCCGTGAAGCTTTTTGACCTGGCCGTTCGCGCCGCTGAAATGCCTGGTGTTGATGCTCCAGTCGCGAAGCACGCCTTCTTCGTGCGAGCTCGAGGTGCGCAGGATCATCGGCCAATCCGGCCACGGCATGTCGGCAGTGCGGCTCTCGGGCGGCATCGGCAAAAGCTCGAACTGACTGACACTCGCCGCACCCTGCCGATTCGAGGTTCCCAGGCAGTCGGAGCCGGTGTCGCCGCCGCCAAGGATGACGACGCGCTTGCCCTGCGCGGTAATCGACACGCGAGGATCAATTGTGTCACCGAAGCCGCGCTTGTTCTGCTGCGGAAGAAAATCCATCGCGAAATGGATCCCGCCAAGTTCACGGCCGGGCATCGGCAGATCGCGCGGTTTGGTCGCGCCGAGTGTCAGGCAGATCGCATCGTGTTTTCCGCGCAGTTCGGCGGCGTGGAGGTCAATCCCGACGCGGCAGTTGGTGACGAACTCGACGCCCTCGCCGCGCATCTGCTCGACGCGTCGCATGATGTGGCGCTTTTCGAGCTTAAAATCGGGAATCCCATACATCAGCAGGCCGCCGATTCGATCCGAGCGTTCGTAGAGCGTGACCGAATGTCCGGCGCGCGCGAGTTGCTGCGCACAGGCGAGTCCCGACGGGCCGGAGCCGACCACGGCGACTCGCTTGCCGGTTTTGTGTGTGGGCGGTAGCGGCGTGATCCATCCTTGAGCCCACGCGTGATCGACGATGCTTTTCTCGATGAGTTTGATCGTGACCGGATCGTTGTTGATGTTGAGGACGCAGGCTTCTTCGCACGGCGCGGGGCAGATGCGGCCGGTGAAATCAGGAAAGTTGTTGGTCGAATGCAGGCGCTCCATCGCCTCGCGCCAGCGTCCGCGATAAACCAGATCGTTCCAATCGGGAATGATATTGCCGAGCGGACAGCCCTTGTGGCAGAAGGGAACTCCGCAATCCATGCAACGCGCGCCTTGGCGGGCGAGCTTGTCGTCGGGCATTTTGAGATCAATCTCGCGCCAATCCTTAAGCCGTTCGGCGACTGGACGCTTGTGCGGCGTCTCGCGCTTGATCTCCATGAAGCCCGTGATCTTTCCCATCGAAAGCGATTCTCCTTCTATGCGTTCGGCGCGCGCGCGGGCGCGGCAATCAGACCGCCGCGAGACGCGCCATGTCGTTGCCGCGGCCGAGATGCTGGCGTTCGAGCACCATGCGGTACTCAGTAGGCAGCACTTTCACAAACTTCGCGGCGTACGAATTCCAGTCGGCCAGGATTCGCGCGGCAAGCGTGCTCTGGGTGTACTGGCCATGCCGTGTGATAAGCGCATGCAACTGCTTCAGATCGTCGGCGTCGGTGACCGGACCCAGCTCCACCATTCCGGTGTTGCAGCGCGGCGCGAAGCGGCCGTCCTCATCCAGAACGTAGGCGAGGCCGCCCGACATTCCGGCCGCGAAGTTGCGCCCGGTCGGGCCTAGCACGACGACCAGACCGCGCGTCATGTACTCGCATCCGTGATCGCCTACGCCTTCGACGACCGCGTGCGCGCCGCTGTTGCGCACCGCGAAACGCTCACCCGCGACGCCGCAGAAGAACGCCTCGCCGCCGGTTGCACCGTAAAGCGCGGTGTTGCCGATCAGGATATTTTCCTCGGCCTTGAACGTTGCTTCCTGCGGCGGGCGCACCGCTATGAATCCGCCCGAAAGTCCCTTGCCGCAGTAGTCATTGGCGTCGCCTTCGAGATAAAGCGCGATTCCCGGTGCGAGCCATCCGCCGAAGCTCTGCCCTGCCGAGCCTTTGAAATGAATCTGGATGGTGTAGGGCGGCAGACCCTCGGCGCCGAAGCGGCGCGAGACCTCCGCCGACAGCATCGCGGCCGCGGTGCGGTTGACGTTGCGAATCGGCAGATGAATTTCCACCGGGCGGCGATGCTCGAGTGCGTCGCGCGAGAGCTCGATCAGTTGATTGTCGAGCGCCTCTTCGAGTCCATGATCCTGCGATTCGACCGCGTGGAGCGGCTCGCCGGAATCAACGTCGGGCTTGTGCAGGATGCTGCTGAGATCCACGTTGCGCGACTTCCAGTGCCCAATTGCCTCGTTCGCGTCCAGGCATTCGACATGGCCGACCATCTCCGCCACGGTGCGGAAGCCGAGTGTGGCCATATGCTCGCGCAGCTCGTCGGCGAGGAACATCATCAGGTTGACGACGTGTTCAGGCTTGCCTTCAAACTTCTTGCGCAGCTCGGGATCCTGCGTCGCAATTCCGACCGGACAGGTGTTGAGGTGGCACACGCGCATCATGATGCATCCGGAGGCGACCAGCGCCGCCGACGCGAAGCCAAATTCCTCTGCGCCGAGCAAAGCCGCGATCGCAACATCGCGCCCCGTTTTCAACTGGCCGTCGGTCTCGATGCGGATACGGCCGCGGAGCCCATTCATCACCAGCACTTGCTGAGTCTCCGCAAGGCCGAGCTCCCAGGGCACTCCCGCATGCTTGATCGATTGCAGGGGCGACGCGCCGGTGCCGCCGTCGTAGCCGCTGATGAGGACCACGTCGGCCTTGGCCTTCGCGACTCCCGCGGCGATAGTGCCGACACCGACTTCGGCGACGAGCTTGACGCTGATCCGCGCGCGATTGTTCGCGTTCTTCAGATCGTGGATGAGCTGCGCGAGATCTTCGATCGAATAGATGTCGTGATGCGGCGGTGGCGAGATGAGTCCGACGCCGGGCGTCGAGTAACGAATCTTCGCGATGAAGTCGTCAACTTTGTGACCCGGCAGTTGGCCGCCTTCGCCCGGCTTGGCCCCCTGCGCCATCTTGATCTGGAGTTCGTCCGCGTTGACGAGGTAATGGCTGGTGACGCCGAAGCGCGCCGACGCGACCTGCTTGATCGCGCTGCGGCGCCAATCGCCGTTCGGATCGCGTGCGAAGCGGGCCGGATCCTCGCCGCCTTCGCCGGTGTTGCTTTTGCCGCCAATGCGATTCATTGCGATCGCAAGATTCTCGTGCGCTTCTTTGCCGATTGACCCGAACGACATCGCGCCGGTTTTGAAGCGCTTGACGATCTCAGTGGCCGGCTCGACTTCCTCGAGCGGCACGGGCGGCCGCTCGAGCTTGAACTTCAAGAGCGAGCGCAGCGTCGCGAGGTTGCGGCTCTGTTCATCGACCAGCCGCGTATATTCCTTGAACATCCGGTAATTGCCGGAGCGCACGGAATGCTGCAGCTTCGCGATGGTGTTCGGGTTGTACATGTGGAACTCGCCGCGGCGGCGCCATTGGTAGTTGCCGCCCGCGTCGAGTTCGCCGTCGAGATTCGGCGGGATCTCGTACGCATGGCGATGGCGCGCGGCAGTCTCGCGCGCGATCGTGTCAAGGCCGACGCCGCCAACGCGCGAAGCGGTCCAGGTGAAATACTTGTCGATCACTTCGCGGCTGATTCCGATCGCCTCGAAAATTTGCGCACCGCGATAGCTTTGGAGCGTCGAGATCCCCATCTTGGACGCCACCTTGATCATGCTTTTGGTGACGGCCTTGATGAAGTTATGGACGGCGGTGTCCTCGTCGATATCGGGCAGGCGCCCGTCTTCAATCATTCCGGCCAGGGAGGCGTACGCGAGATACGGGTTCACCGCGCCCGCGCCGTATCCGGCAAGCAGACAGCAGTGCATCGCTTCGCGCAGCTCGCCGGACTCGACCACCATCCCGCATCGCGTGCGCGTGCCCTCGCGAATCAAATGGTGATGCACGCCCGCGGTTGCGAGCAGGCTCGGAATTGCGGCGAACTCGGAATTCACGCCGCGATCCGACAGCACGATAATCGTAAATCCGTGAGCGATCGCTCTGGAGGCTTTGGCGCACAGATCATCGAGCGCGGCGCGCATGCCAGCTTCGCCGTCGCCCACCCGGAATAACGTAGGCAACGTGATCGCGCGCAGACCCGGCTCGGCCAGCCGCTTTATTTGCTCGAGCTCTTCGTTCGTGATGATAGGAGTCTTGAGCCGCAGTTGGCGGCAATGCGCCGGTGACTCCTCGAACAGATTCTGCTCGGAGCCGATCGTTGTCTCGGCCGAGGTCACCAGCTCCTCGCGAATCGGATCGATCGGTGGATTGGTGACCTGCGCGAACAATTGTTTGAAGTAGTTGAACAGCGGCGGCGCCTTGTCCGACAGCACCGCGAGCGGAGTGTCGGTGCCCATCGAGCCTACCGGCTCCTGCGCGTTCACCACCATCGGCGCCAGAATCAGTTTCAGATCCTCGGCCGTGTAACCGAACGCCTGCTGCTGCCTCAGCAGATCCATACCCTCGAAGCCGGCGACCGCGGGCGCGGTCGGGGGCGCGGGCAGCTCCTCGAGCTTGATCAGATTTTCGTCGAGCCAGTTGCGATAAGGCCGGCGCGCGGAGAAACCTTCCTTGATTTCCTGGTCCTGAACAATCCGGCCCAGAGCGGTATCGACCAGAAACATCCGTCCCGGTTGCAGCCGCCCCTTGCGCGCAACCTGCTCGGGCGGAATGTCGAGCACTCCCGTTTCCGAAGCCATCACGACCAGCCCGTCCTTGGTCACCAAATAGCGGGAAGGACGCAGGCCATTGCGATCGAGGACCGCGCCGATCCGGATACCGTCGGTAAAAGCGATCGACGCCGGGCCGTCCCACGGCTCCATCATCGAGGCGTGAAATTCATAGAACGCGCGCTTACTCGCGCTCATCTGCGCGTCGTTCTGCCACGCCTCTGGGATCATCATCATCACGGCGTGCGCGATCGGACGCCCAGTGCGGACCAGCAGTTCGAGCACATTATCGAACTTGGCCGAGTCGGTCTGGGTGGGTTCGACGATCGGCGGAAGCTTCGCGATATCGGCGCCGAACAGCGGCGAGGAGAACATCATCTGCCGCGCATGCATCCAATTCTCATTTCCGCGCAGCGTATTGATCTCGCCGTTGTGGCTGAGGAAGCGAAACGGATGCGCCCGATCCCAGGACGGAAACGTATTGGTCGAAAAGCGCTGATGCACCATCGCGAGCGCGCTCACGAAACCGGGATCGAGCAGTTCGGGATAGAACTTCGGGATCTGATGCGAGATCAGTTGGCCCTTATAGACAATCGTCAGAGTCGAGAGCGAGCAGAAATAGAAAAGCTCCTCATCCGCGAGATGAAGAACGGCGGCGGCGCGAAATGCGCGCTTGCGGATTACGTAGAGCTTGCGTTCGAGCGCCTCTTGATCGGCGGCGCCTGCGCCAGGGCCGAGAAATACCTGCCGAACCTCGGGTAGGCCGCGCCGCGCGATATCGCCGCATGCGCTTGGAGCCACCGGAACCGTGCGCCAGCCGAGGATGCGCTGGCCTTCCTCGCGCACGATTTTTTCGAACGCGGCTTCACACGCCGCGCGCTTATTCGCGTCAAGCGGCAGAAAGACCTGGCCCACTCCGTACCTGCCTGGAGCCGGGAGATCGAAACCGCACTTGTTTGCTTCACGCTTGAGAAATTCGTGCGGAATCTGAACCAGTATACCGGCGCCGTCGCCGGAGTTCGGATCGCATCCGCAGCCGCCCCGATGGGTCAGGTTGTCGAGGACTTGCAGCGCCTTCGCGACAATATCGTGCGAACGCTCGCCCTTGATGTTGACAACGAAGCCGACTCCGCAGGCGTCGTGTTCATGTGCGGGGTCGTACAGGCCTTCGCGCTTGGGAAGACTGCTCCGATTGTGCATGGCTCACATCCGTCTCGGGTCAGGGAGCGCAACCGGCTTCGGCGATGCGCCGTGGCGGCTGCGGCGGCCGTGCCCATTGCCCGGCTCCGACGCCTCGCCGTTTGGGTGCACCGCGATCTGGCTGCGCTCGGTATGGGTCGACAGCACCACCATCGTCTCCGTCCGCGCCACTCCCTCGATCGAGCGGATCGCGCTGATGAGCCGCTCGAGCGACGAAGTGTTGTCGGTTTTGATCTTGAGGAGAATCGTGTGTTGACCCGTAACGTGATGACACTCGAGAACGTCTTCGAGCAGATCGACGCTCTGCTCGAACAGCCCAATCGTTTTCGGATGCGCGATCGAAACGCCGATGAATGCGGTCACATCCTTGGCGAGCCGCCGCGCATCGAGCGAAGCGTGGTAGCCGGAGATTACGCCGCTGTCCTCGAGCTTCTTGACGCGTTCGATAACCGATGGCGCCGACAACCCGACCTGTTCGGCAAGCTTGACGTGAGCAATCCGGCCGTTGGTCTGCAGGATGCCGAGAATCTGCAGGTCGATGTTGTCGAGCTCTGGAATATCGCCGCCTAATTTCATAAGGCAATCCTCTCTGGAACTCGCTAAACCTAATGAGAAAAGCCGAATGTGTCAAGGCTAACAAAGGATGGAGCCAATAAAACATTATTTTATGAAGGTTCACCCGCATCGATCCGAGTTCTTTCAGGCCGCGACCGCATCGCACCTCACGAACCAATTGAATCAGCGGCGTTGTCGATACGCTAGTTCGTTTGCTCCAGGCACATTGCCTTAGGCTTTACGCGCAGGATCATCGGTCGGAAAATCGACGAAACTATGCCGCGGGCGTCGACAGAAAAGGTGCGCGATCAGTCTTTCGTGAGAAATTGCCCGATTGCGTCGAAGGCGGTCAGTTGCTCGATGCCGAGGGGATCGTCCCAGAAATCGTTGTAGGCGCTGGTCTTGACGATCACCATATTGTATTTCGGTGCGACGTAAATGAACTGGAAGAAGACGCCCTCGGCCGAGTAGGCATGCTCGGCGCCCGGATAGATGAGCCACCATTGGTAACCGTAAGCGCCGGGATCGCCGGGCGACAGATGATCCCATCCGACTTGCGGACTCTGCGGATTGGTCGCGTCTTTGATCCATCCCGCTGGAACAAGTTGCTTGTCGCCGACTTTGCCGTGGTGCAGAAACAGCAATCCGAAGCGTGCATAGTCTCGCAAGGTCGCGTTGATACAGCAGTAGCCCGCCTCCATCGCGTCGGGGCCGGGGCGATCAGTAAGCCAGGTCGCGTCTTGCTCCATCCCGAGCGGCTGCCAGATGCGCTGCGAGAGCATCGTGGCGAGCGGCATGCCGGTGACCCGCTTCACCAGCATTCCGAGCACTCCCGTATCGATACTGCGATAGACGAACTTGGTACCCGGCTTTTCGGCGCGGCCAAGAGTCTTCGCGTACTCACCGAGAGTCTCCGATTGATCGACCATCGTTTTGTTCCACATGATCAAAATGTCGGACGAGTTGTTGTCGTATTCCTCGGTGAACTTCACTCCTGAGGACATTTCCAGGATGTCCTTGATCGGCACGCCGTCGTAACCCGAGCCCTTGAGCTCGGGAAGATATTTGGTGATCGGATCGTCCAGGTTCGCAATCTTGCCGTCGGCCAGCGCAAGGCCGACCAGCGTCGACGTGAACGACTTGGCTACCGACCACGAGGTGAATTTCGTTTTCTCATTGGCGCCATTGAAGTAACGCTCATCGACGATCTTGCCGTCCTTGATCACGAGAAATCCCTGGGTGCGAGTGCGTGCGAGCAGATCGTCGAGGGTGTGATGCTTGCCTTTGAACTCGTAGCTGACGTCGAGCTTTTGCGGCGCGCGCGGCAACTCGGCGACGGGCCCTCCCCGCTGGATGAGGTGATAGGGAAAGACCGTATCCATCGTGCGAAAAGCCTGCACGCGATTCTGCGGCATCAGCATCGCTGCGCGCGCGGCGATCGTGGAGCTATCGCCGGCGCGGACGGCGGCCGGCGCCGCGAATATAGCCGAAAGTGCAACCACGAACAGCAGTCGTCGATTCATGGCGGTTACGGCGTGTATATCTCCGCGGTCTCCAGCGCCGCGACTCCGATTCCTGTTACGCTGATTACCCGGCCTGCCGGGATCAGCACTTTCCCCGAGGTCAAGAGAGTAGCGGTGAAAAAATCGCGCGGCGAGATCATCGATACGCCGGGAACGAACTGCCCCGTCGCGGGGTCATAAAAATCCACTGTGTCGGTCGTGAGGATTGAGATTCCGACAACTATGCTTCCACCCGCGACCATCACGCGGCCGTCTTTCAGACTGACCGAGGAATCAAAGGCGCGCTGGTTGCTCATCGAACTGGAAGTTGCGGTGAACTGGCCAGTCTTGGGATCGAACAATTCGGCGCTGGCGAGCGAATCATCGCTGGTGTTGATGCCGCCGGCGACTAGAACCTGGCCGTTATTCAGCAGATTCGCGGTCGCGCTCGCCCGCGCGGCGGTCATCATTCCTGAAGTAGCGGTGAACATTCCAGTTTTGGGGTTGTAGATCTCGGCCGTATCGAGTGCGTCCGCAAAAGCTGAGCTCGTGCTCCCGCCCGCGAGCAACACTTCGCCGTTGGGCAGAAGCGTGGCGGTGTGAATAGCGCGCGCCGTGGTCATCGTCCCCGCGGTGGCGGTGAAGGTTTCAGTTTTGGGACCGTAGATCTCCGCGGTGTTCACCGAGTCGCCCCCGGTGTCGAACCCGCCCGCGATCAGAACGGTGCCATCGCGAAGCAGCGTGGCAGTCGCCACGGCGCGGGAAGCGATCATCGAGCCGGTCGTGGGTGTGAAGCTCATCGTTTTCGGATTAAAGAGTTCGGCGCTGGTGCCGGTGCTGCCGTTTGCGATCAGCACGTTGCCGTCGGGGAGAGGGACCGCGCTCAGCGACACGCGTGGTACGTCCAAATTGTTTGCGGTCGGCGTGAAATAACCGGTCTGCGGATCGAAAACTTCGGCCAGGTCCAGAGCCGAGGTTTGGTTGGCGCCACCCGCGATCAACACGCGGCCATCGTCAAGCCGCGCCGAGGCGAACGCGATCCGTAGAGCGTTGAGTCCGCCGGTCACGGTGAAGGTTGCGGCACTCGGGTTGTAGATTTCGCCGCTCGGCTCGTAATTTCCGCCGGAGGTGCCCTGATCGTCCACCCCGCCCAGGATGATCGGAGAGCCATCGGGTAGTACGACGGTGGCCGCGTCCATCCGCGCGATATGGAGCGGAGCGGTCGGCGAGAAAGTGTTGGTGGACGCGTCGAAGAGATCGCAGGTGGCGTCTGGTTTTTGGTTTGGAAATACGCTGCTTCCGGCGCCGACGATCGCGTTTCCGTCCGGCAGCGGAGCGGCGGAGGCTAACCTTCTAAAGACGCTCATGGTGTTTGCGGTGAACGTAAAGGTGGCGGTGTTTGGTTCGTACAGTTCCGCGGTATCCAGGATGCCGGAACTACCCGCGCCTCCCGCCAGAAGCGCGCGCCCTCGGCCAGCAGGATGGCCGCCACGTCGAAGCGCGCCGTGTTAAGCGATCCAGTCGCACTGAAGGTACCGCTCGCCGGATCGTAAAGTTCGGCGCTCGAGAGATAGTTTGAAACGTCAAGTCCCCCAGCCAGCAATACTTTGCCGCTGGCCAGGAGCACCGCGGTGTGGAACGCGCGCGGACCGATCATATTGCCTGTGGTGTAAGTAAAGGTTCCTGAAGTTGGATCGTAAATCTCCGCCGTGTCGGTGGTATGTTCGGACCCGCCGTTATTGTCGTCTCCACCCGCGATCAGCACGGTTCCGTCCAGCAGGGTCGTGGCAGTGCATCCGTAACGCCGATCATTCATGGCGCCCGTGGTCGGCGCGAAGCTGTTGGTCGTAGAATTGTAAATTTCGGCCTGCAGCAGATTATTGCCGGCGTTGTCTTGACCGCCCGCCTCCAACGCGGTCCCGTCGGCCAGTGCGGCCAGGCAAACGTGATTCGCCGCGGTCGCCAGTTGATTCGAGACTTGAGTGAAGGCGTTAGTCTGTGGGTGATAAACCTCGCCCGTCGCAAGGTCGATGGCTGCGAGCGAACCGAATCCCGCCACCATCAGCACGTCACCTGATGTGAGCTTGACGGCGCGGGTGATCCGGCCGGTCGTCATCAGACCGGGTACTGGAACTGTCTCATTGATCGGCTGCGGTTTCGGACCGCCGCCGCCGCTGGAACTTCCTCCACACGCTGCACAAACGAATGCGAACGCGATAACGCACAGAACACGACTCTTCATTTCCTCCACCCCCGGATCGCTACGAGCTAATCATTCGCCCTTGAATTTCGCGGCGCGCTTTTCGACGAACGACTTCGCGCCTTCCAGATGATCCTGCGAAGTTAGCATCATGCGCTGTCCGTGGCGCTGATAGTCGAAGAAGTATGGCAGATTCAGATTCAGCCCGACCCGCAACGCTTCCTTGGCAAGCTGCTGCGCCAGAGGCGCCTGCGCCGCGATCTTCTGCGCGAACGCGGCGGTCGCCTCGCCGAGTTGCTCGTGGGGCACGACTTTGTTCACCATCCCGATTCGTTCGGCCTCTTTGGCGTCGATAATGTCGCCGCTCAGGATCAGCTCATAGGCGCGCGCCAGTCCGACCAGCCGCGGCAGCACCAGCAGGCCGCCCGCCTCGGGAATCAGGCCGCGACGGATGAAAACCTCGCCGAAGCGTGCCTGGTCCGAGCAGATGCGCATGTCGCACATCAGCGCGATATCGCATCCGTAACCGACCGCGGCACCATTGACCGACGCGATGGTCGGCTTGGGATAGGTGACGAGAAAATCCAGCGCGACCGGCTGATGCGTGCGCCACTCCTCGACCTCAGTGCGCTTGGACGGCTTGGCATCGCGAAACTCAGGATTGAGAAAAATCTCCTTCACGTCGTCGCCGGCGCAGAATGCCCGCCCCGCGCCCGTGATCACCACCACGTGGACCGAATCGTCGTGCTCGGCTTCGCCGAACGCCTGGCCAATTTCGGCCCAGGTCCGAATCGTACCGGCATTCATCGCGTGCGGACGATTGATCGTAATCGTCGCGACTTTGTCGTGCTTCTCATACAAAATTTCGTTGTAAGCCATGTGAACCTCCGCGCAGGAAAAAATTCTTCGTGATGAAATTGCTATCGCAGAAGCAAGAAACTGGCGTCAAGCGCGAACTACTTTTCAGAACGGGGTCCATCGCAGCGATGGTATGAAATGGACCAGATAGATACTCAGCATTCCGACGACCGCTGACTTTTCCTGGCTGCGTGCGTAACCGTTTAGTCCGAACTGTCCGCCAATCGTGAATTGGTAGGACACGGTCTGGTAACCAAGCTCGGGCGTGATAAGAAATTCGGGCGGAGTCCTGTCGGCGCGTCCGTCTATGATCTGCTGATAGTTGAATTCGACGATCGGTATCAGCTTCGAGATTACCGGCACTCGCGAGATGGAACCGCCGGGAGCGGCGAGATACGGCATCGAGTACGACAGCGCGACGTCCGCTTGAGCGAGATCGCTCTCGTAGCCGCTCCAGGTGGGCAGATACCCGGCATCGGCTTGAATCGCGATTGGCCGCAGGTAATACATCGCGCCGTCGGAACTCAGATCGCCCATTCCTTTTGCGAACATCAAGAGCGGACCTCCGCGTCCATGGCCGTCGGCGCCGGCGCTTATCTCGCCGGTGGGCAGATACAAATCGGCTCCTATGGCGATTCGCGTCTCATGTTCGTCGGATTTGAAGAATGCCCAAATCGGCAGAACCTGAAGGTTCGACAGGCCGGTAGTGGCGCGCAATCTTCGACGTAGAGGATCGTTGATCGCGTCGGAAAGCTGGATGCTGACGTTCTCGCTGATTTTCTTTTGCAATGTGAAAGAGAACGAAAACCCACTGCTGCCACCGCCACTGACCAATCCAGGAATCAGGTCGAGTTCATTGTCGGGATTCGGATCCTGAGTGACGAGAGTATCAGGAAAGTTGCGCGCGCCGACCTGCGCATGCGCGGGCGTTGCCACGCTCACGAGCCATAGCGCAATCGCCAATCCTGCCGCTACCTGCGCGCATGCGCGGATTGCCGGTCGCGCCCGCGCGAGCGTCTGCTCACACGTGCGGATATGCGTCGCTGCCCATCTCAAGCGCGTCGAGCCCCGTCCATTCCACCTCCGCCAGCACCCGATTCCCGATCGTTCGCTCGACCACAGTAAAGAAAATCCACGCCAATCCGAATATCACGACGATGTTGGTCGTAACACCAATTAGCTGGGCGACGAATTGCCCGGGGTCGCCGTAGAGCAGCCCGCGCACCGGGCCGGCGACGGCGTTCCATCCGTCGCCGTAGCTGCCGTCGGCGAAAATTCCGAGCGCGAGCGCGCCCCAGATTCCGCACGCGCCGTGCACCGCGATTGCTCCGACCGGATCGTCCAGCTTGAAACGCCGCTCGAGCTCGATCACCGCCGCGACCACCAACAACCCCGCAATAATACCGATCAGCACGGCGGCCGCCGGAGTCACGAATGCGCACGGCGCCGTGATCGCAACCAACCCGCCGAGCAGGCCGTTGCACGCCATCGCGATGTCCGGTTTCTTGTAGCGATGCCACAAGTAGAGCAGCGCGGCGAGCGCACCCGCCGACGACGAGAGCATCGTGTTCGCCGCGATCACTCCGATCCGCGAATCGGTTGCCGCCAGCGTCGAGCCCGCGTTGAACCCGAACCATCCGAAGGCGAGGATCAGCGTTCCAACCACCGCCATCGGCAGGTTATGTCCCGGCAGCGAGCCGATCGCACCGTCGCGGCGAAATCTTCCGATCCTGGGTCCGAGCACGATCACGCCCGCCAGCGCAACCATCCCGCCCGTCATGTGCACTACCGATGAGCCCGCGAAATCGACATGTCCGTGGCCGAGCCCAAGGTTGACGCCCAGCTGCGAAAGCCATCCCCCACCCCAGACCCAGTTGCCGTAGAGCGGGTACAGGAACATCGACATGAAACATCCGTAAATGAAAAACGCCGAGAACTTCCACCGCTCCGCCATCGCGCCGGTCGGGATAGTCGCGGCGGTATCCATGAACACGACCGCAAACAGAAACATCGCGAGGCTCGCGGGGTCGTGACTGATACTGACGAGGCCAAATTTACTGAAGCCGAGCAGCCCCCACCCATGGCCGCCAACCGTGAGTGCGAGTTCGTGATGCCCGATCACCGCGCTGCCGAGCGAGGGCCACTGATGCACCCCGCCCATCATGAAGGCGTAGCCGGTCAGCCAGAAGCCAATGACGCAGATCGGATAGATGATCAGGTTCATCGCCATCGTGTTGACCGCATTTTTCGCGCGCGTGAAGCCGGTCTCGACCATCGCGAAACCGGCCTGCATGAACATCACTAGGAACCCCGCGATCAGCACCCACGCCAGGTTGAGCGACTGATCGAGCGGAATTGCCGGCGGCGCGGATTGGGCGCACGCCCGGCGTGCCGCGAGAATCATCGGGGCCGCGACGACGATCGCGAGGGCACAAATGGTGCAACTCGAGCGGCGGCGTGTCATCTCATTTCCCCTCGGAAAGATTTGCGCGGCGCGACGTGCGCCGCGGGATAACGGTTGGCGAGCCAAATCAGGAGCACAAAGAATCCAATCAGCGACACGAAAAACAGCGCGAACCCCGCGCCGCGCCGGATCTTCTGCGCGCGCAGGCTGCGCGGCTTCAGATGCTCGGCGCGCCCGCGCGGAATCACCCGCGATGGATCGCGCAAATCGGCCAGCATCCCGGCGGCGGCCGCGTAGCGGTTTTTGGGCGCGCTCTCGATCGCGTGCAGGATGATCTCCTCGAGCTTCGGATCGATGTCCTTTACAAACTCCGACGGCGGATGCGGATCCTCGTTGGTCTTCGCGCGCATCATGTTGTAAACGTTGCTGCCCGAATACGGCAGATTCCCGGTCAGCATCTCGTACAGGATAATCCCCAGCGCATAGATATCGGTGCGGCCATCGCCGCGCCGCCCGCTGACCTGCTCCGGCGCCATGTAGTCAGGAGTGCCGATGGTTGACGACAGTCCCGACCAGGTGAGCCGCCGCGCCGATTCGTCCAGCGCGATCCCGAAGTCCATGATCTTGAGCGTGCCGTCGCCGGTGACGAGCATGTTTTCCGGCTTCAAGTCGCGATGCACCACTTTTTCGCCGTGCATGTAAACCAGCGCTTCGCAAATCTGGATCGCGTATCCAAGCGCCTTTTCCGTCGGCATCGGCCGCTCGCGCCGCATCAACTCGCGCAGCGAGACGCCGTCCACGAACTCCATTGCGATATACATCCGGCTTTTGTGCCGGGGGCTCAGAACCTTGATGACGTTGGGATGGTCGAGGCGGCGAACGACTTCCTCTTCGCGCTGGAAGCGCCCGTAGAAAATTACGTCGCTCTCAAATTGCAGGTAAGGAACTTTGATCGCGACGGTCTGTCCGCTCGCGATGTCGATGCCCTTGAAGATCGACGCCATGCCGCTGCGCGCGATCACCTCGGTAAGCTTGTACTGATCGAGGGTTTCGCCGACGCTGACCTCGCGCATGGATCTTATGCCTGGCCAAAAGGGAGTCTGGGCGCGAAAGTTACCACGCCGTGACACCGCAAACTAGGAGCGGCGTCGCGAACATCCGATGCTTCAGAATTCAATATCCTACGCGCCCCTGCGCGCGCTCTTGCCGAACATCCGGCCGAACTTGGCGCGCCATCCGGTGGGAGCAGGACTCAGCCCCGTCTCCGCGAGCATGGTGAAGATTGCGACGGTCAGATTGTCCGCGGTGCCGCGTCGATTCGCGGTGTCGACCAGCACGCGGCATCCCTCATCCGGTGCGAGGTCGCGAGACATCTCCTCAAGCTCGCTGTCGAGCATCACGTTATGCAACCCATCGCTGCAGACAATCAGGCGGTCGCCGCGTACTAGCGGCATCGAGATTCGATCGACCGAAACGATCAGCTCCTGCCCGATGCTGCGCACCAAAAGCGAGCGCTCCGGATGGTTGCGCGCGCGCTCCGCCGTGAGCAGCCCCATCCGGACCTTCTCGGCCACCATCGTATGATCCTTGGTGAGCTGCGAAATCTTGTGATGACGCGCCAGGTAGAGCCGGCAATCGCCGACGTGCACTGCCGCGAGCATCCCCCTTTCGATTGCGACCGCGGTCATGGTGGTGCCCATCCGGCGCAACTCCGGCACCGCGAGCGCACGATTGTGAATCTCGATATTCGCGAACTGCATCGCGCGTGCGAGCCGTTTCGATGCTCCCCACGCTGGCGGACTTTCGCGCCACGCCTGCAGTGTCAGCTCGATCGCCATCGCGCTGGCGACCTCGCCGCCTTCGTAACCGCCGATTCCGTCGGCTACCGCGAACACTGCCGTATCCGGAGCGTCGCTCAGATGGCCGCAGGAGTCTTCATTGCCGGCACGAGTGGTTCCGACATCCGACAGCATCGCCAGATCGAAAATTCCCGTATGGACGGCGCGTTCGCGAGGATGCTGGTGCTCAGCTTCAGACATTGACGCGATACTATACCGGGGCTCGGCAACGAGTAGAGGTGGAAATGAGTAGAGGACGGATGGCGCCGAAGCACCATCCGCCCCCGGGGGCAATGACCGGCGTGACTCGTTACGCCGGCTTGGCGATCAGGATTGTTGATTTCCCCTTCTTCTTCGAGTTTCGCATAAAATAGATCGCCCCGTAGATAGCCCAGATTACCGAAATCGCGACTGCCAGCAGCGGTTCCTTGACACTCCCAAGCCCTTCCAGAGGCCCGATGATGTAGAAGGCGAGGCAGGAAAAATTCGCGATCGCGCCGAACACCGGGATGACCACGTGCTTGAAGCCGTGGAAAGACTCGTGCTCGCGGAAGGCCACGATACAGACGATGTTCGTCAGCCCATAGAGCAGGAAGGTCCCGAAGTTAGAAGTCAGAGTCACCAGCAGCAAGCCGTTGGGCAGCGACGAGAGGGTCGCATTGGAGCTCATCCCGATTGCATACCAGAGGTTATGCGGCAGCGTTGCGATCGTCTTGTCGTCGGGTGCGGAGCCGCCGGCGAAGTAGAACAACGCCGCGTATGCGCCGAGCACCGCGGAGATGCATGCGAGCGCCCAGATCGCGCGATGCGGAGTCAGGTTCTTGCCGTGCAGAAGACCGAAGTGTTCCGGAACTTCTTCATCGCGGCCCATCGCATAAGTCACGCGCGCTCCGGTGTTGATGCAGCTAAGTGTGGTGCCTATAAGCGCGAGGAACACCGTCAGCGCTTCGATCAGCATGAACGCCTGCCCATGCCCGCCAAGAAGCGCGTTACCGACCAGCACCATCATGTCGCCAATCGGGGCCGCGGAACCTTTCGCGGCGGCAAGGCTGTAAGCGCTGCTCATGAAATAGTTCGCCGCAAAATATTCGATCAGGTAGCAGAACAATCCTTGGACGGTCAGCGAGAGCAGAACCCCGCGTGGAATATCCTTGGTCGGGTTCTTGGCTTCTTCGCCCAGAGAGGTTACCGATTCAAATCCGACCAGCAGCAGGATCGCGACCGTCGCCTGCAGCATCACCCATGAGAAATGATGCGGCAGCAGGACCGACAGCGCGCTCGGATGCGCTGGAGTGTCGCCGCTGAACGCGTAACTGAGCGTAGTGCTGACGACGTTGCCGGCGGAGTCGAGCGCAAGGCCGGCGGCGCCCGCCGCATGCGACACGCGGTAAGCGATCGCCAACGCGGAAAAGAACAGCAGCGCAACGATCTGGATTCCGTTGATCGCGATATTGACCATCGTCGAGCCGTTAACGCCCTGGAAGGCGATCCACGCGACCGCGAAGGCAAAGATCACCGCGATCATCGCCATAAAGACCGGCCCCGGAATTCCCGCGTTAATCGAGCTCGGCGCGATATTGCCGACGATGTATCCGATCATGATTCCCATCGTCGCGACCATGACTCCCGGATACATCCAGTAGTAAAGATGCGAAGCCCATCCGATCACGAACTTTGCGATCCGGGAGAATTTGTACGCATGCGTCGTATTGAGAAACGCTTGCTCGGCGAAAAGATATGAGCTGCCCGCGCCCGGGTAGAGCTTGGCCAGTTCCGAGTACGAAACCGCCGTCGCGTAGGCCAGCATCAGGGCCACAAAGATGCCCGCCCACATCGCCATCCCCGACGGGAACGCATACCCCGCTTGCTGGACGAACGTGATCCACAAGAAGGCGCCCGGCGCGATCAGCGCCATCGCGTTGACCGTCACCCCGGTCAACCCAAGTGTCGCCTTCATCTTGGGCGCTTCGTTTGACTCTGCCATCTCTCCTCCTTCGGCTTCGCCCGGCAATTCGGCTGCGCTGCGCCCTATGCGCAAGAGGAGTGCCATCGATCTGCAACTGAATCAGATGCATTTTGCACGAAAGATGCTCATGCGATGAGCAAACGCCTGCCGCAGAGTCATCAACTGCAACTATCGATGGACCTTTTCGCCCTACGATAATTCGACCACAAATAGGTAGTTCGATGGAGTTTCGCCTTGCCGGGCGTTGAACAGATCTCCAGTAGGTTTTGTGGAGATAGTGAAAGGGATCGGGCGTTGACTGCGCACCAAGGCGGATCAGATCGCGATATCGCCGCGCTCGTCAGTGCGGATGCGGCTTACTTCGAGCTCCGGCGACACCTAAATCCTGCCGTCACCGAGTCTGCCCGTCCGCGCCTTGCGCTGAATCGCTTCGGCGACCTTCTTCATCGAGTGCGTCCTTTTGCGCAAGAGTCATCATCACAGATCGCCCTCGGCCCGCGTTCGCGGCACGCCGACGGCGACCATCAAGATAGGACTCTTGCCTGCCGCGTGCGGCTCGAAAAATTTTGTCGTGTCGTCGTCGTAAAATGTAAGTCCAGTCGCACCGCGGCCGAGTGCGTAGGCACAGAGGTAGGCCCGTCCGCCGTGAATACCCGCTTCAAGATGCGCGTCGCGATAGCCGCGATTGCCAAGCGCCGCGAGCGTCGTCTCCAGGTCGGCCATGTAAACAATCAGAGCCGAACAATCCATTCCAAGCGGCTGTTCCAGGCACAAATATCCCGCCTCGGCGCGAAATTCGCCCGCCTTGATCAGCTCGAAGCCACCACCGTCACGGTCGAAGAAGTAAGCGCCCTGCTCCATGCCTTCGACGGCGTTGACGATCAGGTAGGCGTCGATGAGCGGTGGAAAGTCCGCGCGGGAAGGCTCCACTCCCGCGGCGAGAATCGCTTGCAGCTCTTCGCCGCGAATGGGCGCCTGCGCGAACTGACGCGTCGATCCGCGGCGCAAAATGGTTTCGCCAAGTCCCATTTCGGCTTCCGGCGCAATCGGATCGAAGCGAATCAGATCGGTTTTCGACGCCCGAACTGATGCGACGACACTCGCATCCGCGATTGCGGCTACTTCCTCGCGCGTCACCAGCCGCGCTTCGCGATGGAACTTCACCAGCGGCTCGTAGCTGACCTCGCTCGACGAGAGTGCTATCGCCTCGGACGGGAAACCCTCGAGCGCCGGAGACTCCGGCGCCGCGGCGCCGGCCGATCCAAGCGCGATCAAGGCGACTGCGCCTTCGCGATCCGGGTCGAGCCCGAGAATCGATTCGATTTCGGAATCCTCGAACGCGGTCACGATTTCGGCGCCGATTTCCTCCACGCCAGCCGCCGCGAGCAGATTCGCGAGCATCGTGCCCGCGTCCCAGAAGCAGTAGCGGTACGCGCGCGCCCGGTACTTCCACGCGCTGCGCCAGAAAATCGAAGTCATGAGAATCACTGCG
The DNA here is from genome assembly GCA_050736695.1 of Binataceae bacterium (SeqCode). Lineage (GTDB taxonomy): Bacteria > Desulfobacterota > Binatia > Binatales > Binataceae > JBARDN01. The sequence continues at coordinate 1,113 of JBOHWH010000156.1, read as the reverse complement.
CGCGCCTGCGCAATCGAGGAGCGCCCCGCCGCGGCCCGCGCGAGTCTCGCACGCAGGTCGCCGCGCCGGAGACCGCGCAGCTTCAGATCGGCGGGCGAAAAATGATACAGCGCCGGCTCGAGGCCCTCGACCGCGCCCGCCGCAACGTACATCTCGATCGGGTAGAGCGCCCCCGCCGACGCCGCCGCGCGAAAATGGTAGTCCTCTCCCCCGACTTGCTTTGATCGCGTGAGCCCGCCAGTGCAAAACAGGATCCGTGTCAAAGGCTCGAGCCCCAGCGCGTTCTCGGAATTAGCCGGAGCGGCCGCGGCAATCGCCGCAAGCGCAGGCATCGCGGACAACTCCAATTCGCGCGGCAACGCAAGCGCTCCGGCGGTCGGATAGATCTTGTAAGGAGCAGGCCGGTTGTCCCAATCGAGCCGATGCGGCGACGATCGCACACTCGTGTACGAATGCTTGGTAATCTCGTGATAAACTCGCGCCGCCTCAATGTATTGATTGCCCAAGTCCTTCGTCACTCCAATCGATGCGCGGGTGAGGGTACTTGGCGCACCGATTTCGCCGCGGCTCGCGCGGCAACATACCGATCGTTCAGTTACCGCCGACACCGCCGCCTGTGGTATAGAAAACGCGAAACGAACCCACGCCGGAGAGTCTATCATGGCCACCCGAAGCACGCCCGCCGAAGTGATCGCGATGTTCGAAAAACTCAGCAACTGGGGTCGCTGGGGCAAGGACGACGAGCGCGGCGCGCTCAACTTTATCACCGACGCGAAACGCGCAGGCGCCGCCCAGCTAGCCAAATTGGGCCATGCGGTCTCGCTCGCACTGCCGCTCGCGACGGTTCCCGCGGCCGACAATCCGACTCCCGTCACTCATCTGATGGTGCAGACCGGACTGGATTCGCACGAGATGCCACTGCCATACGCCGGCGACTATTTTGCGATCGCCCCGCACGGGATGGCCAATACTCATATCGACGCGTTGTGCCACGTCTTCTGGCAAAAAAAAATGTACAACGGCTTCGACGCCGGCGAAGTCGGCTCGCACGGCGCGAAAAAATGCGCGATCACGGTCGCACGCGAGGGAATTATCGGCCGCGGCGTGCTCCTC
>JBOHWH010000155.1:0-25169 GCA_050736695.1 Binataceae bacterium (SeqCode) | reverse complement strand
AGATAATTGAAATAGAATCGACGCCCTATGATATGCTTCGCGGTAATCACCACGAGCATATTTCGCTTCCCACGGGTTCGCGGCGAACATCGGGATATAACCCATGATCAGGTAGCTCAAATACAGGCCAACAACAGCGGTCCCCAGTAGGGCAACAGCTCGACGAGACACGAAAGGGCGGAAAAACCGGCGATCTGAGGGCTCAAAGGAGAATCTCAACTTCGTCGCCTTTAACCTAGGTAGCTGGGTTCCAACCACCATCCCGCTAAGATAGCATATTGCACCTAGCAGCATTACCTCAACGAAGAATTCCACTAAGCCTTTAGGGAACTGCTGAATGATATCGGTCAGGAATAAAGGTATGACGTAGGCTACCAGACAGAAGCCGAGCTGAAGGTGAGCAGGTATATTCCAGCGGCTGGGCCAGACCACATAGGTGCCGAGCGGGAATACGCAAAGCGAAATGGCGAGAAGGAAAAGGGTCATTTCAGATGGGCGCGTATTCGCATCCTCAATAGCATGGACTACATTGCACTGGCGCCCAGAGATGAGGCGCTAGCCCGCTTGTGATCGTGACACCAGGGCGTGTCAACCGCGGCCACTACGTGCGCCGCTACGGAATCGACAGAGCCGACGCTGTCTCAATCGCGAGCGCACCCCAACGATCGGAAAATGAGTATCGCAAAATCATCGCCGCCTTGATTCGCCTGCCCCTATTGCAATGCAGGCAGATGGAGAACGAGGTATCCCACGAGTTGGCCGCTATCTTCGTCTTTGAAGCAATATCCCAACCGCTCGTAGAGCCTCTTTGCGCGCAGATTTGTCTTATCTACCCTCAGCCTAATCCTCTTGGCTCCTTCCCTACCGGCAGCGACGTGAAGGAACTTCATAAATGCTTCCCCAAGACCAGTACCCCTTGCGGACGGGTGAAGCGCGATACCAAGGCTCGGCACCTCATACCCTTCGTCCCATCCCCGAAGCATTCCGTAGCCGACAACTGTTCCGTTCGATACGGCGACATAATAGAGGTCTTTGCCCGAGTAACTTCCCAAGGACTCAGCGTGCTCCGCAGTCAGCGGATGTGGATGAAACTGTTCGTCCTCACCGCGTTCGCGCAGCACGGCGAACATGTGACCTAGGGACTCCGACCATTCGGGAGTCAATTGGCGAAATTCAAGCGCCTCTCTATACATCGACGGCCAGTTGATATTGTCAGTCGGGCAGCGGTTTCACCTATCGCACCTTGGCTTGAATTGAGGGACTTGCAGCTATTCGCCCGATCGCCTGCGGGGAATCGCGCAATTGCTCCGAATCCTCGACCGAAGGAACAAACTGCATCGGAACGAAGCCCGGTCGCGGCGACGTCGAGCCAAAGGTCATAAAAAGACGGAAAGGCTCGAAATGATTCTCTGCCGCAAAAGGCTCAGAAAACCCGTGCTGACACAGATCCTCTTTTACAAAAAACGCGTTCACTCCCGCAAAGCAGCAGCCGACGAGATGATAGCCTTTCCGCCGGCCCAATATCTCGAGGGCCTTAAGGCTCACCCCGCCATAATGAGGCCCCGGCGCCGAGTATTTCTCGTCGTATGTGCTGGTCACGGCCAATGGCGGACGCCAGATGGCGTTGTATTCAATGACCACCACCCTTGGTTTGAGCGATTCAATCTGCCGCCACACCCAATAGTCGTTGCCATCGATGTCGATACTGAGCAAGTCGATCTCCGACGCCGGAGCAACTCGCTTCACCAATTCGTCTGCGTTAGCCGCAGTGACGGTGGCACACTCGACGGCAAGCTGACCGCTTGCAGTCCATTCGCTAAAGGTGGCCCTTGCCTGTGCCACGTCCTGCTTGGATTGTTCCACCCAGGCTCCGCTCCAGCCGCCAATGAGCAAATTTAGTGTGTTGCACTCCCGCCCGTCCTCAACACCGATTTCGACGAAGCTCTTCGAGGTTGTGCCGATTCGTCTGAAAATTTCGGCGATGATTCCATCCTCGTCGTTCTGAGAGTACGCATGGTAGCCATATTTGAGCAGCCGCCGCTCGTCGCTGTAGCGCTCGGTTAGCAGCATACGCTCCCAATAGTCGAAGCAAGCGCAATCAGCGACGCGATCGAGGTCCCGTATCGGCCGACTCGTCTTGATTCGCTCTAGGCACCTGCGCAGTAATCCCATCAGGTCTCCCTCTCAGCCTTGCTACAGTTCCCACTGGCTTCGAACGTTAACCAGTAGCATCTTGTTGGCACCAACCTTATTCCAGCGACGCGAATCCGTAGGCCGCCTCAGGGAGTCAACGCCTGATCTTGTCGATTGCACCGACGACTACGTCGATCTGCTTCTCGCTGAGGCCCGAATATGTGGGCAGATTAAGACCTCGCTCGGCAAGGGTTTCGGTTGTGGGCAGTCGGTCATTACGCGCGCGCGAACTTTCGCGGAACGGCGGAAGCTGGTGCAGCGGGATGAAGAACGGCCGGGTCTCTATCCCGTCGTTTGCGAGCAGCGCCGCCAGTTCATCCCGCGAGCGCCCGTATTCCTTGGGATCGACCGTGATGCAGAAAAGCCACGGCGCTGGCTCCGCCCAACTCGCAACCGGCTGAAATCCTATTCCCGAGATCCTCGAAAGCCCCGCGCGGTACGCCTGAAAGATCTTTCTACGCCGGCTCATGATCGCCTCATGCCTTTCGAGTTGCGCGCACAGAATCGCGCAAGCAACGTTGGTCAGCCGGAAGTTATACCCGGTAACCGGAAAATAGTAACGCCGCTGGGGATCCATCCCTTGTCCGCGCAAAGTGCGGATACGCAGTTCGAGATGCCGATCATTGAGCGTAATCGCGCCCCCCTCGCCCGACGTGAATATCTTGTTACCGTAGAACGAAAAGGTACTCAGCGGCGCCAGCGAACCGACCGGACGCTCTTTGTACTTTCCCATGTGCGCCTCGGCCGCGTCTTCGAGCACCCATAACCCGTGGACTCCGGCGAGATGGTTGATCGTGTCCATGTCCGCGGGATGACCGTAGAGATCGACCGGGATAATGCCCTTGGTGCGGGGCGTGATGACCTCCTCGATCCTGGCAGGATCGATCGTCCAAGTGTTCGGATCGACATCGACGAACACCGGTTCGGCGCCCACGTATCGTACCGCGTTTGCGGTAGCCACGTAGGTAAGCGAAGGGACCAGCACCTCGTCGCCCGCGCGCACGTCGAGCGCGAGCAGGGCGAGATGCAGGGCCACGGTGCCGTTGCAAACGCTAATCGCAGCTTGCGCGCCGCAGAGGCTCGCGAACTCCGCCTCAAAGCGGCGGACGTATTCTCCGGTTGAGGAAATCCAGGAGCTGCGGATTGCATCGACGACATACTTTTCTTCGTTGCCGCAAAGATCAGGTCTCGCGATTGGGATCGTTGTCGCCATGCTCAGGCTCCTGCCGCCTCATCGATGACTTGCCAATAATCGGCGGCGACGTCGTTCCAGCTCCGCAGCTTCAGATTCGCGATCTGGTTCACCGCGCGTTGCTTGTAAAAGCCGTAGTTGCTTTTGAGCTCGATCAGCTTCGCGGCCAGATCGGAGGCGTCATGGGGATCGAACCATAGAACCTCCGCAGCGATTCGTTCCATATGCTCGCGCATCACGGGAATATCCGAGCAGACCACGGGTACGCCTGCGAGAATCGCCTCCTCGACCGGAAAACTGCCGCCACCCTCGGCAAGCGTCGGCATTACCATCGCCCATGCGTTCTGGAGGATTCCGTAGTATTGCTGGTCGGTGACGTATCCGAGGCCGATAATATCCTTCCCGATTTGCAAAGCCTTGCGTCGTGCGAGTCTGCGCAAGCGCAATGCCCACGGTATAATCCGAGGAAGATCCATGCGGTATCCAGTCAACACGATTCGAGGCCGATCTGGTATTCCGGCTATGGCCTCGAACAGTACGCGGTGGTTCTTGTGCGGACTTAGACCAGCGGGACAGAAGATGAACGGCGCGTTCCACCACTGCCAGCCGTTGGCGTTAAAGGCCTCGAGGCTGCACCTCTCGTGATTGCCGGACAGCGGGATCACACGAAGCCTGCCCGGCTCTACCTGGAAAAGCCCCGCGGTCTCAAGCGCGGTAGTTTTCGAACTGGTAACTATGTGCGCATTTGAACCGAAAGCTCGCGCCGAGAGGCCCTTTTCTCTGGCCGTCACAGATTCCGGAAGAACGCCATTAGATTTCAATACAATGGTGTCATGAAAAGTACCTACTACCTGTCTAAGCGAGCCTTCAAGAATATAGTGATAATGGATTAACGGCAGCAAAACGGCGTCGCAGTCGTTTAGCAGTGCGGGCGCGATTTCAAAGCCCCATTTACAGATGTTCCATCCGGCCAGCGCTTGCATGAGCCGGCCGGTGCCACGGATACCTAGAAGCTTCCTCGGAGCGGTACGCCAGTAGCCCAGAGGCTTAATGTCAGTGGTTTGAATCTCGAGGTGATGCGCCCGAAACAGCTCGATGTATCTACTAAGACACTCGCCATGGCTGATAAACTCAATATGAGCGTCAGAACGGGATTGCTTGAGCGCTTTTAGCAGCTCGACCGTGAAGCGAGGAAACCCACCCCATCCAGCAGTATAAATGATCACCCTAAGATGCATCCGAGTAAGACTCCCACTTAACGGAAGGGTCCATCAGGAACCAAGACCCTCGAAAAGCTCGGCGCTCGCGGTCGCCGAGTACTCGTTGACGGATATCTTGTTTAGAAGGAATGGTAAGTAGATCAGTTGCGGAATCGCTGAACATACAAAGTATGCGCCGACCGTTGCCCAAATCACGCCTGCTATACCCATGCTTTGCACTAGTAGGATTTTGGCGGTGACCGCGACGATTGACATCACGGTCGCTACGACGACCTGAAATCCGACCACGCTGATCCCGCTCAAAAAAACCGCGGCAGCCTCGAAGGGAATCCGCAGGAACAGCCAGCAGCCCAACCCGGCGAGCAGTATGAATGAGGGAGTGATGCTCGAGCCAACCCATAGCTTCAGCAACTCACGCCCGCTCACAACCAGAATGACTGATACGATCAGCGATAACGCGACCGACCAGGACACACTGGTAACCAGAGTTTTTCGAACCCATTGACGATCGCCGCGGGACAGCGCCTCGCCGTATGCCGGCCAGAGCGCGGTGAAGCCGAGCGCCGCGAGTGAAGGCACGATATTGAAAAGGCGGCGCGGCACGGCATACTGCGAGACCGCGCGCGGCCCGAGCATCCGGGCGATGATTATATCGTCTGAACCATAGGCGACAGCAGCGGCCAGTTGAAGGACCAAAAAGAGCAGGCCGAGACGTGAAATCTGCGGCAGCAAGCTCGCGTCGCAGCGCCGCCAGCGGGGCCGAAGCTCAGGGCTCTGCGCGAAGAACAGCATCAGGTTGTTAACCAGCAGAGCCAGCACAGGTCCGCCGGAAATCGACAGGGCAAGCCAGGGCAATCCCGCGCGGAGAACCACCGCCACCAAAAGACCAACCAGACCAAGCACGTTGCCCACGCCGAGCCAGATGTCGTTCACCACGCCTTGCTGAAACCCCAGTTGGACGCGTTGAACGAGGCTTAATGGCATCCGAAGTAGAAAACATCCTACGATGACCACCATCGCGGGTCCGGCCTCCGAGACCGCCCGACCCGACGACACATTGAATAGCCGGGACCACTCGACTCGCGCATAGCAGGACGCGAAAACGATGGCGAGGATCAAGGCGATGCCGGATAGCAAAAAAAACGCGTTCGATATGTGTGTCGCGGCCAGATCGGAATCGTCCTTGCCGTCGGCTTCCGCGACCAGATTCACCAGACCAAAGCCAAGACCGAGATCGGTAAAACCGAACATGCCGATCAGTGAGCTTATCGTCATCCACATGCCGTAACGCTCGGTACCCAGATAATGGAGGGTGAGCGGAACCGATATCAGCATCGTTGCGACGGAGACCCCTTTTCCGGCAACGGAGCCCAGCGCGGTCAGAAGCGCTCGGCTGTAGCGATCCTTTGATCTTTCCTCCGCAGTGGAGGAACCGAGTGCTCGATGCGGCGCGATGAACGCGTCAATAAGTGGCCTGATCCTCACCAGCATCACACGGCCGAGCGCAAGAGGATCGCCAAGGCCGTCACCATCGCGGCCAGGAATGCGGCGATGAAGGTGTCGAGCATTACCTGCGGGCGGTAGGGTTTGTCTGACGCCGCGGGGGGATCGAGTACGCGGAAGGCGAAATCGGCGTCCACTTGGGCCATCTTCATGCGCTCGACCTGCTTGGCGGCCAGCTCGTAGAGCTGCGCCCGCAGCATCGCATCTCCCGTGGTCGAGGCTTCGTCCTCGAGTGAGTCGACCGCCGCTTTCGCGTCGCGGACTTCGCGGGTTTTGAGCAGCTCGCGCAAGTCGTCGATATAGTAACCGAGGACGCGCGTGGCCTCGGCGCGGTTCTTTGCCTCATAGTAGAGAGTTAGATTTTCGGTCCGGATCGAATACTCGCACTCGAAGCGTTTCTCTTGCTCCCGATAAATTACCCAGTCAGGATCATGCGCGCGCCCGAGACCCAGTGCGGCGAGAATTCCCGGCGAGCGTGGCAGCAGTTTGCGGCGCAGGTCATGGCGTCCGGCCAGATCCAGGTTGAAGCGGAAGCCGGTCAGAATCGCGATATATTCTTTGGCGCTGCTTGCGCCCGCGCCGCCGAGTCCACCCGCCATCCCCGCCAGTCCGCCAAGCCCGCCGCCCAATCCTCCGACCAAGCCCGAGATTCGGCCCGCGATGTCATTTTGCGCTACTGGCCGAATCGTGGCGCTTGCGCGATACCATTTTGGCAGGATCAAACCGGTCAGCACCGCCGTCGCCACGGCCGCCAACGCGGTCACCAGCGCAATCGTCCGCCAGGCTTTTGCCAGCGCCTCGAGATAGGGACGCAGATCGACGTAGTCGTCGTCGCGCGACCGGATGGGTCCGTGATCGCCGGGATCGTCCTCGATACGCGGCTCGCGCCTTAAGCGAAGTTCAGGTTCAGCCACTTTGCGTCTCCGGCATGATCTCTAGCGCCAGTTCCATCCGGGCATGACGTTGTCCAGCGTGCCCGACAGCAGCACCATCGCGCGAACCGAGTGCGCGTTCGGCTGATAGTTGAGGCTCTCCGTATACTCGACGGCGACCTTTGCGTGCTCGCCGACCAGCGCCTGAACCTTGGCAAACAACGGGCTTATCGTGCCGGCGGGCGTGGGCAGACTGTACAGGCCGAACGCCAATCCAAAGCTATGCTCCTTGGTCGGGACATAGGGATAGTAAACTGAGTTGGCCGGATAGGAAAAACGAGTGCTCCCCTCGGACAGGGCCGGAGCCTCCTCGGTATAGAAAAAATCGGTGCTGGCCTTGTAGCGCAACCCAAACCATCGCCCGACCTGCAGATCCACTTGCGAGGCGTCAGGTCCCAGCGCATCACCCATCAATTGACCTTGGTAGGTAAAGTAAAGGGAATTGCCGTCCTGCACCGAATATGCGCCGGGAATAAGCGCGAACTCGAAGCGCAGATCGCTTAGCCCGTCCGCGGTGAGCCGCGGCAGATAAAATCCGCCCTGATAGGCGACGCTGAGAAATGGCAGGTAGTGGCCGAAGGTTGGAACTTCGTAGGTAAGATTGTCCGATCCGAGGACTTCCAGGTACGCCTCGAGATTTCTTAGTTTCGGAAAATGAAATCTGAGAAATAGCCCGCCGCGCGATTTGGTCTGCCCATTGATTGGTTTTCCGGTGGCGATCCCGGTGAAACGCCCGAGAAACCCGAGGTTATTGTAATGATCATTTCCGCGTCCGCCAAAGATGATCGTGCGGGTCAGGCCAAACTCGAACCAGGGCAGTGGCTTGAAGACCAGTATATGACCGACAATCCAGGGATGCTGGGAGCGCACGCGGTCCGCGTCCAACTGGCCCATGAAAAACTCGCGTCTGCCCGGTCCCAGGTAGCGAAGGATCCAGGGTAGATAGGTCGGATGGATGTTCGTCACGGTCAGCGCCGGGAACGGCGCCGCATTGTCGCTCTGCGAAAGCGCGGCGAAGTGCCCGGTCCCCCACCATCGCTCCTGCTGTCCAAATGAGATTGCCACGTTGCCGACGCTCGCCACCGTCTCCGCGCCGAGCATCTGGCCGCGGCTGGCGCCGGCAACACCGCGCGTAAACGGTCCCGCAACCGCGCCCTCATAATAGCCGGTGAGAAAGCCGGCGAGTCCGCCCCATCCCATAAAACCGCCCGATTTCGTTGCTGCCGGGCGCGGTTGGTAATCCGTCATTGTTGGGCAGAAGCGGAGTACCCTCCTCGGCATTGATCGGACCGTTCGGGCCAGTACGCCAATAGCGCTCGCGGCCTCCTGAATACAGGTATTGGACCTCGGCGCGTTCAAGCGGATGCAGCATCGTGGGCTGCTGATTTTCGGTGTTGCCGCGCAGCCATCCAATTTCTTCGCCAAGCTGCGCGGTCAGGGCACGCACCAGGTGGCGCGCCAACGGATCGTCGTGCTCCGTCATATGGATATTGCGGGTGGCTTCGATCGTCAGGCGCGCGGCTTCGACCCGGCTGATCGGCTTGATTTCCTCGAAGTAAGTGTCGAGATAGCCAAGTCCGTCAAGGGTCGAAAGCTCTTGGTAGATTGCGCTGTCAAGCGGAATATAAACCACGTAGGTCGATGCGCCGGCGCCAGTCGCGAACCCAAAGGCAACCACTATTGCAACCACACTTGCGAAGACCGCCTGCAGCACCGGGCCGCCGCGCCGATTCATCGCAGGCCTTGGTCGTGCAGCGAGGTTGAAGTCAGCTCCGGGGCGCGCGCCCGCCGGATTGCGTCGAATTGATGTAGAATTGAGAGCTCGGCGTTTGGTCTGTGAGGCGGAACGAGGTTTGATATCCGGCGAGACGCGGAAGAACGCCGCGTTGGAGGCGGTAGCGAGCCCTCGAGATAGGCCCACAGCACGCGTCCCACGTACGCGCGCGTTTCGCGGTACGGTGGCGTTCCGCCGTAATTGCATACGGCTGCGGGACCGGCGTTGTAAGCGGCGAGAATCAGCGCGATCGAACCGGTGGAATCGGCGGCGCACAGATCGCGCTCGCGCAAATCAGCGATGAAGCGCGCGGCGCCCAGCACATTCTGCGCCGGATCTCGCGGATCGGATACGTCGAGGCTCCGCGCTGTGTCCGGCATAAGCTGCATCAACCCGACCGCGCCCGCCGCGGAAACCGCGTCGGCGCGTCCGCCCGATTCGACCTTCGCGATGGCGCGCAGCAGGTCGGGATCAACGTCGTAAATCGAACCCACTACGCGGAACAGCGGCCCCCGATCGGGTGGTGCCTGCGTCTCGCCTGCCGCGGCGCGCAGAGTTCGCACCGGAATTGCCAACAGCAGTCCCGCTAGCAGCGTGAGCGTGATTCGCAAGGAACCCGTCACAGCGAAGTGGCCAGAATTCCCATTACCGCGAGACCCATCGCACTGTTGGCGATGATCTGGGTCACGTCGGTCGCATACTGCAACCCCGAAATCACCACGAGCTGCTCGGGTACGAACACCGTATCGCCCGGATCGAGATACGCGTCCATCAAACCACCCGACACCAGCGGCATCAGCGGAAAGATCTTCGACCGTTCCATGTCACGGTAACTCTTGTCGGTCATGATCGAGCCGTTGGCCTTGATTACGAAGATGTGATCGGCGTCGGCACTCTCGGTCGGTCCGCCGGCGCGTTCCAGGTAATCCTTCACCCGGAGTTCAGGCTGATAGACAATGGCGACCGGATCGTAAACCTGGCCGAGCACGTTGACCGAGGCCGGGCGCTTAGGAATGGTCAGAGTGTCCCCCTCTTCGAGCACGACGTCGCTGGGCGAACCCGCCAGCGAACCGAGCGTCGTTGCGTTCAGGGCGATACGACCGACTGCCTCGTGGCCGTGCGCGTCATCCAGCGCCTTCTGCATCGCGGCCAGCGCAGCCGCGTCGATCTTGGCGCTTTGACCGGCTTGGCGCGGGGCGAGCGAGAGGCGCGCGATATCCTGCTCGAGGCGCAACCTGCTCTCGTCAAGGCGCTTTTGCTCAACTTCCTTGACCGACTGTCGCACCATCACGATCGCGGGCAGATAGCCGTCGGAACGCAAACCTCCACACTCATCGAGCAGGCTGGCGAGCCGCTCGCCCTCGTGAATTGGGTATGGTCCCGGGCGCATCACTTCACCGACCACCTTGACTTGCCACGGGCGATGCCAGTTCGAGGCCTCTTGTACGAACAGTTCGTCGCCACGGATAAGCTCGGGGTCGTCGGTGCTGCCCGGCGCGAGCGCCTTTGTCAGGTCAACGTCTTCATAAGTGTGTTTTGCGGTCGATCCCGCCACTACTTCGGACCGAGCCAGCGTGGCTCGTTTCTGGTACGCGTCGTCCTTGAGACCGCCCGCCTCGAAGACGAGGTCGCTCACCTTCATCCCCTGGGTCAATGCATAGAGCCCAGGTCTGCGCACGGCGCCCAATGCTTTGGCCGTTGGCACGTCTTTTAGATCAGTGTTGCTGTAAACTGTCAATTCGTCGCGCGGTGTCAGAGTCAGATTACCGGGGTCAGTTTCGCCGTCCAACGCGCCGTTTAAATCGATCGGTACGTATTGGACCCGATTAGTCATTCCGACCCGGCGCCGAATCGAGGCGTAATCCAAAAAGGTATGGTCGGCGATCCCTTCGCCTTCACGCACCAGATCGGAAACCCGCATGCCCTGGTACCATTGATAGGATCCCGGCCGATTCACATTGCCCTTGAGGACCACGACATTGCGTTGTTGGGGCAGTACCGGGAACACCTTGACCAGGTCGCCGTCGCGAATCGCAAAACGCTGGCTTCCGAGCTGCGTAAAATTGACGTCGAGCGCGATCTGCCGCTGATGATTATCAATTCGCTCAACTTGGAGGCGCTGGGCGTATCCGAACGCGCTCACCCCGCCCGCTAGCTGCAAAACGCTGCGCAGACCGGTCTCGCCGCGCAGTTCGTAGATTCCGGGACTGTTGACGTCGCCGGTCAGGCCGACGACCGGGCCAATCACCGGTACGAAGATGACGTCGCGCGGCTCGAGCCTGATGTCGCGCGAGTCGTCGCCGTGAAGCAGCATTCCGTATAGATCGATATCCTCGATGGTGTGATTTCCGCGCCGCAGCTCGACCTTGCGCAATGAACCGACCTTGGTTAATCCGCCTGCGGCCACCAGCGCATTCGAGATGTGCGACAGCGCGCTAACCGTGTAAAGACCGGGCTGCTTGACCTTGCCCAGCACGAATACCTGGATGGTCCGGATCGAACCCATTGTCACGCTGACTTGCACCCCCTCGATCTGGCCGGCGCGTGACTCGATTAGCTTCTTGCTCTGGCCAAAGCTGAGCCCCGCGACTGGAATCGGTCCAATATGGGGCATCATGATCGTGCCGTCGCGCTGCACGGGCAGATTGAGCGTCTGATTCATCCGGCCCCATAACAGCACGGTTAGCGAATCACCGGGTCCGACCAGATAGTCGTCGCTGACCGGCACATTACCCACGGGAGCGAACGTCGATACGTCCTGCGAAAAAACCGAATACCCGAACTGCTCGAGTCGGTTCGGAGAGGGATTGGCTCTGGCCCGAAACGGATCGGAAAGGTCATGATAGCGCTCCTCGATCTCCGAGTTGGGCGTGAAGGCCGAGTTCTTCGCGGTGTTCTCCTGGCCCAAGCGCAAGCTTGGATTCTTCCCCGACTGGTTAAACAACCGGTCGTTGTGGCCTGCCTGACCCACATTCGGCGGACCGCCCTCGGCTGCGCATTGACTCAGTCGGGCGGTGTCATCGGCGGATAACCCCATCGAATTTGCCATTGCCGCGACGTCTTGCTGGCTCAGGTGCTTGGCGGCAACGCGCGAGCACAGGTCCTGCATCTGTTGCGGTGAAATTCCGCCTGACGCATAGGAACTCTGGAACTGGCTGAGCTGGTCGGGCGTGACGGAAAGTTGGCTCGCCGCCGACTCGACTGATGCGCCCGGCATCTGGTCCTGTGCGAGGGCAGGCATCGTAGCGGCACCCGCCACGAGTAAGAGCGCGGTTGCGATTGCGGTTATTTTCAGGAGCTTCTCAATGGAGATCGCGGATGTCTTCATCTCCGTCACCTGGCAAATTGATCGTGAAAGCTCGGCAGAATCCATGTCACAGGATTATGCGGATCGTTGAAACGGATCGAATCTGAACGACCGCGCGCTTAGTTGCCGGAAATCTCTGCAATTCCTGGCCTTGCTAAAGGTTGAGCAATCAATCCTGGAAATCATCGCCAGAGAAATATTGAGACGCCCTGACTTCCGGTTTTACTGAGCGATCCTTGACTTGTTCCGCAGAACGGGCATACCGCTATACGCATAAACCCGGTGCGGAACCGCGGCCCTTTAGTTTCATCACCCCGATCGACGCGTTGACGCCGACCTACCCTCTGACCAGTTGAGACAGTTATGCACAACCGCCTGATTATCATCACCACATTTTCAGTAGCTGCGTCGCTTCTCGCATGCGGCACAGTGCTATTCGCACAGTATCAGCCGCCTTCACAAATCGAACCGCATAGCCGGAAACAAACCGTGATCGTCTGCTCCGAGGACTCCCCACCGCGCGGCATGGCCGTGACCGCCACCGGAAGTAGTCCGGTCTGTCCTGGCTCTTGCCGTGCCCGCCAGTTGGAGCCGGTAGCCGGTTCGATGATGATAATCTGCGCGCATCAAGCGATTCCGGACGGGTATTTGCTCGAAAGCGTAACTGCGACCCCAAATTGCCGATGCCTTGGGAACGACGACAACGCCTACGTAATCAAGCGGACTGAGTCCGCCGCCACTCCCAGCTCCACAGCTACCACCGGAGCCGAACCCCCGACGGGACAGGACGAACCGCCGTTTCGCCTGGGCAACTAAAGCTCCATCGGGGCGCTTTCGGTTTACCAGTGGCAGTCGCTTGGATTTTGGCAAGAGTGGGCATGCGTCCGCCCCTCCATCATATTGGATCCTTCTGGAGCAAGACGGGTCCAACTTCGCGGGACGAATCAATGGCTCAACGATCGGCGATTTCTCTCAGCAGCATTTGATCGTGAGTTTCAGCCAAGCGTGCGACCCGAGCTTCAATCGGAATCTGCTCCTGACACTTGCAGAACAGCGAAAATTCGCGTGTGAACTCGCACGCGCAAATTCGGCATCTTCCAAAAATCGCACCGAATAGATTTCACCGTTTGGAATCTTTGATCTTTGCCTGCTGGTTTTCGGGCAAGGGATTGCCAAGTGACGCAGTTGTGACACAGAGTCATTCCGCGCGTCAAGTCGACAAAATGTTTTATCCACAAGACCCCGAGAGTTTGATTGCCGTAGCTGAACAGGAGTCTTAGTTTGGCAAGTCAATGAGAGCAATCGTGCCGCCCCTGCCGACAGCAGTCCGTTCCTCAATTCACGGATTTCACTGGAAGCCCGGTTGGACCGTAGATTCCGGTGTGCCCGGTGTCGCCCACGTGGAGGTTGGTAGCGGTCGTTCTTCAGGCCGCGTTCGGGAGGTCCGATGGAACTACGAGACGGCTGGGCACGTCATGAGCCGGCTTCCTTTCGATCTTAAGCTCTTGTGCTGCTAGCAAACCGTCTCGCCCACTTGACGACCGCGCTTGATGAGAGACAGTAGTCCTATGGCTAATTCAGATTGACCGTATTTGAAATTTAGAGGCCGCACTTTGGCTCAACTTTCTATTCCTCAACAGAGGAGGTTCAACAAATGGCCTTTCCGTACAAAACGATCCTTTGTCCTATAGACTTCGACGAAAATTCGCTATCGGCACTAGACAGGGCGATCGAGATCGCCCGCGCGCTCGGGAGCAGCATTCTATTAGTCCACGTGCTGCCGATCGTGATTGCCACCGGAGAGTACCCGCCGCCGGCTGCGTTGTATGAGGATCAGGAGAAAGCGGCTCGAGCAAAGCTGGCTGACATTGCGGCGCAAAAATTTGCCGATCTGAAGCACGAAACGCTTCTGTATTCCGGCGATATTGTCAGTTGCATTCTGCAAGCTCAGGCCAAGTACAAACCCGATCTGCTGGTAATGGCGACGCACGGGCGCAGGGGCATTACACGGATGATCTTAGGTAGCGTTGCCGAAGGGATGACGCGAAAGGCGACCTGCCCGGTATTGACGATTCGTGGCAGCGAGTGAGCTGCTTGGGCCGCGACGAATGGAGAGACGATCATGGAAGTTGAACGGATCATGAATCGCAACGCGAAGGTCTGTCATCCGGATGAAACACTGAATCAGGCTGCACGCATCATGTGGGAAAATCGTTGCGGTGGAGTGCCCGTGGTGGACGAGCAGTTCAGACCGGTCGGATTTCTGACCGATCGCGACGTCTGCATGGCAGCTTATACCCAAGGCAAATCATTGGATGCCCTACGCGTTGAAGGCGCGATGGCCAGGAAGCTGGTCTGCTGCAAGGCTCAGGACGATCTTGTTGACGCGGCAACTCTGATGCGGCAGACGGGTGTGCGGCGCCTTCCGGTGACCGATCGGGAGGGCAAACTCGTCGGCATCCTCTCGCTCGACGATCTCGCTCACGAAGCCACGCGTAAACTTAAGGGTGCGGTGAACGAGCCGCTGCGAAACCTCGTGGCGGAGGTCTGCATCTCGATTAACCGGGGACACGTGCGCGTCAATCCGCCCGTCTAACCCCGGGATTCGAAGGGAAGAAGAGATCCGGACAGTAATACTGCTTACGCAAGTCGAGAGAAGCAAATGATCGATGCGCAATTGACTGAATACCAGGGATATTCGATAAAATTGAACTCGGAGTCCGGAAAGTGGGAAATCTTCTGGAAGGAAAAGAAAATTGGCGAAGGCTTTTCCCGGGAAGCGGATGCGGAAGACTGGATTGATGACCAGTTTCCGACGCACAGGTAGGATTTCAGAAAATGGTTCCAGAAACGCTGGTCGCGGGTCAGAGTACTTTGCCATGACTAAATGATGATCAGTGGGTTGATGATACCCTCGAGTTTCTTGTCCATGGCCTCGAACGCCCGGTCCAATTGCGCGAATGGAAATGTGTGAGTAGTCATGCTCGTAGGATCCAAACGCTTGCCCTGAAGCATCCGCAGAAGTCGTTCCATCCGAAGCCGTGCACCCGGGCATAGCCCCGTGCGGATGGTTTTTTCGGCCATCCCGACACCCCATTCCATAGGCGAAATGTGCACGAACTCGCCCTTGCCATGATAGCCGGCCTTGGAGATCGTGCCGCCGGGCTTCGTAACCGTGGCAGCATTTTGAAATGTGTCGTCGCCGCCAAGCGCTTCGATCGCGCAGTTCGCGCCCCAAGTTGCCGGTGAGCTTCATGATCGCCTCCACCGGATGTTCGCGGGTATGACGTAGCGGAAGACAGCTCAATCCGGGGAATCGAACAAGACTTTCGGTCAGGAATTCTTTCCCTTCGTGTTCTCGACTTGTATGGGAACCTTGCGTCGGAGCGTTTCTTTTGGCGCGGGCATGCGGAGTTCGAGCACCCCATGGTTGTAAGCCGCTTTTATGTCTTCCACGCGCACTCCGCGCGGGATGGCGATCGAACGCTCAAAATCGCCGTGGATTATCTCACAATTGATCAAGTCCCACTGCGCGTGCCTGGCGTGAGGCTTGCGCGAGCCACGAATCGTTGCGACCTCCTCGCGGACCGTCACCTCGATTTCTTGTGGATCGATTCCAGGCAGGTCCAGCCGCAGGACGTATTCGTTCCCATCGAGGAACGCCTCGATCGGTGGGAAGACCCGGTCCAATGTCGAGCTCCGGACGTTAGCTCCAAGAGAACGGCTGAAAATGTCGTCGATTTCGCGGCGGAAGGCTTCGAGCGATCGAAAATGCATCCGCGGGTCTAATTCTCTGGCCATCTTCCTGTTCCCTAGTTGCGTATTCGAAGCCAAGCCACATTCCCATCAAAAGAAGAGCGCGAACCGTGCCAAGCGCGACGGCAGGTTTCGCTTATAGGGCGCATCGGAGGGCTCGTTCTCTCGACTTGAAGAGGTAGCCATCGGCGCCAGCGCGACCCGGGATAGTGCATCCATCGGATACAGATCGGCAGCCAATAATGTAGCGCATTCTGAGGCGCGCGCTCATGTGATGGCGGCATTTCTATGTGCCGCCGGCAGGCTTGGACTGGCACGCCACTGGCTATTATTGCGATTGGCACGCCGAATTTCAGATTAGAAGGCCCGCCAATGGCATTTTCGTTTGCAAGAATCCTGATTCCAGTCAATTTCGACGGAAATTCGATAGCGGCTTTGGAAGTAGCGGCACAGATGGCGTGTCAGAATGACGGGACCCTTCTGCTTCTGCATGTCGTTCCAACGGTGGTCGCGCCAACGGGAATGCCCCTTTATGTCGATCTCTACAAGCGGTAGGAAGAAGCTGTGAGAGAAAAACTTCGCGGGGTTGCAAACGAACGGCTACAAGATTGCCAACCCCGCCAATTTGTTGGCCACGGCTATACTCATACGTGGTCGAGGGCGATGATCCTCCGGCGATGCATCAGGAGACGGCCGCAATTCTCGAACGCTGTGTCGCTCAGATCCGCGAGATCCAGCAGCAAGCCCGAAGAAGCGGCATCGCCCGCAGGCCTCGGTGGCCGATGATTATCTTACGAACTCCAAAGGGATGGACGTGCCCGAAGGAGTTGGACGGTCATCGACTGGAAGGATTCTGGCGTGCGCACCAGCTGTCAGTCACGGACGTAATCTCCAATTCAGCGCGCAAGCCCCTACGAATGCCAGAGTTTCGCTCCAACAGCCGCGCACGATTGTGCGAGAAGCTCGAGTGGTCGAAGCTCGTCTCGTCCATTTCTATGTCCGGGAACCAACGGAACAAAAGCTTGTAATCGAGCTACTCGCAAAACAGCCGCTCGCTTCTCACCGTGTACAGCGCCATCAACAGCGAGCCTTTCAAGAGTTGTTCGGACGGAATCGACGGCCGTCCCACTCGGCTGTACATCCGATCGAACACCGCCGAGAGCTTGGCCAGCGGCGCGTCGGCCAACGGCTTGATCCTACGCGTCGAGAATATCAGAGGCCGTCCGACGTCATTTGAGATCGGCACGGAAAGTATTTGCTGACGAGGTATCTAGCCACGTAGAGAATCCGGTCGAATACCAGAAGGAGGCCAAAATGGCAGAGAAAAAAACGGCCATACAACAGCCGGTCATTAGAGATAATCCACAGCAGAGATAATCCACAGCTGACGGAAGGTGAGATACGTATTCGGGCCTACGAAATATATTGCGTCCGTAATGGCGGTCTCGGCAGCGAGGTGGACGATTTGCGGCTAGTCGCCCCGGAGCACCGAGGGCTAGGGTTTGGCTCCAAAGGGACCAATGGGTGGCAGAATGGTTCCGAACGAAACACCAGGGGCTAAACGCCAAAAATGTGCCGCCGGAAAACTCGGGAAAGAAGACACCATCTATATCGGCACAAACTATGCTGGCTTTTGCAGCTCCGAAGCTAGGAGAGATTCTGTCACGGGGACACGAAGCAGTCTTTGTTTGGAACCTAGTCGGAGTGTCGCGGCCATTAGACGAAGGCACGGCATGGCCCTAGGGGGGTCGTAAAACTTCAGCCGCGGCGTCGCCTTAGAAAGGGAGCCGCCGATGGCGGCGAATAGCTGGCTCGGTCAGGAGGTTGAGTATGGCGGCCGTGCCACTGAAGCTCTGTGCTTCGATTGCCGCAGCGCTGGCGCCACCGACAACTGCGGCATCAGCGATAGCGGAGTCTATTGAGACAGACTCCAACCCCGCACTCGTCTGGCTTGAGCTTTAGGACTGCGAGAGATTTCTCGAAGTTGTCGAAGCATGGTGTTATTCGCGGCGGACGGAGACTCGTGATCTTCCGACTCAGAGAATCAGCGTTTCGAGTGTTGGTTTGGGTAACCGTCGCGCTGATCGTGATCCTTTACGGCGGGACCGCAACCGCTGCCGAGTCATCTCAGCCGTCGCCAGCCTCGTCGGTCGCGCCCTCGCCGGCCGAGGCTTTTCAATCGCAGGTTCCCGGAGCGAACGCGGCAACCGCAAGTTATGTTGGCAGCAAGGCTTGCGAGGGATGCCATCAGGCTTCAACCCACACGTTCAGCGATACGATGATGGGCAACATCCTGATAAAGCATCCGCGCGATTCCGCCGAGCAGCGCGCATGCGAATCGTGCCATGGACCCGGCAGTCTGTATGTACCCGAAATGGCCGCGGCAATGAGCAAGGGAACGACGCCTGAACAAGTGATGCATGGGCAGCCGGCCGAGCCGTCGCTCGTCACATTTCGGCCCGACTCGGGCGAATCGGCTGCGCGAGACAATAGCGCCTGTCTCAATTGTCATCAGAGGAGTGACCAAGCGTTCTGGCAAGCCAGCACTCACGCGTTCCGAGGCGTCAAGTGCGTCGACTGCCACGAGATCATGCGCAAGACCTCGGAATATCAGCTCGCTGCCGAGTTCCGCGCCAGCCCATTTATGTATACGCGGCCCGAGACCCAGGTCTGTCTACGGTGCCATCTCGATAAGCGCAATCAGATCAACATGCCCTCGCACATGCCGTTGCGCGAAGGGCTGATGGTCTGCACCGACTGCCACAACCCGCATGGCGGCCCGTATCAGCATCAACTGGTCCAGCCGACGGTAAACGAGGTCTGTTACACCTGTCACGCGGAGAAGCGCGGGCCGTTTCTATGGGCTCATCCGCCGGTCATGCAGAACTGCGACAACTGTCACGACCCTCACGGCTCGATCAACATGTTTCTTCTGAAAGTCTCGCCGCCGCGGCTATGCCAGCAGTGCCATGTCGGGACATATCATCCCGGGACTCCTACCGGCGCGGGTTCGGTCTTTGTTTTCGGGCATTCGTGCACCAATTGTCACGCGCAGATCCATGGCTCGAACTCACCGGGCGGGCTCTACTTCACTCGATAGAGACGTGGACGAGAACTCGAGGTAAGCACAATGAGAGATTCGATGAATCGCGTGTTCCTCGTATCAGCCGTGCTGCCGGTTTTGCTTATGACGGTGTTAGTTGCTTCGCGTGAAGTAAGTGCGCAGACGACCTTGGGCTCAGTCTCGATGCAGGGCTCCGCGGAGGCAGGCGCCTATCCGCAGCCGGTTCCCGACACCAATGTCGCCAAGTACCGCGAGTACAGTGACATGGCACAGCAGATCATCGTTCCAGAGCTGCACCTGCTCCTGGGACATAACAACGACGACCGAGTCTTTGCCGATTTTCGCTCTTACAATCTGGGACAGACTAACCAGATGTACAATCTACACGCCGGAGTCTACGGACTGCTGGATTTCGAGGTGCAGTATCTCGACATGCCGCACTATCTGAGCGACGATATCGGTTCGACCGCCTATACTCAGAACGGTGGCAACTTCAGCCTCGGTTCGCATCCGGCGCCTCCAACGGCAGGCGAGCCACCGGGAAAGAACATCGGCACTTGGATAAATGAGGTCGCGAATCCGGTGGCGATGAGCTTGATCGATGGCGTCGCGAACCTGCACGTTCGCTACACGCCCGACCCGCACTGGACCTACACCGCGGACTTCAACTTTCAGAATCCGAGCGGGAGCGATCACTCGTTCGGTACAATGTTTGGCCCCAGCCCCGGAAGCTATAACATTTCGCAGGTAACGCAGCCCACCAATTACGATATTTACAACTATGGAGTCGGGGTCGAGTACTCGGCTTCGTGGTGGACGCTTGGCGCAAAATACAATGGATCGTTCTTCAAGAATCATGACTCGGTTCTGACCTGGTCGAATCCGGACGTGTGGGGCCAGCTTTCGCCGACCGGAGCATGCACCAGCTCCGCCACTTATTCTCCATCGGCCGGAACCGGACCATGCATGGGCAGGATGCAATTGTACCCGGACAACCAGGCGCACACCTTCACGCTGGACGGCGGTGTTACATTGCCTTTCAACACGCGCGCAATGGGCAGTCTGTCGTATGGCTGGTGGTTGCAGAACCAGAGCTTCATTCCGTACACGGCAAACTCCGCGCTGCCGACCCAACGCTTGCCCCAGAGCAGTCTGGGCGGCGACGTGCAACCATTTTTCGCCAACGCGACGCTGGTCAGCAATCCGATTGAGTCGCTCGAACTGAGAGCAACGTATAGCTACTACGGCTACAACAACGAGGATCATGCGATCACCTTCAAGAGCATCACCTCGCTCAATGATGTCGCCGGCAGCTTCACTGCAACCGCGTTTCCATTCTCATTCTCGGACCAGAACATCGACCTGAGCGCGAGCTATCGGATCACTCCGGCGCTGGCGGCGCGTTTCGTGGGCCGGATCGACACAGCTCACAATAGCGGGCTGATGGTGCCGCAGCAGGACACCACTTCCTACGGTCCGCTGCTCGACTGGACTCCATCCGACTGGCTCGAATTTCATGGCAGCTACCAGTACGCGAACCGCGACTCGCCAGGATATAACAATAATCGAACTTGGCTGGTCGAGCAGAATAATGGAAGCACCGAGCTCAACGCCCTGCGCCGATTCGATGAAGCAACTGTTCACGTCAATCAGTTCAACCTATCCGGCTCGCTCCGTCCATTTCACAGCTCAGAAAATCCCCACCTGAACAATATAAGCATTAACGCGGCGATGAATTACGACGACTACCGCTACCCGTCTTCAGCGATTGGCCTGCAACACTCGTCGGATTACACGCCATCGGTCGGAGTTGCCTATCAGCCGGCGAATGACTTCAATGTCTTCGTAAATTACAGTTGGCAGGCCGCCGATTGGAATATGGCGGGAATGCAGCGCGAGCCTCACGCAGTCAGTCCGCTTGAACCCGGTTGCCCGGCCGCGACACCCGATTCGCAGACTCCCACGAATTGTCCAGCGCAAGTGTGGACAAGCTATGGCCGTGATCAGGGTAGCTCGGTCGATGTCGGAATCGAGACATCGTTGCCGCCCCTGGTTGTCGAAGGGTCGCAGCTCCTGGGAAACAAATCCAAGCTGAGCATTAAGTACACCTACGCAGTTAGCACCGATCTAACTCACGCCAACGGAGACGCTGCGCTCGGTCCGGCGACTTCGTTTCCCAACATTGGCACGCAGTTTCAGGAGCTAATCGTTCAATATGAGTATCCGTTCAAGAAAAACATGGCACTCGATTTAGGCTACTACTTCAATCACTTCGGCGAAAGTGACTTTGCCTGGGACAATCTAAAATCGTGGATGGGGAGCGCGTCGCCATATTCTACTTTCGTGGGAGCGACCTCCTGGACTCCATACACCGGCAACGCCGGGTATATCACGCTCAAATATCGCTTCTAGGTTTTACGCATGGGAGATTGAAATGAGGACGAACAAACTTTCGGCTGTGTTTCTATCCGCGACAGTTGCCGCATCCGTGGCCTCGTTTGTCGCGACGTTCGCGCGCGCCCAGGACGCCGCTGCGACCTACTCTCAAAGTTGTGCCGCATGTCATGGGGATAAGGGAAAAGGAGACGGTGCCGCTGGCAAGTATTTGAAGCCGCCACCGCCGGACTTCGCGGTTTCGCTCAAAGGCAAGAGCGACGACTGGATCGCGACAGCCATTTCGCGGGGAGGACCGGCGGTAGGCGAATCGGCGACGATGCCGGGCTTCAAGCAGTTGAGCGCGGATCAGGTGAAGGCTCTGGTGGACTACATCAAGAAAATAGGTTCATAACGATCGTTGGATAGCTTGAGTACTCGAGAGAAACTGCTGCTCTTGCTCGTCCTTGGAGTCGCACCGATTCTGATGGTACTCGCTACGTTCGCCCTGTCGTTTCAGCGGGCGGAAACCGTGAGCTTCTGCGCAGACTGTCATACGATGACGCCCTGGGTGGACGGCCTGCGCAACCCAAAGGGCAAATCCCTGGCCGCAATGCATTTCCAAAATCGCTGGATCCTTAAAGATCAATGCTATACCTGTCATGCCGATTATGGCTTCCTGGGACCCATCAGAACCAAGCTGACAAGTATGGGTCACGTAGCGAGATATTACGGCTTGATGAAAATGCCGAAGGAAATCAAACTCTACAAACCCTTTCCGAATAGTAACTGTTTACAATGTCATGGCTCGGCGGCGAATTTCAAAAGCAATCCGGCGCATGCGGCGGTGATGAAGCCGCTTTTGGCAAATGAGCTTGGCTGCGTTACTTGCCATCAGCCGATTCATACACCAAAGGTCTAATCATATGCCAACGCTGATCGAAGCCGCCCTAATCTCTACCGGCCTTGGGTTTTTGCTCGCGACTCCATGCATCATTGATACGACGCCTATCACGATGTGCCTGTTTTTCTTTTTCGGTGTTCCTTTGTTCGGTCTGGGTTTTCTGCTCTATGCGTATTCCGTGTTTAGAGACTTGCGAACACACGGAATCCTTTGAACACGGTCGGAACGTACCTCTCACGTCGCATAGGGTTCGCCAGTTTATATGCGCTCTTGAACCATCTTCTCGCAGCTTATGATGCTGTTTTGAATTAAGGATTGCACGGGCCTTGCATACCGAAAACCTTATCCGTTGTGACGAGCAGTGGCGGGTATGCTAGCGGAACGCCGAATGGTCGCGTTGTCGCAGCCAAATATCTCATCCGAACGAAATTTGGATATCTTCAAGATGCCAAGAGGGACCATCCGTGAGGAACAGCAGAGGCCGCCGAGCCGTCTTAACGCCCTGGCCAGCGACTTGCAGCTAAATGCGACCTGATTTATGTCTGGCTCCTGCTTGTCAACGCTGGTTGAAAGTTGGCCCACCTTAGCTGGAGGGTCGACTTTCAACCGGCGTTGCCAGACGCGCATAGGCCGTTCGGCGATACCACCCAAGCTGTCCTCACGCGCGTGGGTGTGAACCGGATCGTCTGTTCGAATTGCTGCTCATCGCGAAGCTGAAAGAGCGAGGGATGTGGCGCCAATTCCCAGCTTTACAAAACGCGCTGTTTCGGGTAGCACCTAATTAGGTGCTGTGGTCACGCAGGGAGTCATCATGCTCGACATAACGAAGGACATTCAATCTCTGACGAATTTTCGGCGGAAATCGGGGAAATTTCTTAAGGAGATGAAGAAGAGCAAGCGCCCCGTGGTACTGACGGTCAACGGCAAGGCCGAGGCCGTGGTACAGGATGCGGAATCCTATCAGCGATTGCTCGACAGCGCCGCCCGCGCCGACGTTAACGAGGCGATCAGGCAGGGCGTGGACGATATCGTCCACGGGCGAACGCGCCCTGCTCGTGAGGTCTTCCGCGAGTTGCGCCGGCGCCATGGCGTATCTCGTTGAATTGACACGCCGCGCCGAGCGTGACCTTCGGGATCTGTACGATCGGGTTTCCGCGGAAGACACTGCCGTCGCGGCGGACTGGTTCAACGGACTCGAGGAGGCCATCTATACTCTTGAACGGTTGCCGCGCCGCTGCCCGATCGCTGCCGAGAGCAAGAAGGCCAAACGAAACTTGCGGCATTTGCTGTATGGGGCGAAGCGTGACGTATACCGGATCATCTTCGAAATCGACGAACGGCACCGCGTGGTTCGCGTATTGACGGTCAGACACGCCGCGATGGACCAGTTTTTCACCAATATGTGAAAAGGCTGCGGCCTTCGCTGCCGAACCAACCGACTCTGAGGCGGCCCATTTTCCCATGGTCGGCAATTGGATGAAGCACTTTATCGTTTCGCCGAACCACGCGTAATAAACTGGCGACGGAGATACTTGGAAAATTCCGTGAATCCGGGAGTTAAGGGATTGAGGAGCGTCTAGTTTCAGGGGCCTTGGGCGCAGGGTCAAATGCGTTAATGACTGTCAAATATAAAAGCGAGGTGGCAAAGCGAAGCGCCACAACGCACGCGCATTTTTTCGTACGATTGGTGAAGCCTGGCAGCGCTGTACTCGACTGCGGGTGTGCGCGAACCGAACGATTACAGCGGGCCTAGCCGAGACAACCGAGACGAGAGCTGTCATAGGCCTCGATCATGAATCTGGCGGATTTCGACCGGCTGTCGAATACGCGCGGCAAAATGGAATTTCGGCGCTCCGTTTCGTCTCCGGCGATGTTTTCGCGCTTCCGTTTCGCGACTCCGCATTCGACGCGGCGCTGGCCCATTCGATCTTGGAGGCGGTCAGGAATCTTCTCGAAGCGATCGGGGAAATCCGTCGGGTGCTGAAGCCGGGGGGTCTGATCGGTGCCGCGTCCGTTGACTATGGAGGATTGCTGATTTCGGGGGACGCGTCAGGCTTGCTTGCCGACTTCTACGAGCTACGCAAACAACTCTGGGAAGCCTCCGAGGTTGGCTTTCCGAACCGTGGTCGGTCACTCCGATCGATGCTTCACGAAGCCGGCTTTCGGCGGATTTCAGCTTCGGCGCGTTATCTAAGCTATGGGACGCCATCCGAAGTGCGCTCCTTCGGCCTTGAACGAGCACGCGAGCGCGCTCGCGGCGATTTCAGAGTTGCCGTGCTCGCACATGGCTTGGCCGAGGGCGCGACTCTTGAGGCAATGGAAAAGCGTGGAGAAAGTGGAGTGCCGCCCCGGGAGCCTTTCTAGCGTTCGCTTGGTGCGATGCTGTCGGGTGGAAGTAAACGACCAGACTCGAAAAGCCGCGCAAGGCTCGCGAGCCTTGGCTCGGATTTGATCGCTGTGGGAGGCGGACAATGCCTACGCTTCACGGCCACTGCCACTGCGGCAATATCGAGATAGCGTTCACGACGGCGCTGCCCGTCGCCCGGCTTCGATTGCGGGCCTGCGCGTGCTCCTTTTGCCGTCGACACGGAGCCCGCACAACCAGCGACTCGAACGGACAGGTCGAGGTCCTCGTCCATTCCGAAAGGAAATTCAGCCGCTACCAATTTGGTCTGAGAACGGCTGACTTTCTGCTCTGCAGAAGGTGCGGAGTCTATGTCGGCGCCGTGATCGCGATCGACGGCAAGTGGTTCGCCACTGTCAACGTCAACACTTTCGACTCAGAACGTAGCCTTGGGCAAGAGGCTGTGTCGGCCAATTACGACGGCGAGACTCGATCGCAGCGCGTAACCCGGCGGCGGACGAGTTGGACACCCGCCACGATAAGCGTAGGCCGCTAAAGGCGAGTTATCGATAATTCCGGAGCGTCTAACGGGGGAGGGAGACCCGAT
>JBOHWH010000154.1:0-60626 GCA_050736695.1 Binataceae bacterium (SeqCode) | reverse complement strand
AGTTCGCGCCGCGCACAGGCCAAAACGTCCTCGCCGGCGTTGCGGCATCCCGCGGGAATCTCCCGGATCCACGCGCCGATCGCATGACGCCACTGGCTCAACATCGCGACTGCGCCGTCGCTGTCGAGCGCCACAATCGCGGCGGCGCCGGGATGCCGAATCACCGCGAGGTCAACCGTGACTCCGGTCGGCAGCGTCGCGGTCTCGACGCCGAGATCGACGACGCCAAGTTTCAGGATGGGGCGGCGCTTGGTATCCATCGAGCAAGATTCTTCGACTCGCGGCTGGCGCGCAAGCGCAATTGCGCAGATTTGGGCAAGCGGTCAATAATCCGGAAGTATCTCTTATGCCTCGCGTGATAATTCCAATTTTTTTCGACTACGCCTCGACGCTCTGCTACGTCGCGTGGAGGATCGTGCGCGAGCTCGAGCCGGAGCTCGGCTTCGACGCGTTATGGAAGGGCGTGCCAATCGCGTTGCGCGACTTTTCCGCCAAAGCCGGCCGCGCGATTACCGGCCTCGAACGCCAGAAGGTCCTGATGGTCGCCGCGGAAACCGGAATCGCAGTGGCGCCGCCCGCGCGTTGGATCGATTCGTCCGCGGCTCTGGAAGGCTCGGAGCTCGCGCGCGATGCCGGGGTGTTCGCCAAGTACCACGAGGCCGTCTTTCGCGCGGCGTTCGAGGATCGCGCCGACATCTCCGCGCTCGCGATCCTCGGTGAGATCGCGGGACGCGCCGGAATGGACGCAATGAAATTTCACGCGGATCTCGAAAGCCGCCGGATGGCGCCGCGGCTCGAGCAATCCAGGCGCGAAGCCGACGAGCATGCGGCGCTCGGCTATCCGACCTTCGTGCTCGGCGACTTCCCGATGATCGGAATCCAGCCCGCGGCTACTATGCGCTTGCTCCTCGCGCGCTTCATCCAACAGCGTCAGACCGAGCCGCAAGCGTAAGGGTCGCGCAGCTCAGATCCGGCGCGCCGAGATCAGCAGGAACGGCGGGCGGCGGCGCTCATCGAGCAGTTCCGGCCGTGCACGAACAAATTCCGGCGTGCCTTCGGGTTCGAGCACGCGCGTGATCGCGAGCCCCGAATCGATCAGCGTGTTCAGGTAGGTTTCGATCGTGCGATGGTACTTAATCACGCCGTCGACGAACCATCGCGTGCTGCGCGCACCCTCATCGCGATATTTATCGACCGCCCAATGCCGTCGCGCACCCGCCGCGTCAAGGCACCATCCTTCAAGATTCGCCGGGTTCGCGGTTATGATCGGATGCTCGACGGAAAAAACGAACGCGCCGCCCGGCTTGAGCCATCGCGCCACATTCGCACACACGCGGTCGAAGCACTCGACGTAATGCAGCGCAAGCGAACTGGTCACCAGGTCGAAGCTCTTCGGATCAAATGCCGCGTCCTCGATCGGACAATTGGCATAGGTGATCCCGTCGAGCGCGTTTTCCGCACGCGCCCGTTCGAGCATCTTGGCCGAGATATCGATTCCGAGAACCGAAACGGCGCCCTGCTCGCGCATCAGGCGCGACCACTTGCCGAAGCCGCATCCGAGGTCGAGCACATGCAGCCGCGCAAGTTGCGGCAGCATCGAATGGAGCGCGGGCCATTCGAGCGCGGCGTTCAGGCCGCCTTCGTGCCGCCGCAGTTGCGCGTAACCTTCGAAGAATTGTGGATTGTCGTAGATGTTCTGCTTCATGTGCCGCTCACTGTCCGAGCGCAGCGATACAGGCCTCGCGGATTTTCCATAGTTCGTCGAAACCCACGCCGCGCGGCGCATCCGCCGACGCGATCCAACCGCGAATCCATCGCTGATGAAGCGCTATCTTGTAGTCGGCGATCTGCTCGGGCGAAATTTCCTCTTCGTATAGAAAGTCCGCAATCGGTTCTGCCGGTCCGCCGGCGATTTCGCGCGTCACGTCGATCCGGTCGTCCAGATATCGAAGGTAGCAATGCGCTTCGGGCACACTTTCCAGCCCGCTCGCCGCGAGCACGCGGCCGACGCCGGGCGTGTTGCGTTCGCTCATCCGGTAGATTCCGATCACGAGCGCGATTTCGATTCGCTGCTCGATCGCGAGCCGCTTAAGGATCGCGTGCTTGGTGCTGCACGTGCCGCGCCGCTCGCGCATCACGATCAGCGGATCGGCGTGAGAGCTGTTGCGTCCGTACGGCAGCGTGTTGATATAGCGCGCAGCGCCGCGAAAATCATTTTCGCCCATGGAAAGGAAAGCAGCGGTGATCTCGCCTGCGCCGGCAAGCGCGCGATCGGGAAGTGCGTTCCAGGACTTCATGAACCCTGCTCAGCGCGATAATCCTAGCGCGCGGCGCGCATCGAGTCATCGCCAACGCCCGGCGCACGCTGCTAGCGCGACAGGAATACCGGACAAGGCGAGTTGCGCAGGACGAATTCGGTGGTCGAGCCGAGCACCATTTCGATTATTCTGCTGTGGCCGTACGCGCCGATGAACAGCAGGTCGGCATCGCGCTCCTTCAGAAACTTGATGATCTCTTCATTGGCGTGGCCCGCGAGCAGCTTGAATTCCGCGGTCGGCGTGTAGGGCTCGAAATACTTGCGCGCCTCTTCAAGGATGCGCTCTCCGAGCTTCGGATCGCGCGCGACCGTCACCACAGTCAGCGTCACGCCGAGTCCGTTTGCGACTTCCGCCGCGGCGCGCATCGCGCGAGAGGCGCGCTCGCTTCCGTCGTAGGCGAGGACCGGACGTTGAATCTCGCGGAATTTCATCGGCGCGATGAATACCGGACGCGGGCATTTGCGCGCCACCGCCTCGGCCGTCGAGCCCAAGAGTCCGCTCGAGAAGCGCTCGTTGACGCCGCGATGCCCGATCATCACCAGGTCGGCGCTCTTGGCGTGATCGCAGATCTGGTTGGCGACGATCCCCATATCGAGCACGGTCTCGGCCGCCAGATTCTCGCGTTTGGCGGCGGCCGCAAAATCGTCCAGGACCGTGCGTCCGCGGGCGGTCAGCACCTCGCGCATCTTCGAGGAGAAGTCCAGATATGGTTCAAGGCCGAGCGAACCTGATATATCATGGAAGAAGGAACCTTCGATCGACACGATATCGACGACATGAACTCCAATCAGACTTGCGCCGAGACGATGAGCGATATGAAAGGCGTAGGCCTGCGCGTTGCGGGAATGTTCGGAGGTGTCGATGCCGACGAGGATTTTCTTGATCAACGGGCAGTCCTCCGTTTGGAACTCCGCGATACCACGGCTCACGGGTAAGCCTCAAGAGGCGGCCAACGGCGCGATTCCCGGAGGCGGGACGAAATGAGCGAGCAGAAAGAATCACGGCTCCTCAAGCTGGTTGAGGAATTGAGCGAGGCGGCCGGGCGCGTCGGCCTGGAAGTGCGGCGCGAGCGGATCCTGCGCGAGGTCGGCTACCGCGCACGCGGCGGAGCCTGCCGCCTGCGCGAAAAGGATCTCGTGATCATCGATCGAGAACAGCCCGCCGCCGAGCAACTGGAAGTGCTGGCCGACGCACTGCGCTCGCGCGACCTGGAAGCAGTGTACCTGTCGCCCGCGGCGCGCCGCGTGGTGCAGCCGGGAGCCGCGCAGCAATAGGCGAACCGATGGCGCGAGGGGAGCATACCGCCGCGCATAGCCGCACCGTCGTCGGCCACATGCCGCACGTCAGCACCGAAGAGCGGATGAAGGCGTTTCATTCGCGGCTCAAGGACCGCGGACTCAAATCCACCGGCCAGCGCGACGATATAGCGCGCGTGTTCTTCGGCATCGGCCGCCATATCAGCGCCGAAGAGCTGTACGCCGAGGTCAAGAAGATTAATCCGCATGTGGGCTACGCAACGATCTATCGCACACTTCGGCTTCTGCGCGAATGCGATCTGCTGCAGGAACGCCATTTCGACGAAGGCCAGGCGCGCTACGAAGCGATGGGCGAGCGGCATCACGACCACTTCATTTGCGAGCGTTGCGGCAAGATTATCGAATTTGAAAACGACAGTATCGAACGGCTGCAAGAGATGGTCGCGCGCGAGCTCAAGGCCGAGTTGCGGCGCCATAAGATGGAACTCTACGGCATCTGCGCCGATTGCCTGACGCGCGGCGAACGCTAGCCGCGCAGCGGGCGAACCTCGGCCACGATCTGATTTCGGGAGAACACAATGGACCAACCGCCGCGGATGCTTGAAGGTTACCGCGTTCTTGATTTTACTCACTACGTTGCGGGACCGACCTGCACCCGGATTCTCGGCGAGATGGGCGCCGACGTGATCAAGATCGAGCGCTCGCTCGAAGGCGATCACGTCCGCCTGCTCGGCCTGGTCCGCGACGGCATGAGCACCTACTACTTCCAGCACAACCATTCCAAACGCAGCCTCGGAATCAATCTGCGCGACCCGCGCGGGCGCGAGTTGATCCTAAAGATGATCCCGAAGATCGATGTCGTAGTGGAAAATTTCGCGCCCGGCGTAATCGCCGAGATGGGCTTCGGTTACGAGGCCCTAAAGAAGATCAATCCGCGGATTATCATGTGCTCGGTTTCGGTCGCCGGACAGACCGGACCGCTCAGCTACAAGCCGGGGTACGACTACCTGGGCGCGTCGCTAGCCGGTATCACCGATCTGCTGGGCGAGCCCGAGGGATCTCCGATCGTGCCTCCGATGGCGATCGGCGACGTATCGACCGGGGTCGCCGCCGCGATGGCGGTCGGCTTCGCGCTGCTGCATCGCGAGCGCACCGGTGAAGGGCAGGTGCTCGACGCGTCGCTGCTCGACACCTACTTCCACATGCACGAGCTCTCGGTGCCGGTGATCGCGCTACGGCCGGGAAAATTCGCGCCCAAACGCGGCGGCGCGACCCATCCGACCGGCTCGCCATGCGGCGTTTACAAGGCCGGCGACGGATACGTTTTTATCGTCCTGCAGCAGCACGAGATCGCCCGGTTGTGGCGCGCGATGAAGCGGCCCGAGCTTGCCGGCGACGCGCGCTTCAAAACCAATCGCGATCGGATGAAAAACAACCCGGCGCTGCGCGAGATTATAGAAACGTGGCTGCGGAGCTTTCCTAATCGCGACGCCGCGATCGCCCTGCTCGACGCCGAGCGCGTGCCGTGCGCTCCCGTGTACAAGCTCGCCGAGGCGATGGCGCATCCGCATCTGCGCGGACGCAAGACCGTGCGCCGAGTGAAAGACGAGAGCATGGGCGAATTCGACATTCCCGGAATGCCGGTCAAGTTTTCGGCGTGGCCCGATCGCACCGAAGTCAAAGCCTCGCGGATGGGCGCAGACAACGCCGCGATCGCGACCGAGCTCGCGGACCTGCCGGCCTCCGAAGTTGACGAACTCGCGCGCGCAGGCGTGCTGATTGCGGCGCCAGCTCCGGCTCCAGCGGGAGCGTAAGCGACGCACTGAAATAATTCGAGTTCAGGAGGTGGTCCGATGATCAAATCGCGCGGTCTTCACCATATCAATCTCAACGTCAGCGATATCGAGCGCTCGCTCAAGTTCTATCAGCAGGCGTTCGGACTCGAAATCGATTTCTGGGAGAACGGGCGGCGGATGGTTTTTCTGCATTCGCCCGGCGCGGACGATACCATCACGTTGTGTCAGGCTGGAAAGAGCGATCCGATCGCCGGCGGCGGCGTGTCGCATTTCGGTTTCGGTCTCGCCGAGAAAGACAAAATGGACGAGGCGATCGGCCAAGTCGAACAGGCCGGAGGCAAGCTCCTGAGCCGCGGCAATCACGCGCCCGGCGTCCCCTACGCCTACTGCGCGGATCCCGACGGATACGTGATCGAGATCGGCAACAGTTGAGCCATGAAGCACGCGGGACCGAAAGTGCTCGACGAACTCGAGCCGATACTGACCGAGCTGCGCAAGCTCAATGGTCTGAGAGAGAAAAAACGCGGATCCTTCTATCGCGGTTCAGCCGGGTTCCTGCATTTTCATGAGGACCCGGCGGGGATGTTCGCGGATCTGAAAATCGGCGAAGAGTTCGAGCGCCTTCCGGTAAATACTCGCGCCGAGATCGCCGCGTTGCTAAAGAGCGCAGCGGCCGCGCTCAAAAGCTGATCACGGCGCGCGCGACTTAGCGGCGGTGCGAACGCTCTCCGCGGCGCAGGTCGGCGGCCGCGCGAGGCAGAGCGTCGGCGCCCTCGCGATGACGATAGTTCATGTCGTTGCCGCAGTACGGGCAGTTGATGTCCTTCCATTGCACGAATTTCCCGCAAAATGGGCATCGGTAGTGATGCCGCGCCTTCCACCAGAACGCGAGCGCGGTCACCACGACCATTGCGATTCCGAAAATCGTCTGCCGCATCACGCGTTCCGCGCTCTCAGACGAGACCGTCCTTGAGCGCCTGTTCCAACGCGCCAATGTTGGTGTGATGCCCCGCCGCCATCACGGTCAGAAACGCCTTGAGCTGCTCGTCGGCGACAGTCGGCAGGCTTTCTTCGATCTTGCGGATCACCCAGCGCTGTCCGCGGTTGAGCAGCTCGCACTTGGCGCGGAACTCGCCCACCGCGCGGACCTTCTCGACAAAATCGCCGGTCTTGTTCGACGCGGTGCCGCCGAGGCGCCGCACATGCTGCGAGAGTTCGCCCGCGTAGTAGCCTTCATCGTGGCCGACCTTCTTTAGCATCTCCCGCAGCAGCAGCGACTGCGCCAGTTCGGTCAGTTCGTGCAGCACGCGGCCGCCCGCGCGTTCGGCCTCACCGAGCGTGTTAAGAAATCCTTCCAGTTGCGTTTCCATCCCGATTTACCTCAGTCCCATTCTAGAGCATCGGCACGACCGGACAGTAGGCGGCGCCAAAACCCGCATGTCCGTCGATCGCGGCGCGGATCATTTTCGTGATCGGCTCGAGCGCGCGCGCCGGATTGGCGCCGAGCGCGTGCGCGGCGGCGACGCGGCCCGAGAGCAGCGTCTGCAGGATTCCAGGCTGCTCGGGCAGATTTTCGATTGCGATTTCTTTTTCAGGATCGAGCCGCGCCAGTTGCTTGACCTTGCGCATCGCGTCATCGAAAGTCCCGAGCGAATCGACCAGCTTGATCGGCAGCGCCTGCGCTCCCGTCCACACTCGGCCTTGCGCGATTTCCTCGACATTCCCGACGCTCAGATGGCGCCCCGCGGCGACGATCTTGACGAAGTACTGATAGGTGTCGCCGAGCATCTGGTTTTGAAAAATCGCCGCCTGCGCGGGCGTGAAGTCGTTGAACGCGTCGAACATATCCGCGTTGGCGCCGTAGCTGATTACACCGGTGTTCAGATACACCTTCTGGGTCGCGGGCGCGATATTGAATTTCCCGCCGAGCACACCGATCGATCCGGTGATGGTGCCCGGGTCGGCGATAATCGCCGCGGCCGGCGTCGAAATCCAGTAACCGCCTGAAGCCGCGTAACCGGACATGCTGATCACCACCGGCTTCTTGGCCGCCGTCAGCTCGACCTGGCGGCGAATCAACTCAGAGGCGATCACGTCGCCGCCAGGCGAGTTGATCCGGAACACAACACCGCGCACGGAATCGTCTTCGCGCGCACTCTTGAACGCAGCCACGATATCGTCGGCGCCCATCGCATTGCCTCCGGGCGAGAGCAGCGGATCGAATCCGCCTTGCCCACGCTCGATCGCGCCCGAGCCATACACCACCGCGATTTTGTCGCCGCCGGAGCCGAATCCGAACATCGATCCGGGGCGGCCGTAGTCGGAATAGTCCTCGAGCTTGTGCTCGGTCTTGCCGCCGTGATGCTTCACGCGATCGATGAACTGATCCTCGTACTCAACCTGATCGATGAGCTTGTCTTTCAGGCTCGCGCTGGCGTTAAGCGGCGCCGCATCGACGAATCCTTTTACGGCGGATACACCGAGATGACGCTCGGCCGCAATCTGCCCGACGATCTGGTTGAACATGTCGCCGGCGAGCCCCTCGTCTTCCTCGCGTTGTCCGGCAGTGAAATCTTTCTGCGTGAAGATGTTGCTCGCGGACTTGTACTTGCCGATCGCGGCGAAGTTCGGATGGACGCCGATCCAGTCGAGCGTCCCGCGCGCGAACAGCTCGCGGATTCCGACGCCGGTGATCCCGAGCGAGCCCTGCGGCATCAGCGAAACTTCATCGGCCGCGGCCGCGACCACATAAGGAAGATTGCCGGGGCCGAAGTCGCCCGCGCTCTCGATATACGCGGCGGTCCATTTGCCGCTTTTGCCAAACGATTTGATCAGCGCCGCGATCTCCTGCGCCTGCGCCAGATCCATCTGCGGATCGATCACCTTTACCGCCAGCCCGACGATTCGCGAATCCTTGGCGCCGCGATCGATCGCGCCGCGCACGCGGTTCAGTGGCGTATCCTCGTTGCTGATCAATCCGAGCATGCTGCTGCGGCCGCGTTCGACCACGCTTCCGTCAAGCGTCACGACCAGCACCGAATCGTTAGCCACGCGATGCGAAATATATTTCGAGGTCGCGACAATCGCGAGCAGCACCACGATTATGACAACAGTCCTGACAATCCATCTGAGAAACTTTTTGAGCATTCGCCCCTCTCTGGCGCGGTCGCTTGACAGATCGCGCATCCACACGTTAGCCAACCATACCTTTTCCGCCGGAGCTATAGCGCGGCCCGGGGGCGAAACGCTCGAAATCCGGCAAAATTTCGATGAAAGCATTCTCCGCCAGCAACCCGAGCACCGGCGAGAACCCGATGATGCATCAGCGGCCGATTGGCGCCGCGCATCGGCGCATCGTCGCAATCTGCTTCTTCGCGTGGATTTTCGATTTCTATGATCTGATCCTCTATTCGTTCCTCCTCGTACCGATCGCGCGCGAGTTGCACTTGAGCGCCGCCGAATCGTCGCTCGCGCTGGGCACGTCGTTCCTGATGACGGCGGCGGGCGGCGTGCTCTTCGGCTTTGCCGGCGATCGCTGGGGCCGCCGCCCTACTATCGCGGCGACCGTTGCGATTTACGGAATCGGCACTCTGCTATGCGCAGGCAGCAATTCGCTCTGGGAGCTGATCCTGTTCCGATCTATCACCGGCCTTGGGATGGGCGGCGGATGGGCTCCCGGCCAGAGTTTGATCGCCGAGAGTGCGCCGCCCGAGCGCCGTGCGCGGTACGCCGCGTATGTGCAGACCGGCGCACCGCTGGGAGTCCTGCTCGCGGCGGCAGCCAGCGGC
The DNA here is from genome assembly GCA_050736695.1 of Binataceae bacterium (SeqCode). Lineage (GTDB taxonomy): Bacteria > Desulfobacterota > Binatia > Binatales > Binataceae > JBARDN01. Next base: position 51,468 of record JBOHWH010000154.1, on the reverse strand, counting down.
TACCTGACGCCGATCGTAGGATGGCGCCTGACCTTCGCGATCTCCGCGCTACCCGCGCTTGCGATTTTCGCAGTCGTGCTGCGATGGCTCCCTGAGAGCGACGTATGGATTCGCAGCCGCGCGGGCAGCCGCTTTCAATTGCGCGAACTCGGTACCCTGCGGCCGCATCGCGCGATGGTCGCGCTGCTGTTCGTCATCCTGCTGCTCAACAGCGAGGCGTACTGGTTCACGTATAGCTGGATGCCCGGTTATCTCGAGTTGCATCGCGGGCTGACGGCGCTCGGCGCGAGCCAGCTCATGATCAAGATGCAGTACGGCGGCGTACTCGGCTACTTCGTGTTCCGAATTCTTGCCGATCGGTACGGACGGCGTCCGATGTTTTTCATCTTCGGCCTCGTCATGGCGGCAGGCCTGCTGCCGGAAACGATTTTCTGGGATCGCGCGGTCGCGATTCCCGGCCTGATCGCCTGCGCGATGTTCGCCGCGGGGTTCGGCACCGGAATCTGGAGCGGGATGGCGCCGATGATCTCCGAACTGCTGCCCACTCGCGTTCGCAACACCACGCTGGGCCTGCTCCTGAACGTAACCCGCGGCTTCCAGTTCTTCACGCCGCTCGCGATAACCTTCCTGGCCGTCAAAGTAGGCTTCGGCCGAACTCTGGCAATCGGCGCAATCTTCTCAACCGTCGCCGCCGCAATGATCTGGCTATTACCGGAGACAAAGGGCCGCGACATCACCGCGCTCGACGCGAAGTAACGGAGCCGCCATTCTTTAGAGAGGCCGCCGAGACGGCGGCCCTACTGAGAGTCTGTGATTTTTTTGGGCCTGCTGCGGCGCTCCCCTGCGTCATCCTGAGCGAGGCCGCTGCGGCCGCAGTCGAAGGATCTCGGCCAGCAGACCCTCACGATTGCGTTTTCCGATCTGAGGGAAGGCAGCATCCTCTCGGCGTTCCGATTTCTCATTCGCGGTGCGAGCAGTGCGCCGACACGCAGGTAACGGGAAGGCTTGAGGAGGAGTCGCAATGTGTGCAGGTCCGCCCGGGATCCTTCGACTCAGGCCGAAACGGCCGCCGCTCAGGATGACGGAAAGGGCGGCAGACTCAAAAGAATCACAAACTCTAGGACTCTTCAGTAGGACCGGCGTCTCGCCGGTCATTCGAACCTCGCTCGCGCAACAACGCTCACGACGGATGTGCTCATTCGTGACCGCTTACGGCGAGCTGCCGAGCGGCTTGCGATCGACTGAGGAGTCGTCGAGATAAACCCTGTCGCCGAGGCGCGTTAGCCGGAGCTTCGTGATCGCTTCGACGCCTTGGAGCGTCAGGTCGGTGGTCATCGTAAACGCGTGCGACGCTCCGACGTACGAGCTCTCGCCCGACAGAGCCTCAGTCAGCGCGCGGCCGGTAGGGTATGCGCCGCCGGGGCCTGCGTTGATCATCAGGCCGAGCACGCGCGTGATCGTCGGGGCTATATCGACGTTCGCGGTCGGGTTCTGATCGAGAAAGACGCGCTTGAAGTCGGGACCGATTGCTGCGCCGACGTTGTGAATCTCGCGCGCGCCCGCCGCGCCGTGCATTCCCATCCCGGTGGTCCAGCGATCGCCCGAACCAGTGTCGGAATAGACCAGTCCCGGAACCGGACGAACCAGCGTCTGCGAATGATTCGGTACCGATTGCTGCCCCTTCTCGCCGAGCGAAAAAGCCGGAGCGTCGGGACCGGTGAAGCCGCGATTGAGAGCGTTCGCGTCCTCCGCGAATGAGATGATCAGGTCCGGCGAGCGTATAGCATTGAATAGGCCGAGCGCGGGCTGCGCGAAGGTGCCGTCGATCCATCCCCGATAAGCGGCCGCGGCGGCATTCGGATGGTACCCGCGTCTTGCGCGCGCCGATGCGGCGGCGGCGGGCGCGACCTCGCGCGAAAAGATTGGCCCGCACCATTCCTGCGCCTCGGCGAAGTTGACGATCTTCTGCAGGCGATCGGAAAGCGCCGAGCGGCTGCTGAAATCGTCGCGCGAAAGATAAACCAGGTCGCTGCCGCCGTTGGCCGCGACGACTACATCGGTAGAGTCGATCGATTTTTTCAGTCCCGCAGAGACCAGCAGAGCGGCAAGCGATACGCGCAACCGGATAGTTGCAAATCCATGATCCGACACGACCATCACATCCGTGCGATCCGCGACCCCCGCGGAATCGACCGCCGCGCGCACCGTCGCGAGGTCGTCATCGGCGACGGTCAGCGCCTCGAGCGCGGGCAGCGTGCCGAGGCCCGCATAATGCTGCGTCAGGTCGGGATTGTGCTGCCAGAAAACGATCAGCGCCGGATGACCGGCCTCGGTCGCTTTTTTCGCCGCTACGATCGCGCGGTCGGCGACGACGTGGGCGAAGTAGCGATCGCGGTCCGCATCCGAAACCCCAACGCGTGACGCCTTCGGCATCGAGGCGATCATCGCGGGCGCATCCGCAGGCGGTGCGGCGGCATCGTCGGTCAGGAAGAGATAGTTTTCGCGCGGCGTGCGCAGCTCATCCTTTCCGTTCGGAACCGTCATCACTCGATCGTCGAACAGATAAGTCGGACCGCCTTTTCCCACGACTGCGACATAGCCGCCTTCGCGCGCAGTCTCCTGCACGACGGAATCAAGGCCGAGCAGATTGCCCTTGAGCGCGCCCGGCGCGTTCAAAGCGGCCAGGCGCTGCGTATTCTCGAGCATCTCCGATCCGACCGCGAACTGCATCAGACCTTCCCCCTGCAGATTCACGCCGAGCTCCTTAAGCGCCGGTCCGAGATACATATCGTCGCCAAAAATTCCGGCAATCCCCGGCGGCGCTCCGGTCGCGAGCGTCGCCGCATTGACCATCGTCAGAGTCGGATACTGCGCATGATGCCGCATCAGGCGCACGCCTTCGCGCTCGAGCGCGAACAGATTTGGCGTGTCGTGCTGAGTGACGAAGTCGGGACGCAACCCGTCCCATACCACCAGAATGAAGATACGCGCGCGCGCATGGCTGCTGCCCGCTCCCGCGGCGGCGGCGCGAAGCGGCATCGGCGCGATCAGCAGCATGCCAATCGCCGCGAGCGAGGTGAGGTATGTCCGTACGGGTTTCATCACATCGAGCATAAGAGCGGGCGCGGGTGCGCGAAGTCAATCGCATCGCGGACAGCGCGCGCGGTTTCAAGCCGCCATCGTGATTTGGTAGCGTAACATTTCGACCTTGGAGGACGGTTCATTGCGCATCGCACTTTTGGGACAGGCCGCGTTTGCGGAAAAGGCGCTTGAGGCGCTGATCAATCATGGCGAAGAGATCGTGCACGTGTTTGCGCCCGCCGATCCGCCCGCGGGAAAGCCCGACGCGCTCGCGGCAAAGGCGCGCGCGATGAACCTGCCGCTGTCGCAGCCCAAGTCGTTCAAGAGCGAGGCGGCCTTCGAGCAATTCAAGACACTCGGCGCCGAACTCGCGATTCTCGCTTTCGTCACGCTGATCGTTCCCGAGCGCATCCTCTATCATCCGCGCCACCAGTCGATTTGCTTCCATCCCTCGCTCCTGCCGCGCCATCGCGGCGCCAGCGCAATCAATTGGGCGATCATTCAGGGCGATCGCGAAACGGGAGTCACCTGGTTCTGGCCGGACAAGGGAATCGATACCGGGCCGATCCTGATTCAGAAGCGCGTGCCGCTAGCCGACACCGATACGACAGGTTCGATTTATTTCAACACGCTTTTTCCGATGGGGATCGACGCGATGATCGAAGCGGTCGATCTGATCGAGAGCGGCCGCGCGCCCAGAATCGAGCAGGATGAAAGCCGCGCGACGTACGAACCTCCATGCCGCGACGAGCACGCGAAGATCGATTTCGCGCGGCCCGCGCGCGACGTGTTCAATCTGATTCGCGGATGCGATCCGCAACCCGGAGCCTTCGCCGGCCTCGAAGGCAAGCGCGTGCGGCTCTACGACGTCGCGCTCGAAGCGGCCGCCGCCTCAGCAGCGCCGGGCTCGATCATCGAGATCGGCGCAAGCGGAATGAAGCTCGCCCTCGTCGGCGGAACCCTGGTCGTCAAGCGCGCCCGAATCGATCCAAATCCAAAGAAGACCGCCCCTGCCGAACTCGCCGCCGCGGGCGAGCTCAAAGTAGGCGCGCGACTCGGATAAATCCGACCGGCCACAAACACACTAAGACACTAAGCGAGGGCGGGACTTTCCTTTTTGGAAGATCCCGCTTTTTTTCTTTGTGGCTTAGTGTCCTCGTGGCCGCCTGATTCTTGATGCTCTACGCGACGCGCCTGCCGAGGATCAACAGGTCGCGTTCGATGCCGTCGAGCGCGGCGACCGCCGGGAGATGCGCCCAGGTCTTGAAGCCGAAGCTGCGGAACAACGCGATACTCGGATCGTTGTGGCCGAAGATGAAGGCGAGCAGCGTCTTGAGCTCGAGTCCCGGCGCGCGCTTGACTGCCTCACCGACGAGTCGGCGCGCGTAGCCCTTGCGATGATGCCGCGGCGCAACATAGACGCTCACCTCCGAGGTTGCCTGGTAAGCAGGCCGTCCGTAGAAAGGCTGGAAGCTCAGCCACGCGACAACCTGGGCGCCCTTCGCCAGCACCCACAGCGGCCGCGACTTCGGGTTGTGCTCTTCGAACCATGAGCGCCTGAGCTCGACCATCACCGGCTCCAGGTCGGCGGTCGCCATCCGGCCCGCAATCGCGGAGTTGTAAATCGCGACAATCGTGGGCAGGTCGGCTTCGGTCGCGTCGCGCAGGATAACCTCGTCCATCGCTCTCCTCCGATTCGGAAATTCCGATGCGGAATCCGCCGCCATGTATCGCGTAACATAGCAGCGGCAGCGGCCAGGATGCGACGATTGCGGCGTCGCGGCGATTTGTCGTTTCGCCGGACAATTCGCTACGATCCCGCGCCCAAGGCTGGAGGGTACGCCGATGAGTCTCAACATCCGCCACGCGGCGCCGGGCGACGCGCTCGAATGCGGCCGCATCTGCTACGAAGCGTTCAAGTCGATCGCCGAGGAGCACAACTTTCCGCCGGACTTTCCCAACACTGAAGCGGCCGTCGAGATGCTCACCCGGATGACAGCTCATCCCGGATTTTACGGCGCCGTCGCGGAACTGGATGGAACAATCGCCGGCAGCAATTTCCTCGATGAGCGCAATCCGATCTCCGGCGTCGGTCCCGTCTCAGTCGATCCGCGCGCGCAGAATCATGGCGTCGGTGGCCACCTGATGCGCGCCGTGATGGAGCGCTCCGCGGACAAAGGCTTTGCCGGAATCCGCCTGGTCCAGTCTGGCTACCACTCCCGCTCGCTCTCGCTCTACTCCAAGCTCGGCTTCGAGGTGCGCGAGCATCTGTCGTGCATGCAAGGCAACGCGATCGGCGGCAGTATCGAGGGTTGCACGGTGCGCGCCGCCGTCGAAGCCGACCTCGATTCATGCGCGCGGCTCTGCATGCGCGTGCATGGACACAATCGGACCGGCGAGCTGAGCGACTCGACTCGCGGCGGCAATGCCCGAGTCGTTGAGCGCGCCGGGCGGATCAGCGGATACTCGACCGCGATCGCGATCTATGGGCACGCGGTCGCCGAAACCAATGATGACCTGCAGGCTCTGATCGCCGCCTCCCCTTCCTTCGACGGACCCGGCGTGCTGATTCCCTCGCGCAACGGCGCGCTGATGCGCTGGTGTCTGGGCAAGGGGCTGCGCGTCGTCTTTTCGATGACCTTGATGACCGTCGGCCTTTACAACGAGCCTGCGGGCCCCCACCTGCCGTCGGTGTTGTACTGAATTGAATTCGGCCGGCGCGGCGAGGGTGTGTCGGATCGGCGGGCTTTGCGCTACGATCGCGGGCTGCATCACGCGGGAGGGAAGCCGATGCGTTTGTGCGTTGGGACTGCGAAGGGAATCGTAATCCTCGATCCGGATCGCGCGAGCATTCCGCTGATGGTGCTGGCCGATCCCACCGGCATCTGGTGCATGGCGCAGGACTGCGCCGATCCTGCTGTCATCTACGCCGGCGGCGTCGAACACGTCCGCGGCAAGGGCACGCTCTCGCGATCGACCGACGGCGGCAGGACCTGGACCGACATCAGTCCGACCGCGGCGCGCGAAGAGGAAGTCTGGGCGCTGGCCGCCTCGCCCGCCGTCAAAGATCAGGTCTTCGCCGGCACCTCGCACGCGCGCGTCCTGCGCAGCGACGATCGCGGCCGGTCGTTCCATGAATGCGCCGGCTTCCTGAAAATTCCCGGACGCGAGCGATGGACTTTTCCGCCGCCGCCGCACATCCCCCACGTGCGATCGATCTCGTTCGACCCGCACGATCCGCGCACGATGTACGTTGGAGTCGAAGAAGGCGGCGTGTTCCGCACCCGCGACGGCGGCGTCTCGTTCGAGACCTTGAACGATGGCCTCTACGCCGACATTCACACCGTCGCCGCCGATCCCGCCGACTCGCGCCGCCTGTACGCGACCACCGGACGCGGCTTCTATGTTTCCGAAAATGCCGGCGCATCGTGGCGCCACGTCCGTAGTGGAATCAACCGCACTTACACCGTGCCGCTCCTGGTGGACGGCGACGCCGGCGCAACGATCTTCACCGCGGCGGCCGCGGGTCCGCCGCCCACGTGGTCGGGAAGTCATTCGGGCGCCGACGCGATCGTATATCAAAGCCGGGATCGCGGCGCATCGTTCACCCCGCTTGCGGTCGAGCACATGTCGGGGCGCGGGATGGTGATGCGACTGCGGTCCGACCCGCGGCGCGCCGGATTCATCGGCGTCACCACCGACGGCCAGGTGATTCGCACACTCGAGGGCGGCGGCGCCGTCGCCGCGATCGCGGAGAAACTGCCGCCGGCGCACGATCTGGTTACGCTGCCCTGACGCGAGCACGAGTCGCAATGCGCGAAACCCCGGCGATCGACGCCAGATTCAAGGACGACCTGCAATACGCAATAGCCAGTCGCCCGGCCTTCAGAAAGAACTTGCTATCGGTGGGATTATACTGCATCGCGATTCCCGGAGCCTACCTGAGCCCCGCACTATCCCTGGCAATAATAGCCGCAATAGTAATTTCCTACTTCCTCCCGAATGCCTGGATTGAGTGAGTTTTTGCCTCTCCTCGGAGAAGAAGCTATCGCGGCCGGCGTCCGTAGGGCGGCCGGAAATGATCGATCTTTACGGGATCGAGTCCCATTCGTTTGACGGTCGCGCACGCACGCTTGTAATCGGCCGCATCCACGGCGTTGTTGAGTATAAATTCCGCCTCGCGCTCCGTGGTGTAAACTTCGACGGGTACAACCTCAGCCGGACGAATCAAAATCCCCTCTGCGCGCTCCTCGGCAACGACAAAACTCCCCTCGTCGAGCCCGAACCGCCGTCGCATCCTGGCTGGGATTGTGATCGCTCCGCGTTTGCCGACTTTGCTCGCTGCCTGTGACATAGAATATGCCCGATATTCAGACTATCCGTATTTCAGGCGCCCATCAATTGGACTTACGCGGCGAGGCAGCGGCAAAGTGATTCCGACCCGCTTTGTCATGACGCGATAAATTCGCGCAGGACGGCGAAATAGCGGTCGGGGGTGTCGGCGGCGATCCCGTGGCCCGCGTTCGCGAAGCGCTCGTAGCGGACAAGATGCGCGGACAGCTTCGCCACCATCTGATCGGAATAGAACGGCGGCGTTATCGGATCGTCGTCTCCGGCCAGCACCAGAGTTGGGCATTTGATCCGCGCCAGATCGTCCAGGTAGTCGAAAGTGTAGTCCTCGTTCTCGCGGAACGAGCGCATCACGTCGAGCTTCCAAAGCTGGCGCGCGTCTTTGTCCGGATCCCAGGGGGCGCGCGAGTAGAGCGGGCGGCACAGCCGCACAAACTCGCGGAACTGATCGGCGGTCGCCGTATCGCCGCACAGGTAGCCGCGCGCGGCATCGCCCGCGTCCTTGCCGCCCAGCCGCTCGAAGACCGCTGCCTCGCGCTCGGGCTCGGGGCGGCCGGCACGGGTACAGCAGAGGATGAGCTTGCCGGGATGATCAGGATGGCGCGTCGCGTAGGCGGCGGCGACGAATCCGCCGAACGAGAGACCCAGCACAACAGGCTTCTCGATCTCGAGCGCGTCGCAGAACGCCACGATGTCGTCGGCCCATCGCGCGAGCCGCCAATGACCGGGAGTGCTCCGATCGCTGCGCCCCTGTCCGCGATGGTCGAGATAGATCACCTGCGCGATATCGGCGAGCGCGCCGTATCCAGGCTTGAACCCCGCATGATCGCCGCCGGGACCGCCGTGCAGGAGCAGGAGCGTCGGAACCTCGCGCATCACGGCGCCGTCGGGCCGCAGCTTGGCGCCCTCGACGTCGAAAAACATTTTGATGTCACCAACCTGCACGCGCATGACAGCTACCTCCCGATTTCGTAGAGGGTCGGGGTATCGGCGACAATGCTCGCATCGCCCGAAATAGTCGAGCGCAAAAGTTCAAGAGCAGCGGCCTTCGAGGGCGCTAATCGGTGGGTTCGTTTGGTATATTTTGCTTGGCTTCGATAAAAATCTTCCGCGGATATATTGGAAGATTTCTCCTGAAAGTGGCTTTGATGCGTATTTTCGCACTCTGCGAAGCTCCACATCCCAGTGGCAAGATTGCAGGCATCTGGGAGCAAGTGCGGCACGACAGCCCTCAACGCTTCCAGCGCGCCGGATCGTCGGCGCCGACGGCGAATCTCATATGGCAGCCCGATGGGCAGGCGAGCGGCGTTGCGAGAAATTTCTTCCATAAACCAATTTTTGCACGAAGCGGACGCCAGCATAAGGCTGAACAGTTCAGCCATGAACAAATCTGGCAAAATCTCTAACAGTCGTTAGGGAGACGAAGACAATCGGCCTAAGTCATAAACCTCTTCGCAGAGAAAGGGATTTTGAGCGACGAACGGCGCACGGAACCGCAAAAATATGCGCCGCACTCAGAACGAAACGATCCTGTTTGCGATGCGCGGGCGACCCCCAAGCCGCCCCTGCAGGCACAGATCATCTTCGATTTCGTAGGAGCGCGTCGAGACGCGCCTGCGCTATTGCGATGCTAGAGGCGATAAACCCGGACGCGCATAGCCCCGGGAAACAGGGCTTCCTCGCGCGATAGCCAAGCGTTCGGGGCCGATGCGCTTGGACCCGGGCCCGAGCGCGCATACGCCGATGAAATTGGAATAAACGTCATACAATCGGCATACAAAATGGTCCTTGCGAGACCCGCGAGCTACTTTGAAGGACGCATTGGAAATCCGCCGGGTTTCGGTTCCTTCAGCTCCATCTGAACGCGCGGTATGCAATCGTAGTATTCCGGCTTCAAGACATACACCGCCCCGAAATTTCTCCTCAGCTCGGAACCCGGCTTTGGAGTTGGAGTGGAACGGCGGCGCCCGCAGACATCGACATCGGCGCGCCCCGCCCAAAGCCAGACATAACCGTTCGGCGCCGCCGGAAGCGGACCGGCGTGCATATCCCAACGGGTCGAAAACCCCTTCGGTAACGGATCAGCGCGCACTTTCACATCGGGCGGCACATTATCGCCGTATTGGCGTCGCTTGGTTCCTGGAGGAAAAACTATGACCGGAAGGTATGTGCAGCGCTCCTTTTCAGCCTGATCGAAGAATGCCCCACAGGTAAACCCTGAACGGCATTGAGAATCATCTTTACAGCGCTGCCGGGTCAGAATCGGCGAATCGTCAAGTTGAAATTCGCGGATGCATCGGGCCGCGTTCGCCACGAAGTAGGTGCAAACCTGGGGATGAAACGTGTGGCACCTTCCCCATTTCAGCGGAAATCTCCTGTTGCCGGATATAACCTCCACCGCGTTGCAATCCGCATCTGTCGAACATTCGTCCGCGCCGGCGGCTTTGATCTCGCGGTCTAGGCATCGCAACCCTGAGGCGCATTCCGAGTCAGTTCTACAATGGTCTTCGTCCGATCTAGGTGCCTCACTTCCCCATCCGTAGCCCCAGAATTCGGCTACCACTCCCCGGGGATCGATCACCGCCTTGCGGCTCGGAGTTGAGCGTGGCGGCAGTGTGTGAGCGTCGCCCGCGCTCGCGGGATGCGTTTCAAACCCGATCAGCAATACGAATACGGCAAGAATAACCCACCGCGCTTTCGTGATTGGACAAGATGCTCGATCGTCGCACACGGTGTCGCAAAGATTTCCAAAGAAGCCGCAACTCACAGGTCCTCCGGCGTCAGACCTGTATGCCTTGGCAATTCGGGAGAGCATCTTTGGGCCGATTTCTGTCTTGGTCTGCCAGCCGATGCTAAGCAACGCGTTCAGGACACGGCGCGCCTTACTGCTCGGCCAAGCGCTCACACGGCGACAGAAAACTGCGCCAAGTCCGAAGCGCTCGCCTCGTCATGTTCGATTCGGGCGGCCAGAATCCGAAGTGCGAGCGCACTGGCGTGCGCAATCGCTTCAGTGGCCGAAGTGCCGTCCGCCATCGCGCAGGGAAGGTCTACGACATCGGCGATCCAGCGTCCGTCTTCTTCCCTTTCCGTCTCGATTTTGAATGTCACGGGAACACCTACGTTGCCAAGATGATAACGCAGGCTCCGAAGAGCGGATACTGCCGCAGTGTACGAATTCGCGCCTTCCCCGACGACATTCCCGCGCGCGCGGCGGCAATGACGCGGGGGCCCCGGCGATTGCGGGCAAAGTTCGGCGAATCAGGTAAGGTTGACAGATAGCGAATAAAAAGCGAAACTATCTTTAAGCCAATGAATGCCGTCGCTACATTGCCGCTCCAGCCTGACCGTACTTTTCCTGACGAGGAGACGCGCGGGGTGGAGTTCGTTGAGATGCCGGTGCATCGGATTTTGAATCGATGCACCGGCACCCGGATGCCGTTTCGATGGACGATCAATCCGTACCGCGGATGCGAGTTCGGCTGCGTCTATTGTTACGCGCGTTATACGCATGAGTTCCTGGAGTTGCGCGATCCGATGGACTTCGAGCGCCGCATCTTCGTCAAGCGGATGGCGGCCGAGGTGCTGGCGCATACGCTGTCGCGCACGCCGATCGGCACCGATCAGATCGCGATCGGCACGGCGACCGATCCGTATCAGCCGGCCGAGCGGAAGTACCGGCTGACGCGCTCGATGCTGGAAGTATTTGCGCAGCTTTCGGGGTTGAATCTTTCGATCACCACCAAATCGGCGCTGGTGACGCGCGACCTCGATCTGCTGCTCGCGATCAATCGGCGGTCGAAAATCCAGGTGAACTTTTCTGTGATCACGCTTAACCGCCGCCTGCAGCGAATCCTCGAGCCGCGCGCTCCGCGTCCGGGCCTGCGCCTGCGCGCGTTGAACCTGCTCGCGCGCGCGGGAATCAGATGCAACGTCCTGATGATGCCGATGATCCCGGGACTGACCGATGACGCGGCGGCGATCGAGAGCGTGATCCGGGTGGCGCGGAAGGCCGGCGCCGAAGGCGTATGGTGGCGCACGCTGTTCCTGATGCCGGCGGCGGCGCGGAGGTTCATCCCGTTCGTCCGCGAGAATTTTCCGAACCTCGCCGAAAGAATCGATGAGTTCTACTCGCACTCGCCGTATGCGCCGCCAGCCTACGACGATCGGATGCGCGCGCTGTTCGATCGGCTGCGCCGCCGCCACGGTTTTCCGGTCGCGCACGAAGACGAATTCGACGCGCGGACGCCAGCCGATACCGTCGAGCGGCAGTTCAGTCTCGCGCTAAGCTGAGCCTCATCTGGTTCGCGGTCTGGTCGAGCATCGTGCATGGCGGGGTTATGGCACCGGGTTCCCCTCCATAGCGTCCGATAATTGATCCGGGCTGCGCTTCAACTCGCGGGAAGAAAGCACGATGCCAAAGTCGTGCACAGGTGCCGGCCGGCGGTTTGGATTGCCGCGCCGCGCGGCGCCCGGTATAACCGACGCGACGCTGCGCCGGCTCTGGAATATCAATATCAATGAAGCTCGGATGGTTGCGTGGTCGCGGAAATCTCTTCCGCGCGGATGAACGGCGGTTTGCTTCGCGCTGCGCCGCGGCGCTTTTGATCGCGCTGGCGCCGATCGCGTGCACGCATCTGTTGCAGACTGACACCGCGGGCCTGCCGGGACGGATGCAACGCGGGGATTTTTCGTTCCAGCGTCCCGACCGGCCGGGATGGTACCTGCGCGACACGGTCGATCCGCCGGCGCTCGCGGAATTCACCCGGCATGACGGACGCGCGGAGTCGCAGCTTCTGATCTACGCTTTCGATCCGCAGGCGCCGGTGACCAACGCCGAGCAGCTACAGCATTGGGCCGAGAGTCTGCCGGGCGGCAACAAGATCGTAAGCGCGGCTCCGGGTCACGGCACGACTTGCCTGCGTTACCATGCGCGCTCCGAGTTGACGGTGAACTATGCGAACACGCCGGCGCCGTCGGCGGACCGGATGATTACCGACGAAGACAGTCTCGAATGCCTCGATACGCGCACGCCCGGGTTTATCGTGCGATTCATCTATACGCAGCGCAGCCCAAGCGGGGGCACGCCCGCGGGCAACCGGGAAGCCGACGCCTTACTGAACAGCATCCAGTTCGAGTAGTAGCCGCGGTCAGCGGGAATCTTTCGACGTGTCATTCCCGCGCGCGCGGCTGCCGCACGGGACGCGGAGAAGCCTTCCGGGTCTTCTGCTGCCGGCGCTTCTTTTTCTTGGGTTTCGGAGGCGGTTTGATCGTCAGAACGTCGCGGATGATCTCATCGACCTTGAAAGGAAACAAAGAGATTGAACGCTCGTGTTTGCGCGGACTTCACGCGGTTTCCTTCCTAGTATCCTTAGTATCGGTTGTCGTCGTAATACGATGCCTAGATAAAAGCTCGTTGGTCAATAGCGTGCCTTTAGCGCGCGTGTTTGCAAAGCCTTCAGGCGACGAACTCGCCACAGTTTCGATCAGCAACCAGCGCCCATCTTCGAGTCTTTTAAAATCCTCGTGGCGATGAAGGATCGAGTTCAGGTTGTTGATCGGATTTGCAGAGGTCGTTTCATAGCCGAGCTTCTTGAGTTCTGTCAGAAGAGACGGAACGGTTAGACCATTGGTATGTGTGAGAAGTATATGGCGCGTAAGTTTGGGAACAGAAACGGATCTCTCGCGTTTGCGAGTTAATGAGGGCTGTTTGCGTAATTCAACTTCAAGCGTTTCAATAAAGTAAACCAGTTTTGCACGCTTAGCGTCCAGCCCGTCCAGTTCCGTCCGTTTTTCCTCAAGAATCTGTTTAATGCGGTTCATAGCTTTAGCCTCACGCAATCATACGCTTGACAACATTCACGAGTCTCTTCACTTTATGTCTCCAATTCCGAGAAATTATAGACGGAGGCGGGGAGGTTCGAACTCCCGAGCCCCTTGTGGGGTTACTGGATTTTGAGTCCTGCGCCATAACCCGTGCTCGGCCACGCCTCCGCAGCGAGAGCAAAGGTCCAGGAGTCAGGTTGGCGAAATAGCAAAGGTCACCGGTTACCCTGACTTGCTCTCCGCTTGATCGAACTTTAACGCGGAACGTCCAACACCACAATATCGTCGACGAAGACCTTATCCACACGTGTTTGGGAAATACACTAAGTGTTTTGTTTTTCGCCTTTTTTTCGTAGCCGTCTACCCAGCTAGATGCTAGATAAATAATTCTGTGGTGAGGTGGATTGTTTTTTTTGTCGGAGCGGGAGGGCTAAATGGTGCGAGAACTTCCAATCAAAAAAGGGCTGGTGTTTTGGCTTCCATGCAAGGTCAAGGGTGGCCCGTTTCCTAATGAACGTCGCGTGTACGTACAAACCGGAATTAGTGAATGGTTTGGATTCGTAAGCGTCGATGAACTTGAGCGCAAAACGAACGAAGGATTAGATCGGGTGCGAGCAGTGGTTTTAGGTGTTACGCCTGATCATGTGATCGTTGGAATACGAGGGCAATCACCTGCAAGTGGCGCAGTTCAGGCCGAACGATCTCTGATCAGGGATAATGCTGCTATCCAAGCCTGACTTAATTGCGCGAATAAACGCTGGTCTAAAGAATCCGAAAGACCACAAAAGCCTGTCTTTTTCTCCTCAGGTTTCGCTAGAGAAATTGTCCGAAACCCAGTGCTCGATCGACTTGAGGCTGGCTCCGATATTTACTGTGTTCAAGCAGGAGCACCATGTCGGTTCCTACGACATTCAAAGTGCTAAGGACATTTTCGAAGCAGAGAATCTTTGGGAACACCATCCACAAGATCGTTGGACTCTGGAGCCTAAACAATTTGTTCTGACTCAAACTCTGGAAACTGTGCATCTACCGAACGATCTCATGGGTCTAGTGGAAGGGCGCAGTAGCTTTGCGCGATTCGGAGTCGGAGTTCATGTGACGGCTCCGAAGATCGATCCCGGTTTCAATCAACCAATCACGCTAGAATTGACCAACCATAGTGAAGCCGCTTGGGTTCTCAAAGCCGGAGAAGAAGGCATTTTCATCTGTCAACTAATGCTCGTGAAACTGTCGAAACCACTTCGGAAAAGCGAGATATACGGATCTTCGCCGGCCGATCTATTCGTCTCCCATGCGACTCCTATACCTGGGAAGAAGAAAAAGTGACTTCAGGTAAGATGGTTAATGCGCGATACACGCAACGGACGATATGTAAGCCGTCTGCCCTCGACACAGCTTAGCGCAATCTCTGCGCGTTCGTCGTCCTCGATTCCAAGCCGCGAGCGATGGTTGTAACGGAAATCAAACTAGCTCAGATACCGATGCAGATGATGGCGTCCAACGTGATGGTACACGCCGTTGATCCCGCGTTTGAGGATTGAGAAGAAACCTTTAACCGAGTTCGTCGTTACGTCGCCACGCGCGTACTCAAGACGCGAGTGATCAACCGTCTGATGCATCGCAAATATCCTTCCCGGCGCTATGTAGGCTTGAGATTGATCGGTCATCAGTCGCGCTTCTGGTGAAACTTACGGAGCACTTCGCCTAGATTCTAACCGGTGGCTAGCGGACAAGATTTGGTGCGCGGAGGGGGACTTGAACCCCCACGGCCTTTCGGCCACCAGCCCCTCAAACTGGCGTGTCTGCCGTTCCACCACCCGCGCATCGGATGGGACTTCGCCCCGCTATTTCTTCTGCGGTGCGGACGCCGGAGCGTTAGCCGCCGGTGCGGCAGGTATCGCGACCTTGCCCGCGGGCGCCGCCGGCATCACCGAGCTGCCGCGCGACCCGGTAAAGATACTTCCGGTCACGCGTTTCGTCGATGCGTAAGCCAGGAAGATCGAGGTCGCAAAGAACAGGGTTGCGAGCACCCAAGTCGCTTTGGTCATCGCACTTCCGGCGGTGTTGGCTCCGAAGTTGGTCGCACTGGAGCCGCCGAATACCGCGCCGACATCGGCGCCCTTGCCCTGCTGAAGCAGAATGATGACGACCAGCACGACGCACACCGTGATGTGAAGCGTAATTACAGCCGATAAATACATTGGGTTCTCATCCGCGGCGGGCCCGCACGATCCTCGCAAAAGAGTCAGCCTTTAAGGATGCCCCGCCGACGAGAGCCCCGTCAATATCGGGCTTGGAGACGAGCGAGTCAACATTCTCGGCCGTGACGCTGCCACCGTAAAGAATTCGCATGGCCTCGGCGGTTTCGCGTCCGTGCAAATCGGCAATCGCCAGACGAATGGCGCCGTGCACCAATTGCGCCTGCACCGGAGTCGCGGTGCGTCCGGTGCCGATAGCCCATATCGGCTCGTACGCAATCACAATCCGGGTACAGTCGGCCGGCGAAATTCCCGCCATCCCGCCCTGCAACTGGCGCATCACGACCGCGAGCGTGTGACCCCCGGCGTGCTCTTCAGGGGTCTCGCCGACGCACAGGATTGGAATCATCCGATGCTTTAGCGCGGCAATCATCTTGCGGTTAATCAACTCGTCGGTCTCATGAAAGATGTGGCGGCGCTCGGAATGGCCGAGGATCACGTGAGTCACGCCGAACGGCAGGAGCATCGGCGGCGCGATTTCGCCGGTGAAGGCGCCCTTGTCCTCGTAATGCATGTTCTGGGCGCCAAGCGCGATCGAAGATCCGGCCAGAGCCTGTGCGACCGCCGGGATCATCACGGCGGCCGGCGCGACCATCACGTCGCGATCGCGCGCGAGCACGGCGGCGTCGCGATCGATTTCCGCGCGCAGTGCGGCGATCAGCGCGCGCGCCTCGACCGCGTTCAGATTCATCTTCCAGTTGCCAGCGAGCAGTAGCCTGCGCATCGCGATAAATCCTTAATTGCGCTTCAACGCTCGAGCGCTTTGACGCCCGGTAGTTCGCGGCCCTCGAGAAATTCGAGCGTCGCGCCGCCTCCGGTTGAAATATGGGTGAAGCGCGAGGCCCACTGCTGCCCGGCGACGGCGGCGGCGGTATCGCCACCGCCCAGGATCGATTTGGTGCCGGACTGGTTCGCGAGTGCCTCTCCGACCGCGAGCGTGCCATGCGCAAATTCCGGAATCTCGAAAAATCCCAGCGGCCCGTTCCATATGACGGTCTTGGCCGGCAGGATCGCGGTCTTGAAACGCTCGATCGTCGCCGGACCGATATCGAGCGCCATCATCCCGGCGGGAATCTCGCGAACCGTCCCGGTTATCGCACCCGCTTCAGGAGCCGGCGCGATGACATGATCGGACGGCAGTTCTATACTCACATTGTTTTTCGCGGCCAGGGTGAGCAACTCGCGCGCAAGATTGAGCTTGTCTTCCTCGACCCGAGAGCTGCCGGTCGCGATATTCTGCGCGCGCAGAAACGTGTACGCCATCGCGCCACCGATCAGAATTGAGTCCACGCGCGGCAGCAGATGTTTGATCAGTCCGATTTTGTCGGAAACTTTGGCGCCGCCGAGAATCGCGACCATCGGGCGCTCCGGATTTTCGGTGACCGCGCGCAATGCCTCGAGCTCCCGGAGCATCAGGAAACCTGCCGCGCGTTCGGGCAGGAATTTTGTGACTCCAACGGTTGAGGCGTGCGCGCGATGCGCGCTGCCGAACGCGTCGTTGACATATACCGTTTTGCCGCGCGCCAGCTCATGCGAGAAGTCGCGATCGTTGGCCTCTTCCTCTGCGTGGTAGCGCAGGTTCTCGAGCAGGATCGCCTCGCCCGGCTTGAGCGCCGCGATCATCTTGCCAGTCACGTCGCCGATACAATCGGGCGCGAGCGCAACTTTGCGCCCGAGCGCGATACTTAGATATTCCGCGACCGGTTTGAGGCTGAATTCGGGCGAGCGCTCCTTGGGGCGGCCCAGATGCGAGCACAAAATCGCGATCCCGCCGGCGCCGAGGATGTGGCGAATCGTGGGCAGGCTCGCGTCGATGCGCGCGGGGTCGGAAATCTTGCGCGCGCCGCCATCGCTCTGGGCCAACGGCACGTTGAAGTCGCATCGCACCAGAACACGCTGCCCCTCCAGGTCGAGCGCGGTGACAGGTACGATCGCCATGGCGAATCCAAAGACTCCGGCGGCGCTCGGCTACAGCTTGTTGATCACGTAGGCGGTGATATCGGCGAGCCGGTTCGAGTAGCCCCATTCGTTGTCGTACCACGAAAAAACTTTGACCAGCCGGTTGCCCAGCACCCTGGTCAGGGGAGCGTCGAAGGTGGACGAATGCGGGTTGCCGTTGAAATCGATCGAGACCAGAGGCGCCTCGCTGTAGGCCAAAATTCCCTTGAGCGGACCTTCGGCGGCTTTTTTCATCGCCGCCTTGACCGCCTTGTCGTCGGCCTCGCGCTCGATAGTCGCGGTCAGATCGACGATCGACACGTTGGGCGTCGGGACACGTACCGCGATTCCGTCGAGCTTGCCCTTGAGCGCCGGCAGCACCAGGCCAATCGCCTTCGCCGCTCCGGTCGAAGTCGGCACCATCGAGAGCGCCGCGGCGCGCGCACGGCGCAAGTCGCCATGCGGACCGTCCTGCAAATTCTGATCGGCGGTGTAGCCATGCACGGTGGTCATCAGGCCGTGCACGATTCCGAAACTCTCGTGCAGAACCATCGCGACCGGAGCAAGGCAGTTGGTGGTGCACGAAGCGTTGGAGATCACCTGATGCTTTCCCGGGTCGTAGGTTTTTTCGTTCACGCCCAGGCATAGCGTAACGTCGGCGCCGTCGGCGGGTGCGCTGATGATCACCTTCTTGGCGCCGGCAGCCAGATGCATCGCAGCCTTGTCGCGAGCGGTGAACAGTCCGGTCGATTCGACGACCGCCCGCACCCCCAGCTTTGCCCACGGAAGTTTCGCCGGATCGCGCTCTGCCAGCACCTGGATCGGTTTGCCGTCGATCACGATGCTGTTGCCCTCGATCTTGATTTCCTGTTTGAGGGTGCCGTGAACGGAGTCGTATTTGAGCAGATGCGCCAGAGTCGCGGCACTGGTGATGTCGTTGACTGCGACGACTTCCAAATCGTTTTTGTGCAAGGCCGCGCGAAAGAACATCCGGCCGATTCGCCCGAAGCCGTTGATCGCAATCTTGGTCGCCACCTGTCTAAGTCCTCCGCGGGAACTTATCCCGGAAAATGATGCCCGACACTAGATAAGCAGGGCCTATCTGTTCAAGTGCCGCGAGATCCTAATTTGCGCGCTTTTGAGCGATGGCGCTATGGTCCGAAGTTTCAATGCCGGAAATCCGATCGTTTCGATCCGAGCGCGAGCGGGCTGAGGCAAAGGCCGCCCCCTTTCCGTCATCCTGAGAGGCTGTGAATTTATTCGTAATCCGGGATTCCCTTCGGCAGGCTCAGGGCTCTCGCGCGGCGGCAACAGATGGGAATGACAAACGAAATAGTGGGGCGGGCGAGACGCCCGCCCCACTGATTCTGGTCGTCCTCAAGCCGGGCGGAATAAATTCACAAACTCTGAGGTTAGCGGGCGGACGTTACGGACAAATGCTACCGGTTCAACGAAGCCGCGCGGCCGAGTGCCGGTCAGCGGCGAGTGTGGACTAGTTGGCCGGTAGCTACCAGGCTGACCTGCTGCGGACCGTTATTCGCATTGTCGTCAATCGTTAGAGTTCCGGTCGCGCGGCCCGCGGCCACAGGCGCAAACGTGACGGTGAAAGCGCATCGCGACTTCGGCGCCAGCGTGGACGGGCACTCGTTACCCGCGGTGAAGCCGGCTGCGACGTTGAATGTTTCGATCGCGATCGGATCCGAGTGCTTGCCCGCATTCACGACCTCAACCTTCCTCGACCTGCTCGCGCCGAGTTTGACTACGCCGAAATTGATGCGGCGCGGGGTGACTTTGAGCGCGAAAGGAACCATCGTCGGGGTGGGTGTGGGCGTCGCGGTTCTCGCCGGAGTGCTGCTCGGACTGGGAGTGCTAGTCGGCGTTGGCGTGGGGGTCGCGGTGACGGTCGCCGTAGTGGTTGCGGTCGCGGTGGGGGCGTTGGTTGCGGTGGCCGTCGCGGTCGGAGTTGCAGATGGGGTCGGCGCCGGGGTGCCGCTGGCGGTAACCGTCGGAGTCGCTCCAGTGAAGGGAAGCGGCTGGCTGAATTTCAGCACGCGGCTGTTGTCGGTATCGGCGACATAGAGATTGCCGGACGCATCGACGGCGATCCCCGATGGCTGGCAAAGATTAGAGACGCTCGGCGAGTTCGGCGGGGTGCTGAAGCCGTTACAGGCCGAGTCGTTGAAATCGGCCGCGTTCTGTTGTCCGAACACTATTGTCGCCGTGGTGTTGGGCAACGCGGGATTCTGGAGCGGCGTTGCGAAGCCCAGCACGCGAGTGTTCGAGGTATCGGCGACATAGAGGTTGCCGAGCGAATCAGCGGCGACCCCTTCTGGAAACTGGAGCGTGTTCGCGCCCGGCGTTTCCGACGACGCGTTGACCGCATTGGCGGTGAACCCGGTTTGCCCGAATACGACGTCGGCAGTCACGTCGCCGCTGCCTGCCAGACCGTTCACAACCGCGAGGGGGGAATTATATTCGAGGACGCGGTTGTTGTCGGAATCCGCAATATAGAGATTGGCGCTGGGGTCAAGGCCCACGCCCTCCGGCAGGCACAGAGTAGTCGCGCCGGCGGGGCCGCCGCTGCCTGCGCCGTTGTTGCACTGGACGGCAATGAAATTTGACCCGGTCTGATCCTGGCCGAACACGCGGCTGGCCGACGCGCCGTTTGTGACCGGTTGATTGTATTCGAGCACGCGATTGTTCGAGGTGTCGGCAACATAAGCGTTGCCGGCCTGATCGATCGCGATCCCCTGCGGCTGATCGAGTGATCCCGCGCCGATACCGCCGGCATTTTGGGTGCCGATGATGAAACTCGCGCCTTGACCGAGCACGATGGCCGCGGCCGGATCGACGATTGGGGTGCCGGGAATAAATGAAGCGAACGGAGCGGTGTAGCCGAGCACTCGGCTATTCGCGGTATCAGATACGTAGAGGGTTCCGCTCGTATCGGCCGCAAGTCCGGTCGGAAAGCACAGGCTAAGCGCGCTCGGCGCCGGAGCGCCCTGATTGCAGGCGCGCGAGGCGAAGTCCGCCTGGCCGATCACAAGGTCGGCCGGGTCGCCGTCGGCAAATGCCGATGCGCTATGCCATCCGAGCACGCGATTGTTTTTGGTATCGGCCACATACAGATGCGCGCTCGCGTCCAGCGCTATTGCCTGCGGAAAATCCAGGCTCTGCGGTTTCACTTCGTTGACGCCGTTGTGCATGGAATCGGGTTGGCCAAGCACGCGGTTGATACTCGCGCCGGGTGTCAGCGGATTATCAAATTCGGCGATCCTGCTGTTCGATTGATCGGAAATATACAGGCGTCCCGCGCCGTCAAGCGCCGCGTCGGTCGGTCCGCAAAGCGTAAACGCCGTGGCGAGCACGCCTGAGGAATCATCGCAGGCGTTGGTCGTGAATGACCCGCCCTGCCCGAACACGCTTGCGGCCGCGGTGATGCCACTGGTGCGAGGCAGATTGAATTCAAGCACGCGATTGTTGAATGCATCGGCGACATAGAGATCGCCCGCCAGATCGAGCGCGACTCCGGCCGGACCGTTAAGAGTCGAGGCACTGATACCGCCGGCGTTGGGGCCGTTGCCGGTGAATGTAGTTTGCCCAAAGACCATATGCGCGGAGGCATTGGTTACGAAGGGCGCGTCGAACTCGATCGCGCGGTTATTGCTGTTGTCGGCGACGTAGAGATTGCCGCCGGAATCGACCGCGATTCCCTCAGGCGCGCACAAGGTGTTCGCGCCGGGACCGGCCTCGGGATTCGCGCTCTGGTTGCATAGCGCGGCGGTGAAGTCGCCCTGGCCAATGACGATGGATGCGGCGGTAGTCGCGGGCAAGGTGGCCAGCGGATCGGCGAAAATCAAAACGCGATTGTTCAGACTATCGGCGACAAACAGGTTGCCGCTGGAATCGAGCGCAAGACCCCAAGGATCGCTTAAGCTCGCAGCGCCGATCCCGCCGTTGTTGGCAAGACTCGATTGCGCGCCTGGTTGGCCGAAAACCACGCTGGCCGAAAGCCCCACAATCTGCGTGCCGGAAAATCCTGCGAACGGCGCGCTGAAGGCCAGCACGCGATTGTTGCCGGTGTCGGCCACGTAGAGATCGCCAGCCGCGTCCGCGGCGACCCCGTTGGGCTGGCATAGCGACGCCGCAGTCGGCTGGTCTTCACCAAGGTTGCAAGCCGAGGAAAAAAAATCGTTTTGACCGATCACCAGATCGGCGGGAGCGCCGTCGGTAAATCCCGCGGCGTCGTTCCATCCGAGTATGCGGTTGTTATTTGGATCGGCGGCGTAGAGATGCCCTGCCCCATCGACCGCGATCCCATCCTGGAAGTTGAGCGATGATGCGTTGGCGAGATTGACTGCGCCCTTGGTGAAGTCAAGCTGACCCAGCACATGGTCCGCGGCCGTGTCGCCGCTGGCGGCGATAATCGCGCCGACGGCCGCGACTACGATAGCGAGGGAAAGGGCAATCGGCAGGAGCGGCCTGCGAAAACGATTTTTTGAATTCCTCACGCATACGCGAGGTGCAAGGTCCGATCCCGCCAATTCTGTTTCACTTCGGCACGCAATCTGGCGCCCGCGCCCTGTAAGCCGCGGCGCCCCTCGATCATCGTCGATGCGCACATGCGTTTTACGCTTGGCCGCGCCGCGCACGCCGACAGGTGTTCAGACTGCGCCGACGGGCGCGAACCGGGACGCGCAATGGAACATCGCTGGCCTCATCAGCCTGGTTTACGTTCGTGCGCAGAGCCGGCTCAAGAGTTACTGGTCTTCGCCGGGGGGAAACCCGTATAATGAAGCCCATCTTGGGTTCAGGGCGGTAGTATGCTCCATCAGGTAGGTGCGGCGGGGCAGTTGGGCGTGGTGCAGTTGATGCTGGGCACGGGTCCGGTAGTCGCGGCTGTGCTGTGGATACTGGTGGGCTTCTCGATCGGATGCTGGGGAATCAGCTTGTACAAGCTGGTTCAGATTTCGCGGGCGCGCCGCGAGTCCGAACGCTTCATCACGATTTTCTGGGAATCAAAAAACTTAAACGCGATCCACACGGCCAGCGTCGGATTCAATCGCAGCCCGGTCGCTCAAGTATTCCGCGCGGGCTACCAGGAGCTGCTGCAACTGACGCGCGCCAAGCGCCAGGCGGTGGGCGCGCAGTCGGAGTTCTCGACCGATCTCGGCGGAATCGATAACGTCACGCGCGCGATGAAGCGGCAGGCCAACGTCGAACTGACCAAGCTCGAGTACGGGACCACGTTCCTTGCGACTACCGGGTCGGCAGCGCCGTTTATCGGCCTGTTCGGCACCGTATGGGGAATCATGAGCGCGTTTATCGGCCTGTCGGCGGCGCATTCCTCGAGCATCCAGGCGGTAGCGCCCGGAATCGCGGAGGCGCTGATCGCGACCGCGGTCGGACTGGTCGCCGCGATCCCGGCCGTGATGTTCTTCAACTTCTTTACCGCGCGTATCCGGGTGCTGGCGACCGAGATGGAAAATTTCACTTCCGAATTTTTGAATATCGCCGAACGTCACTTCCTTACGTAGTGAGTCTGCACGATGGCTTTTGATCCAGGGCAGCGCGGACAGATGGTCTCGCAGATCAACGTCACTCCGCTGGTGGACGTGATGCTGGTGCTGCTGGTGATCTTTATGGTCACCGCGCCGATCATCCAGCAGGGCGTGCAGGTCACGCTGCCCAAGGTCAAGGCCGAGGCGCTCTCGGGCAAGGAAGAGCAATTCGTGGTCTCGATTACTCGCGCCAATGAAATTTATCTCAACGATACCAAGCTCAGCCCGAGCGATTTGACCGACAAGCTCGCGGCGATTTCGCACGAGCGGCCCGACCGCGAGGTCTTTATCCGCGCCGACGAGCAGGTTACCTACGGCGAAGTGATTCGCACGATGGCGGCGATCAAGGCCGCCGGCATCGAGAACGTCGGGATGGTCACCGAGATGCCGTCGAGCGCAGGCGCGGATTCGGAGGCTGACAAGCACGACCGTGGCAAGTCCGCCCCATAACGGCGACGACGGGCCCTCGCGCGCCGGCTACCTTGCGGCCATCGTTGTGGCCGCGCTCGGACACGCGGCTCTGTTCGCATTCGTGATTTTCATTGCGCCCCGGCTGTTCGCCTCGGACGACCAGCCGCCACCGGCCTACACCGTCAAGATCGTCGATAATATTCCGGCCGGCGATTTGGGGACGCATTTGCCGCGCCTGGCTCCGCGCAAATCGGCAAACGAAGCCAAGGCCGAAGAGGCCGAAGAACCCAAGCCGCCGGAGCCGAAACTCGCGCCCGACAACGACGAGAACGCGATCGCGCTCAACTCCGCGAAACTCGAACCCACGCCAACCCCGACGCCCGAGCCGACGCCCGAACCGACGCCCGAGCCGAGCCAGTCCGCGGCCGAGCCAACCGCGACGCCGACTCCGCGTCATCGCCATACTCCGCGTCCGACGCCGACGCCCGCGCCCTCGTCGAAGGCGCACAACAAGCACGAACCCAATGCGCACGAGACGCCGGCGATGCTCGCCAAGGCGGATTCCGCGTCGAAGGTCCGCGCGCGGATGCAAAAGATTCGCGAGCAACTCCTGAAGCAGCATCTGGCCGCGTTGGCCAGAAATTCGGACGCGGGCGGCGATGACGATAGCGGCAAACCCGTGACCGGCGGCCCCTCCGGAGGCGGTCCCGTGACCGCCAGTGCCGCGCGCGCGGGCGCGGGTTATGGAGTCGGGCCGGGGACGGGCAGCGCCGGCATTCTACAGGACCCGGAATTTCTGCTCTACTTTTCGACGGTGCAGGATAAGATTAAGAAGTCGTGGAACTTTACCAGCGGATCGTCGGACCTGACCGCGGTTGTCGATTACGCGATCGGACCCGACGGGGCGCTGACCGGAGTGAAGATAGCGACGAGCTCGAAAGACGCGGTGTTCGACGATTCCGTGCTGCGCGCGATTCGGAGCGCGGCGCCGTTTCCGCCGCCGCCGGAAAAATATCGCGCGCAATGGGCCGGCGGCGTCGAGGCGACCTTCAGACTTGGCGATTTGAAGTCGTAGTCCGCAGTCGCGGAGATCGGTAGTGTTGATGGAGGTGCGGATGGTGCGGGAGGGGGCAGGTGGTCCAGATTCATTTTCAATCCTTCCCGCGGCGCCAATAATCCGATCGTGATGATGAAAAAACTGCTCCCGATTTTTGCCGCGGCGATTTTCGCGGCCGCAATGGCCATAGCGCCGGCCGCTCACGCGCAGATCAAGATGAACATCGTGGGCCCCGGTTCGCAGCTTTCATCGATCGCGGTTTCGAGGCTCAAGAGTCTTTCCGGCGACGACAACCATCAGGTGTCGGGCGCGTTCGTCGCGGTCCTGACCCGCGACCTCGAACTCTCGGGCTACTTCAGGCTTATCTCGCCGCACGCCTATATCGAAGATCCGCAGCAATCGGGCTACGAGCTGGGCCAATTCAATTTCGCCGACTGGAGATCGATCAACGCCGATTTCCTGGTCAAAGGCGCAGTCACGATTAGCGGCCGGAATGTGCAGTTGACCGCGATGCTGTATGACGTTGCGCAGCAGCGCCGCATGATGGGCAAGAATTTCACCGGCTCGGTTGCCGACGCGCCGCGGATGGCGCGGCGGTTCGCCGACGCAATCCTGGAAGCGACCACCGGGCAGCAGGGTCCGTTCGATACGCGGCTCGCGTTCGTTTCGACCGGCAGCAGCCGCTTCAAGGAAATCTACACGCAGACGATCGACGGCGGCGATCTTTTCCGGCGCACCGACAATCCGACGATCAACCTGTTCCCGTCGTTCGACAGAAGCGCGCGCTATCTTCTCTACCTGTCCTACAAGAGCGGTGAGCCGGCGCTGTATCTGGCCGACCTTGCGCAAAAGATCGAGACGAAGATCACGAGTTCCCGCGGAATGGTGATCGGCGGCGCGATTTCTCCGGACGGGCGGCAGATCGCGGCCGCGGTCGAGCACGGAGGAACCACCAATCTTTACCTGCTCGATCGCAGCGGCGCCGAAATTAGCAAACTGACCCATACCAGCGGAATCAACGTCAGCCCCGCGTTCTCGCCAGACGGCGCATCGCTCGCGTTCACCTCGGACCGCTCGGGCACGCCGCAGATTTACGTGATGCCGCTTTCGGGGGGCGACGCGCGGCGGCTGACTTACAGAGGCGACTACAATACGACACCGGCGTTTTCGCCGAAGGGAGATCGAATCGCTTACCAAAGCCGCTCGGGCGGGCGTTTCGATATCTTCGTGATCCCCGTGGCTGGTGGAGACCCGGCCAAGGTCACCGACGGCCAGGGCTCCAACGAATCGCCTGCGTGGTCGCCGGATGGACGCTACCTGGCGTTCAGTTCGACTCGCGGCGGGCACTCGAGGATCTATCTACTGATGGTGCAGAGCGGCAAAATCATATCGGCTTTGACGGAGGGCAAGGGCAATGACACTTCTCCAGCGTGGTCATGGTGGTTGGGTGAATAGGGGCAGGACAGCTTTGCGGATGGGCGTGCTAATCGTGCTGGGCGTGATGCTTGCGGCGGGATGCTCGTCCAAGACCAAGGGCGTTTCAGATACGGGCAGTTCGCAGCTTGGCGAAAATGGACGGGGCGGAAGTTCGAATTCGCTGACGGATTTTCAGAAAGGAACCTTGGGCGCGACTGCGAGTGGACCGCTGAACGACATCCATTTCGGATACAACACCTACAACATCGAGCCGCAGGACGGTTCGGTGCTGAAGAGCAACGCGTCGTGGCTGCAGTCGAATCCGCAATCGCGCGTGCAGGTTGAAGGGCATTGCGACGAGCGCGGCTCCGAAGAATACAACATCGCGCTCGGCGCCA
The DNA here is from genome assembly GCA_050736695.1 of Binataceae bacterium (SeqCode). Taxonomy (GTDB): domain Bacteria; phylum Desulfobacterota; class Binatia; order Binatales; family Binataceae; genus JBARDN01. The sequence continues at coordinate 25,175 of JBOHWH010000154.1, read as the reverse complement.
AGCGCGCGCAATCGGCCAAGGACTACCTGGTGACGCTGGGAATTCCGTCCGACCGCATCTCGACGATCAGCTACGGCAAAGAGCTGCCGCTGTGCCAGGACCATGACGAGAGCTGCTGGGCGCAGAACCGGCGCGATCACTTCGTCGTTCAGCAATAGGAGCTAAACTCGTGCGCGTTCGCCTATTCGACATGCCTCTCTCAGCGCATTCTTCCAGACCCGCGCGATCGTTCGGCACGATCGCCGCGATCGCACTCGCCGCCGGCTTGCTGCTCGCGGGATGCACCAGCCAGGCCGATCTGCAGCAGCTCAATCAGAATGAGTTCACGCTGCGCGGCATGATCGCGAGCGATCGCCAGCAGATCGACGCGCTCGGGCAGCAGGTCCGGCAGATGCGCGACCAAATGACCGAGTATCAGCATGGCGGCTCCGCCTCGGGCAGCAGCGATCAGCTTTCGCAGGCCAACGACAAAATCGCCAAACTGCAAGGAGAAGTCAGCGCGCTGCAGGCCGGGATGGCGGCGCAGCCGGGCGCGGCCGCGCTGGGAGCCGCGCCGGGTGCGGGTCTGGGCGGCCCCGCCGCCGGTGGCATCCCCGGACCAAGCGGCGACACCGCATCGGCGGCGCCGATCGAACCGCCGTCGACCTGGCACGATGAGCTCGACCAGGAAATCTCGAATGCGGAGAGTTCGAAAGATCCGGGCGTCAAGATTTATCGGACCGGATTGCGGGCGATGAAGGACGCGAAATATCCGCTCGCAGTCGCCAACTTTACCCGCTTGCAGCATCAATATCCAAAGTCGCCATTGGTCGAGCCGGCGGATTATTTCGCCGCCAATGCGCTTTACGAAACCGCGAAGTACGATCAGGCCATCCTGCAGTTCAACGATCTGGTGATGCGCTACCCCAAGGGGCGGTTCGCCGCGCAAGCGCTGCTGCGCCAAGCGGAAGCGTTCCTCAAGATGAACGATCGGATCGATGCGCGCCTGACCCTGCAAAAGCTGATGGCCGATCATGACGGCACGCCGCAGGCCTCGTCGGCCAAGACGATGATGGCGAGCCTGTCCGGCGAATGACGCGCATTCAGGCGCCGCCGCCGGCGCGCGCGAATCGGCGATGGAAATAATCCGCGATCTGGACGCGATGACGCGTCATGCATACCCGGTCGTCACACCCGGGAATTTCGACGGCGTCCATCTGGGGCATCGCGCGATTCTGAAAGCCGCCATCGATCGCGCGCGCGCCGCTGGCGGTACCGCATTCGCCCTCACCTACGATCCGCTGCCCGCAAAACTCCTGGTTCCCGAACGCGCGCCGCGGCTTATCCTGGTGCCGGACGACAAGCTCGAGCTATTGCGGCTCTCGGGCCTCGACGGCGTGATCGTCGTCAACTTCACGCGCGCGCTCAGCATGATCGAGCCGCGCGATTTTGTGCGCGACTACTTCCTCCGGCGTATCGGCGCGCGCGAGGTGGTGATCGGTCATAGCAACATCTTCGGCCACAACCGCGCCGGCAACGCTTCGGTGATGGTCGAGCTCGGACGCGAGTTTGGCTTCGACACCACGGTCGTCGGTCCGGTGAAAGTCGCGGGAATCGAGGTCAGCTCAACCAAGGTGCGCGATTTGATCGCGGCGGGCGAGGTTCGCGGCGCCGCCAAGCTGCTCGGCCGCTATCATTTCCTGCACGGAACAGTGGTGCGTGGACGCGAGCGCGGCCGCGTGATCGGTTTTCCGACTGCGAATCTGGATAGTGAGACCGAATGCGTTCCTTCCGACGGCGTTTATGCCACGCGCGTGATTTTAAGCGGCGGCGCGTTCGGATCGATCACCAATATCGGGATGCGGCCGACGTTCGGCGAGGCCGCGCGTTCGATCGAGGCGCACATCTTCGATTTCAATCGCGACATCTACGGCGATCGCATCAAGCTTGAGCTGATCGAGCGAATTCGTCCCGAAAAGAAATTCGACTCCGCCGACGCGCTAAAAAACCAGATCGCGCTAGACCTCGCGCGCGCCAAAGAAATCCTCGCCAGCACCTGAGACTCTTACTCCTCGCCCTGAAAGGGAGAAGCCCGAGCGCCTTGTGTGAATGGCGAGGATCTGAGCGAAAAGGATCCGATAGCTGCGAACGTCCAAATTCAGTTAACCTTTCGGCCCCGCCGCTCTGTTCATGTTTTCTGACGCGCTCGCTTATCCGACCTCGCGGCCTACTACCGACACGAAGCTCACGCAGCGGCCGGGGGCGCCGCCCAGGTTGTGCGTGAGTCCAAGCTTGGGGTCGTTGATTTGACGCTTGCCGGCTTCGCCGCGGAACTGGAGCCACATCTCGTACATCATGCGCAGACCCGAGGCGCCGATCGGATGGCCGAACGACTTGAGGCCGCCGTCGGGGTTCACCGGCAGCTTGCCCTCCAGGTCGAAGTATCCTTCCATCACGTCCTGCCATGCGGTGCCGCGCTTGCTGAAGCCGAGATCCTCGTACAGCACGAGCTCGGTCGGCGTGAAGCAATCGTGAACTTCGGCCATGCTGATCTGTGCGCGCGCATCGCTGATTCCCGCCTGCGAGTAGGCGTCTTTCGCCGAGGCGACGACTTCGCGAAAAGTTGTGAAGTCGTAATCGGGCGACAGCGGCCCTTCGGCCGGTCCGGCGACGAACGACAGCGCCTTGATATAGATCGGATTCTTGCAGTACTTGTGCGCGTCTTCGGCGCGAACGATGATCGCGGCCGCCGAGCCGTCAGACACGCCCGAGCAATCCATGATTCCGAGCGGGTCCGCGATTTTGGGCGAATTCTTGATCACCTCGATCGGAACTTCTTTTTGGAATTGCGCCTTGGGATTTTTCGCGCCGTTCTTGTGATTCTTCCACGCGATCCGCGAGAGCACATCCTTGCCCTTGTCCGGATCGAGTCCATATTTTTTGAAATACGCGGGCGCGAGCAGCGAGAACGACGCCGGCGCGGTCATGTTGCCCTCGGTGCCGTCATTGGGCGGCGCCGAACCGACCAGTCCCGAGTAGCCGGAATCTTTCAGCTTCTCGACTCCAATGGCCATCACGATATCGAATGCGCCCGATGCGACCGCGTAGCACGCCTGACGCATCGCCTCGGATCCGGTCGCGCACATATTCTCGACGCGGGTGACGGGTTTGTACTGAATCTTGAGCGGTTCCGAGAGCGTCAGGCCGGAGATTCCCGAGCCCATCGTGCCGAGCCAGTAGGCGTCGATGTCGTCGGGATTAATCCCCGCCGACGCATAGGCCTCGTAGGCGGCTTCGCAGAGCAAATCATCGGCGCCTTTGTCCCAATGCTCTCCGAACTTGGTGCATCCCATTCCGATGATCGCGACGCGATCCTTAATTCCTCTGCTTGCCATGAAACGTTCTCCTCGCGCCTAGCGCTTGGGCCGTGCTTTCCAGAAATAGTTGTGAACGCCGTCGGCGGTAAAGAGGCGGCGAAATGACATTTCCACTTCGTCACCGATCGCGACTTTATCCGGCTCGCAATCGGTCATCTCGCACAGAAAGCGTCCACCACCCTCAAAGTCTATCACAACATTGACCGTGGGGGGATTGAGTGAGTATGCCAGCCGATCGATCGCATAGGTCGCGATTCGCGCGCTCCGATCCGCGAACGGATACGGCTCCATCTTGTCGAATGCGCGGCATTTGTAGCATACCCGCTGCGGCGGAAGCTGTGGAGTTCCGCACGCCAGACATTTCGAGCCGACGAAACCGAATTTCCACTGCTGCGCCCGGAGCATCGGCGGTCCCGCCGGACGGTCCGGATCAGGCCGGCGCGGAGGCTCCGTCGGCAGAATCTCACGCCACTTGAGATAGCTGCCGTAAGTTACGTCGCCCTTGGATTCGATCTGCATCCCGACCGAGCGGACCGGCCTGAAACTGGCGATCGCGGGCGTCGCGCGAAAGAGAATCGCGTCGGCGCCATCGGCGGTTGAGGCGAGCAGCACGCGATCGCCCGGTTTGAGCGAAGGCAATACTCCCGCCAGCATCAATCCCGGATGGGCGGCGCCGGTCTGGCCGACGGTGAGCGCATAGTTGTCTCCCAGCACCTTCGGGTCGAGCTTCAGCCCGCGCATGATTTCGTCAGCGGCGCGCGGATTGGGCGCATCGAGGATAACTCTGGTCAGATCGCCCGGCGCGACTTTCGCCTTCGCCAGCACGTCGGCAATTGCCTTGCCCAACAGCGGGGAGTAGGCCTGCGTCAGTGTGAAGCGCTCTTCCCACGAATGGCCAAAGCGCTCGCCGGGCGCGCGCCAGGTATCCATGAACTCGCGTGTGAGCGATGCGGTCGCCTCGATCTCCGCGATGACGTTTTCGGTCCCGAGCACAAAGGCGACTGCGCCGTCACCGTTCTGCTGCTCGGCCTTGCCCTCGGGCGCACCCAGGCGCGCGTCGCCGATCGCTACGACTGCGTTGGACTTCGAGCCGCTCGCGGCGTCGGCACCCTGCAGGATCGCGGAGATTCCGGCGCGGACCGAGCCGGTCAGATCGACCGCGCGGATATTGGACGGCATCCGCGTAGCGGCGGCGACGATTGCGGCGTTGAGTTTTTCGCCGTAGGGCGGCGTGGTAGTCGCGAATATCAACGAGCCGATAGGAGTAGACGGCGCGGTCTTGAGCGCGTCACGCACTGCCTCGACCGCCATCGAGGCGGAATCCTCGTCGAAGCTCGCGACCGAGCGTTCGCCCTTTGAGGCGGCAACGCCAAGCATCTGCGCAATCGCTGCGCGTTTGAGCCGGCGGTAAGGGATATAAGAACCGTACGAAACAATTCCAGCCATGTTGCGCATTAAAGACTCTGCCGATTGATCCGTCAACCCGAAGAATCATGCCGAGTACCGGAGATCGGATCTCGGAGGTGAGCAGTGGACGACGGGCGCTTTGGAAATGACATATCGGAGGATTCTGTCGGTCTAACCGCGCCAGACAATTGTGGACGGCGAAGAAATCCCTGAAAACATCCGGGAATTACTTACATTTTTGGCGATAGGGCATAATCCCCCTATCCTTAACATGGAGAAAACCTTAATATGGTTTTCATAACGCTCGGATGCCTTCCTGTACTCAGACCCGGGATGGTCCCGGGGTCTCTGTTCGATTGCTTCCCGGCATTTACTCAGGGAGGGGCACTTAATGCCCAGCAAATTGTATGTAGGCAATCTTGCCTACTCGGTTACGAGTCACGACTTGGAGGATCTGTTCGCGCAGGCCGGAGCGGTGCAAAGCGCCGCGGTCATCACGGACAAATTCTCGGGTCAGTCGAAGGGATTCGGATTCGTCGAGATGTCGACGCCGGAGGAAGCAGCAAAGGCGATCCAGCTCCTGAACGAGACCGAGCTCAAAGGCCGCAACATCCGCGTCAATGAAGCCAAGCCGCGTGAATCGGGCTTTGGTGGCGGCGGCGGTGGTGGCGGACAGCGTCGCGGTGGTGGCGGTGGCGGCGGAGAGCGCCGCGGTGGTGGCGGCGGAAACCGCTGGTAATAGCTATAACCACTGGGCGGGCAGGTGATGCCCGCCCAGTCATTTCCGAGAAAGTGGAGGCGGCTCGCGAATAGCGTTTAGCGGCTTGCCGCACCCGCCAACTTCCCGGCGCGATCTTCTCGATGGAGGTTACAACGTGCCCAGAGTCTATGTCGGCAATCTGGCCGAATCGGTTACAGGCGATGATCTAACCACGCTATTCTCGCGGGTCGGCAAGGTCGGCGGAGCGCTGGTTATCACAGACAAGCTTTCGGGCGTGTCGCGAGGCTTCGGCTTCGTTGAGATGATCGAAGTGGACGACGCGATTAACGCGGCGCATTTTTTCCACGACACCGAACTCGAGGGCCGTAAACTGCAAGTTGATCAGTACCGACCCAAAGACGAACCTACCGCCAAAGGTTCCCGCAAGCGCCGCTGATTAGCGGTCCGTCACGAGCGCGACGAAGACCGTAAGGCTTCGTCATCCGGAGCGGGCGCGCAAATGCGAGTTCGCGAACTTTGCAACTATTTTCACGGAGGAACTATGCAGTCGGAACCGATCTCAGCATGGCGGACTCACGAGTGGAAAGTGCGCACTCTAGAATCGATCGTTGCCGGCGGCGGTTCGCGGCTTGGTTTTACCTGCCGCGGATGCGGAAAAACCTTCAATCACAACACCATCAATCGCCGCACTTGGGCGGTGGATGCACAAGGCGCGGCGCTCTCTGACGACGTGACCAATCGATGGCTCGCGGGCGAATGCCTGCGGCATCCGGTCGTCGCCGATGACGACGACCGCAAACTGATAAAATATCCCGCGGGCTCCGCGCCTCACGCCTAAGCGCTTCCGCGCCAGGCGCTTGCGCGAGCTGTCTCTGGAAGCGCAGTGCCGCGAGCGGCCGCGACGTGCGAGAGTTCATCGTCCAGTTCCGCGAACAATTGCGCCACGCGCCTGAGCGACGAGATCTCGGACATTAGCTCGAGCCGCATTGGCGTTTGCCACGCGGCGAGTTGCGCGAAGCCGCCAGCGCCGACACTTTGAGTGAAGTCGTTCAGCGGGGATTCGATCTGGCCCGGTGCGTGACTGTTCGCGATTGCGAGCGCCGCGCGGCTGCCGCGGCAGTTCGGACCGTCAAAATGATCACGCCATGATTGAAGCCGCGCACGCATCGCGGCCAGCGTCCGGTCGCGGGCGGCCTGGGTTGGCGCGGATAGCGCGGGTAGCGGCGTTTCGATTCGCTCGCGGCTGATCGCGCCCAAGCGATGCGCGATGCGCCGCAGCGTGCCCGAAGCGTTGACCGCCGCATCAGGATCGATTCTGCTCGCCCGTCCCTCGATACGCGCATCGTCCGCGACCCCGAGCAGTTCCGTGAGTTGGCGTGTGATGCCGCCGCCGGTTTCGTGGATTTTCCGGACCGAGGTAGCGGCCGCGCCGCCGGGCATCAGGTCGAGGGTCGCGTGCAGGATCTTCCGCAGCCGGGGCAGCAGCGAGTCGCTCGAATATTCCGGCCATAGCAGGATGAACACCGCGGTCAGCACCGCCATCGCAAGCATGATTCCCCAGACGCGATAAAGCGGAGTCGTGATCGCCTCGCTCGGACTGATTCCGGCCCACGTGAACACGAACGCGCTGCCCATCTGGCGGCCGGCGTATGCCAGTTGCCCATTGCCGAGGCCCAGGTAATCCGCCGCGAACAATGCCATGAAGGTGACCAGCATATAGACCGTAACGGTCTCAAAGTTGGGCGTCACGATGACGATCGCCATCAGAGCGAGTGCGCCGCCACAGGCGTTGCCGCCCAGCCGCAAGAGCATCTTGTTAAGCGTCGCGCCATAGGTCGGCAATCCCGCAATAATGACGGTGGTGATAATCACCGAGAGATCTGCGCGATGGCTCGTGACGCCAATCGCAAACCCGATTACGATCGCGAGCGCGACCTTGAGCGAGTAGCGGACTAGCGCAGGGTCGAGCTCATGAGTCGGTGGCGGCATCGCGACCGCATCGGACAGCCATGGTTCTTCGAGGCCATGGATGAGCAGAACCGCGGTCTGTCGCAACCCGTCGGCAAACGAACCCATATTGGCGGCTTCGGCCGGGGTGGACGCCGCGAGCAACGCCGGCCGGACCTGCGTAATTCGCGCCTCGATCGCGTCGATCGCGAGACGCACGTTGGCAATCGCGGGGCTGGCGCTGTTCTCGCCATAGGAAATCTCGCCACGCGCGCGTTCGGCCGCGCGCTCGTCAAAAGCCGCGTCGAGCGAGCGCACCGCCGCTTCGATTTCCGGCTGCAGCATCGTGCGCGCAACCTGCGGCAGGGGATCGAGCGCGGCGACGGTCAGGCTATCGACTGCGATATGCAGCCGCTCGACCAGCGTGATCGCGCCCAGCAACACTGCTCGCCGCTGGGGCGTGGCGCCTTCCTTGACGGCGCGGTCGAGCAGCGCCAGATGCGCGGGCATGTCAGAGAGAAATCCGGGCATCTGTACGCGCGACGTACCCGGCGGCGCGAAATACGCGGTCGCCGCTATGTCGAGCCGCGCGCGGGTGCGCGCAAGGCTGTGCCCGAGCATCATGAGCAGCTCCGCGTCCGCGGGATTGGGCCACAGCACCAGGTCGAACAGCGCAATCAGAATAACGCTGATAACCACGCCGCCGAATGTTGAAGCCACTTCGACTCCAAAATTATGCGGGTCGAATATCACCAGGTAGAACGACGTCAGAAAAGTGATCTCAACGATTATCCATGCGTAAGGCAGCCGCAGCGCCGAGACCGTATAGCGAAATCCAAACGCGGCAATGAACAGAAACGGAAGCATCAGCCACGGCGCCTCTGAAAGCTGCCCCGCGAGCGGAACCGATAACGCGAGTCCCGCGCCGATCACGAGGACAAATCGCAGCGCCTTAAACGGCGTGATCATCGCGCCTCCCGATGACGCCACGATCCACAGCACGTATGGCCCCAGGAGCGCATCGACATGCGCCGCCGCCATCAAGCCGAATCCGAGCGCACAAATGAATCCGGTGCGGACAGCGGTGCGAAGGCGCCGCGGATGCGCCTCGAGATCAAGCACGAGCGAGCTGAACAGCCAATCCACGCCGTGCGTGATCCGGCGCGCACCGCCAGCGGCCAGTCCGCCAAGCCGCGATCGCATGCGAGGCTCTATGCCCGGCGCCGCCGCCATCGCTAGCGAAAACCTTGAATCGTAACGACCGCGGTCTGGCCGGTGCGCAGCGGGAAGTTCGGGTTGCTTTGATCGAGCGTGATCCGCACCGGAAAACGCTGTGACAGGCGCACCCAGTTGAGCGTCGGCTCGACCTGCGGAAGTCCTTCGACGCTGGCGCCGTTTTGCTGATAGAGCGCCCATCCGACGCCCTGCACGACGCCGCGAAAGGGATGATTCGGGTAGCTGAGCAGATAAATCTGCGCGGTCATTCCGGGGCGGATGTTGCCGAGAAAGTTTTCGCGGAAATTCGCTACCACGTACCAGACCCGGTTATCGACCAGGTTCAGCACGTCCTTGCCCTCGTTACCGTACTGCCCCACCGCGATATTCAGATTGGTCACGTAGCCGTCGAACGGGGCGCGGACGTAGCAATAATTAACATTCAGGCGCGCGTCGGTAACCTCCGCCTCGGCCTGCTTGCGCCGCGCGTTGATATCGCCGTATTGGCCCAGTTCGCTCTGCGCCTGGCTGACGGTCGAGCGCGCATTTTCGACCCCGGCTTCAGCCGCACGCAGCTTGCTGCGCGCATCGAAGACGTCGTTGGCGGTGACGTAACGCTTGTCCAGCAACGGTTCGATACGATGCAGATACTGGCGCGCGTATGCCAGGTCGGCCTCACGCCGCTTCTGCTCGGACGACGCGGCGCGAATCGCGTCGTTCAATCCATTGATTTGCAAATTCGTCAACTGGAGCTTGGCGACCAGCGCATCGAGCGTTGCCTGGTACGGACGCGGATCGACGATGAACAGCATATCGCCCTTACGAACGTGCTGGTTGTCGACGATCGGGAGCTTGATAATCGGTCCGCTGACGTGCGGCGCGACCCCGATTATGTTGGCGCGGACGTAGGCGTCGTCGGTGCGCGGATAGATGTAATAAAGCCGCGTGACGAAGACGAGTGCGATAATCGCGGCGATGATTATCCCGGCGCTGAGCAATCTTCCGATCGCTTTCAGCGCTGGACTATCGGCCGTTGCGTCATCTCCTGGAGCCACCGCGCCGTCCTTACACCCGGTTGAAGAAAATCATCCAGAAGATGCATCCGAGCAGCACCGCAAGGCTCGCATAAACCGCCGGCAGCGGCCACAGATACCGCTCCAGGCCAACCGCGACGAAGATCGGACGCGCGAGCGCGGCCAGTATCGCGCCTACGATCGCGGCGACCAGCCAGCTCGGGAAATTCGCACCCGCGATATTGACGATAGGATCGCATCCCGCCGCCGTGCATATTGCGGCCGCCGCCGCCACTCGGACCGGGGTCAGTCGTGCTCTACGATTCATGCGCAAAAGATTCTACGCGCCCGATCGCGCACAAGCATCAGCGCCGGACCAGGAAAAATTATTCGTCGATCGGCGCGATTTCGCCGCGTCCGCGGGCTAGGCTTGTGCCGACCGCGAACCGGATAGACCGGCCGGCGGATCTGGCAGCATCAATTTCGGGGGCTCTATGCACGTCAACACTGTCCCGGATTCTCACCTTCGCCCGAGCTATTTCCATCGCTGCGCGCCGCCGCGCGGCAAACCTCCGTGCGCGAGAATTTCGATTCGCGCGATGGTGCTGATGCTGGCCGCATCGGCTGCAATCGCGGGATGCGCTCGTTACGCTGAGCGGCCAGAGATCACGCCCGATCTGTACTCGCCGGTTGCGGCCGATCGGCAATGGACCCCGGCCGCGCGGGCCGAGGCGCAGTATCACGTTGCGATGGTGACTCAGGAGATCGCGCAGGCGGCGTCCGAGGACCATTCGGCGGCCGGTGCTTCGCATTACGACCTGCCGCGGCTTATCGATCTGGCGCTGCGGCTGAATCCGAGCACGCGCCAATCATGGCAATCGGCGCGCGCGGCGGCGGCGGCGTACGGAATCGCGCAGGCGCCGTATTATCCGCACGCGAGCTTCGAGGCGGGCGGCGGCTACAACCGCCTGCTGTTCCAGATCAATCCGGGGCCTGCCGTGATCAAGCAATGGTCAGCCTCGCCGATGGGCGAGCTGACATACACTCTGCTCGATTTCGGACGAAGGAGCGCGGATTCCGAACTCGCGCGGCAAGAGCTTGCGGCGGCGAATTTTGGATTTAATCGCACGATGCAGACGGTAGTGTTCCAGGTGCAGAGCAGCTACTACTCGCTCGCCGCCGCGCAGGCCGCCGTGCAGGCTGCGACTCAGAACGTGGAGCTGGCGCGCACGGACCTGGAGGCGGTCTCGCGCCGCGTCAATTTGGGCCTCGCGACCGAGCCCGCTCGCCTGCTTGCACGCGAACGCGAGGCGCAGGCCGAGTTCGAGCTCGAAAGCGCGCACACCCTCGTCAACGATTCGCGCGCCGGGCTGGCGGTCGCGGTCGGAGTCGCAGCCGACGAGCCGCTGGAAATCCAGAGCCTCGATAATCAGCCGGTGCCGAAGTCGCTCGGCAAGGAGGTCGAGCAATTGATCGCCGCCGCGGTGCGCGAGCGCCCTGACCTCGAGGCCGAGGCGGCAAAATATCGCGCGAGCGAGGCGGCCGCAAAGCGCTCGCACGCCGAGTGGTATCCGGTGCTGACGGCGGACGCCGACTACAGCGAACAAGCATGGTCGTACAACTTTAACAATTCCAACGTGATCCAGAGCGCGTCGCCGCAATACGCGGCGTTGCTCACCCTGAGATGGGACATCTTCACCGGCTTCAGCCGCCTGGACGACGACCGCCGCACCGAAGCGAACCGCAAGGCGGAGCTCGAAAGCGTTAAATCGCTCGAGATCGAGACGATCGCCGAAGTCTGGCGCTCGTATTACGACTTCCAAACCGCGGTCAAGAAATATCAGTTCGCGCAGGCGCTGCTGGCCGCCGCGCAGGAATCATACAACGACAATCTCGAGACCTACCGGCAGGGGCTAAGCACAATCGTAGAGCTTCTGACCGCCGACACGGCGCTCGCGAACGCGCGCCTGACGATGGTCCAATCGACCGCCGAGCTGCTGACCTCTTCGGCATCGGTCGCCTACGCGGCCGGAGCAGTGGAGATGCCGCGTCGATGAACCAGGGCGAGATTCAATTTGCGGTCGCGCGCGCTACTCGACTTTCACCAGCAAGCCCTTTTTGCGGGCGGAGGCGAAGATCCAGTTGAAGAACAGGACGGCCGCGGTGAAATAACTTGCGTTCAGGCCCATCCCCCACCAGAAATGCACTGGTGAGAATCCGCCGCCGGCCAGGATCTGGCGCATCCCTTCGAACGAATGCGTCGTCGGCAGGACCCATGCGATCGCGCGCAGAGATCGCGGCAGCGATTTGACCGGATACAGCACGCACGACACCGGGTTCAGCAGGCCGGCGAAGCTCCACGCCAGCGTCTGGACCCGCGTCGTGTAGCGCACGATCAGCCCCGCCATGATGATTCCGACCGCGAACGCGAACAGGACCAGGATCAGTATGAAGGGCAGGAACGCGCGCAGGTACGGCACGATATCGAACTTGTACGCCGCGATCGCGATTGCGCTGGCGCACGTAAAGCCGACCAGCGTTTTCACCAGATTCACGCAGATCAGCCCCGTGATGTACTCCCATACGGTCAGCGGCGAGGAGAACAGGTTGATCATGTTGCGCGCCCAGATCTCGTCGAGAAACCCGACCGTCATGTCGCGCTGGAACGCGAAGAATATTCCCCACAGGATTACCGCGCCGAGCAGAAAGCTAATCAGGCCGGGACGCAGCCGATTACCGCTCAGGTAGATGGTGAAGAAGCCCCACAGGATGATATCCAGCACCGGCCAGTAAACCATGTCCATGAAGCGATCGATGTTGCGCCGCGTCTCATAGAGATGGCGAACGATCACCGCGTTTACGCGATACAGTTTCATGCGCTAATCCTTTCCCGCACGATGCGCAGGAAGACTTCTTCGAGCGCGGGTTCATCGCGCTCTTCTTTGAGAATCGCTTGCGTGATCTGGATCGGACTGCCCTGCGCAATCACGCGGCCGTGATTCAGAAATACGATTCTGCCGCACATCTGCTCGACCTCGGCCATGTTGTGCGAGGTGTACAGGATGGTGGTGCCGCGCTCGCGCTGAATACGCATCATCATTTCCTTCACCTGATACGCGATCTCCGGGTCGAGGTACGCCGTCGGCTCGTCGAGCAACAACAGGCGCGGATCATTGAGCATCGCCTTGGCCAGGCCCACGCGCGTGTTCTCGCCCGAGGACAGGCGCGCCACGGGTTTGTCGCGCAGCCCGGTTATCCCGAACATCTCGAGCAGGCTGTCGATCTTTTCGCGCCGGCGCGGCACGTTGTAGATCCGCGCGAACACCAGCAGGTTCTCGAGCACCGTCAGCCGATAGGGCAGCGCCACGTATGGCGAGGTGAAGTTGATCTCCTGCAGAATCTCCTCGCGATGCGTCCGGATATCGTGACCGAAAATCCGCACCTCGCCGGCGCTGGGCGCGATCAATCCCAGGATCATGTGGATGGTCGTAGTCTTGCCCGCGCCGTTGGGCCCGAGCATCCCGATAATCTCGCCCTGCTCGATGCCGAAGCTGACGTCCTCCACGGCGATGAAAGTTCCGAAGCGTTTGGTCAGATGATTTACTTCAACCAGCATTTGGATCGTCTCCTGTCGGTCGTTGCCGGGTCGGCGGTCAGTTGATGGCCGCGAAAAGATTTCGCGCGGCGAAAAAATAAAAAAGGCGGCTCTGGATGCGCGATGCACCCGGGGCCGCCTTTCAATTTCTGTTTCTGATGCGACTTAATGGGCAGGAAGCAGAAGGAACGCGCACCCGCGAGCCGGCACAGCCTTATTACGTTCGACGGCCAACATGGGTGTTTGCGCGAGCGCCTCCAAAAAGGAACCAGATGCCCCGATGGTAGCATAAACGCCGAGTGCTGGCTATCCTCATGGAAATCGCGGTCCCCGGGACCGTTTGGCAAGCTGTCATGAAAATCGATTCGCGCGGCCTTTCGGTCACCACAAACTCCGGCGATGCGATCGCCGCGATCGATCGCTTCGCCGACGCCGCACTCGCGCTGAAATCCGGAATGGACGGCATCCTCGCCGCAGCCGGCGCGGATCGCGACTGCGCGATGCTGCAGGCCTACGCCGCCTCGCTGTTCGCCTTGTCGCAATCGACAGAACAGGCGCGCCGCGCAAATCCGTACCTCGCGCGGGCGCGCGAACGTATGGGCGATCTGACCGGGCGCGAGCGAATTTTCATCGATGCGGTTGGCGCGGGATGCGACGGCGACTTCGCGCGCGCGCTTGGATTGTATGAGCAGATCGCCGAGCGATGGCCACGCGATCTGATCGCGGCGAAAATCGCGGAGTTTCATTTCTTCGAAACCGGGCTGGCCGCGCGCCAGCTCAGTTTCATGGAGAAGATCGCGCCTGCGAATCGTGATTCGAGCCACGCGCAAGCCATGCTCGCGTTTGCGTGCGAGCTCAATGCGTTGCGAGGACGAGCCGAAGAGATTTCGATCAAGGCGCTCGAGCAGGATCCGCTCACGATGTGGGCGCAGCATTGCCTTGCGCACGTATGGGCCGGCGACTCGCGGGTCACCGAAGGGATCGCCGCGATGGAGTGTTACGCACCCACCTGGAATCGCTTTGGGCAGTACATCCAGTCGCACAACACGTTTCATCTGGCGACGCTCTATCGGACCGAACTCGATTTCGACCGCGTGCTCGACGCGTATCGCCGGCATATCTGGGGTTTTCAGCCCGACGCCGTGGTCGAGCACACTGACGCGATCCTGCTCTTGTGGTACGTCGAGCTGGCCGGAGGCGAGGTGGGCGCGCGCTGGCGCGAAATTGCGCCGCGCGTTCGTGACAAGGCGCACGAGCAGGTGTTTCCATTTCTGAACGCGATTTATCTGTTCGCGCTCGAACGCGCGGGTGAGTCGGCCGAGGTCGATCGAGCGCTCGACGAAATGCGCCGTTACGCCGAACGCCAGAGCGCCGCTTCCGCGCATGTGTGGATGCGCGTCGGTCTGGCCGAGGCGCGCGGATGCGTCGCGTATGCGCGCGGCGACTTCGATCGCGCGGCGGCGGAGCTCGGCGCGATTCTGCCGGAGCTCGCGATCGGCGGCGGCAGCGACGAGCAGCGCGGCGTCTTCCACGAATCGCATTTCATGAGCCTCGCCAAGTCCGGACGTAAACGCGAAGCGGCCGCAGCGTTAAACACATACGCCGGTGCGGAGGCTCAAACGCGACTCGGGCGCCGATGGCTCGCGATGGTTGCCGCGTGATCGGCTCATCGGTTTTGCGTAAACCAAAATTAGCATTCGTATTCGCATCGATCGTAGCCGCGATGATTTGCGCCGCCGCGGCGAGTCACGCGCTTGCGGCGTCCGGGCAAACTGCGCTCGGCACGGCACAGGATCCTATGACCGCCGCCGCCGATCGTTTGGAACATCTGGCGGCCGAGCGCTTCGGCGCTCTGAGCGCTGCCGAGCGGATGGCGGTGCGAGCGGCGCCGCAGCGCGAGCTCAAATGGCTCGGGCCCGGTGGAAGCGCCGACAGCGCAGGCAACGACGTTGCCCACGCGCAGAAATGGGGCCCCGAACGCAGTGTCCGCGCCGATATCGTGCGATGGCTCTACAACGATCCGCAGGCGAAAGTGCTGATGGATCAGAGCGGGCTTGGAATCGCCGCCGCGCGAATCCTCGGACGGCTGGATTTTTCTTTTCTGAAAATCGACAAGCCGATCACGCTCTTACAATGTTACATTCCCGACGGAATTGACGCGTCGAATTCGAACCTGCGCGCGCTCGATCTGCGCGGCAGCCGCACCGGTCCCGTCAGCGCCGATCTCGGAACGATCGAAGGCGATCTGGAGCTGCGATTTGGGATCTACGCCGGGGTGAGTCTTTTTCGCACGAAGATCGGCGGCAGCCTTGATCTGTCGGGCGCGCACGTTAGCGGCGCCGATACCGATTCAATCTCCGCCCAGGAGGCGCGCATCGGCGGCGACGCGGAATTCGATCAAGGCTTCGCGACCGATGGGATGGTTGATTTTCGCCTCGCACGCATCGGCCAATCGCTGAGCTTCAAGGACGCGAGGTTTTTCGGCACCGGCGCAAACGGCCTCGACGCCGAGCGCGTGCAGATTTCCGGGCCGCTCTATTGGGATGGAATCTCGCGTACGCCGCATACGATTCTCGATCTCGCCGATACCACCGCGCAGTCGCTGTACGACGATCGCGAGAGTTGGCCGGCGGAGGGAAACCTTGATGTTGACGGATTCGTTTATGCCGCGATAATCGGCGGGCCCGCGACCGCCGGCGAACGCCTGCAGTGGCTCGCGCTGCAGCCCGCCGGATACCGCCCGCGCCCGTACCGGCAGCTCGCTCAAGTGCTGCGCGAAGAGGGACGCGACGAAGGCGCGGTTGATGTGCTGATCGCGCAGCGCGTCGCGCAGCGGCGTTTCGGCCACATGAGCGTGGGCGAGAGCCTGTGGAACGTGATTCTGGAAGCCACCATCGGTTACGGCTACAGGCCGCTGCGCGCGCTGTGGTGGATCGCGGGCTTCGTGATCCTGGGCGCGATTCTATTCGGCGCCGGCTATCGGATGCGGGTGATTACGCCGACCGAGATCGAGGCGTACCGGGCGTTCGCCGAATCGGGCGACACGCCGCCGCACTATCCGCCGTTCAACGCGTTGGTCTATTCGCTCGAAAATTTTCTGCCGGTGGTGGATCTTTATCAGGGCACGTTCTGGCGCCCGAACATACGCCATCATGCAACCCGTGCGCACAGATCTGATTCCGCCGATTCGGGAGTGCTTACGGCAACGATACTGCGATGGTACCTGTGGGTGCACATCCTTGCCGGATGGATCCTGACGCCACTGTTGTTCGCGGGCCTGTCCGGATTGATCCGGCCCGACTGATTAGACTTTCAGGCTTCGTCCGCGCCCAACGGCTCCGCCGAGCACCAGCCCGACCGCCGCGCCGATTGCGATCCAGACTCCCGGATCTTTTTCGAGGGTGACGCTGATGGCAATGGCAACGGCAATGCCGGCAAGGGCGCAGATGGCGGAACTCTGTTTCATGAGCTCACGATTTCAGGAATCCGGATTGGGCGATCCAAATAAGCCGCAAGACTGGAATCAAAAAACCTCAGTCGTCTTGGGTGAACTTCGACGCCATCGCCATGAACCGTTCGTGGCCGACCGCGATAAACAGACCCTCAGCCTCGGCGGTCAGCTTGCCCTCGCAGGAGACGGTTCCGAGCGTGTAAATCTTGCGCCCCTCGACCCGATCGACGCGTGCCTCGAACACCAGCTCCTTGAGCAGCGGAGTCGGGCGCCGGTAGCGCACGGTGAGCGTGCCGGTCATCCCGGGATTTCCGGTCAGCGACTGCGTCATCCCGAGCACCTCGTCAAACGCCGCGGCAAGATAGCCGCCGTGAACGTGGCCGGGAGGTCCTTCGTACGCAACGCCGAAAGTAACGCGCCCCTCGACCCGGTCACCGATTACCGCAAGACGAATTGGCGGTGCGAGCGGATTGGCTATCCCGATTAGCGGGCTGTGATCGAAAAATACGTGCGTGTCGCCCGCGTTGGCCGCCTCCGACCAGCCTTCGTACACGCGCGTGGTCGGGTAGCTAGCCAGGCGATCGGCATATTTCTCCAGTGCCTCGGCGGCGGCGCGAAGATCTTCTTCGGGAGCGGCAACCTGTACCAGATGATCGATCACGCGGCGCATCGCGTTCGCGATTCGATGCGCCTCGGCGCGGCGGCCGGTTGCGGGAACCTGCGATTCAGACCACGCGGTTTCGAAGTTGTAAGGCTTCTCATTCATTGATGACGCCATCGAATGCGGATGTCAGAATCGTATATGCGCAGGATTTGCGGGTCCATCCGCATCGCGCCCGCGAGTTTATGCTGCTTCAGATGATTCGGATTGTCATGCGTATTGGAGCAGCGGCCGGTTTGATTGTGGCCGTCACGACCGGCGCCGCGACCGCGCAAATGATGCAGGTGCCGATGCCCGGCGGCCAGCAGAATGCGCCCCGCTTCACGCCGCGCGCGCAATCGACAGCGGCGCCGCAGGCGCAACCGGGCGGAGACACTCTGCAGCTCGCGCCCGCGCCGTCCGCCGCGCCGGCCGTACCGCCGCCGATCGCAGCGCCAGCGATGGTCACGCAAACGGCGCCCGTTCTGCCGGCGGTGTTTCACGGATGCTGGCAGGGGCGGGTCAACACGCTCGACACGCTCGAACGGTTGCCCGGCGCGCACAAGGTCGGGTACTGGACGCCCAAGACCTACAGGCTTTGCTACAAAAGAATCGGCGACGGACCCTTCAAGCTGACTTTCAGCGAAACTGGAGTCGCGCCGACCGAAAAGATCATTCATGCGCACGGCCAAGTCGATCCGCTCGCGACCGACGGGCGAGTTTACGCGCGGATGCGCTCGCGGCTGGCGTTCGACGAGTTTCGCGTCGAAGCGGGCGCAAGCGGCGCAACGTTTCACGTTGATGAAATCACGATGCTGGATTGCCGGATAGATAAAGGCTCGATGTCGGTAGCCGCGAGCGTGTACGGCACGCGCGACGGCGATCCGTGGTTCCGCGCCCGATGGCGCGCGCAGTTCATCCCGGTCCCGCAATAGCGCTTGCGAGTCTCAGCTCGTGCTGGGTTTCCGCGCCGCGATAGCTCTTGCACGCGACGCACCCCGCACAGCCGCGTCGAAGAGCCGCGCGTAGTTAAGAAACCAAAGCGTCAACATCGCGGTTCCGATTCCCACTGAGATCGGATACCAGATCGTCGGATGGTCCATCACCATCGGCAACAGAGCGATCGCCAGTGCGGGCGGAATGTGCAAGTCGAAGAATCGCAGAACCGCGATACCCCATAGCATCGCGCTCGCCGCAGCGGCCGCGTTCGGTCCGAATACCCGAAGGCAGAAGAGACCTCCAGCCGCGGTCAGAAAGCAGGCGAGCGGCAACGTCAGCGGACGCCGCGCCCACGGACAAATATCCGGATGCCCGAGCATCTCGTAACCGATCACCACCAGCGGCGGGAACAGGATGAAACGCAGGCCGGTGAGATCGACCGCGATCATCGCCAGTGCGACGAATATCAGCAGCGCGCCGAGCCATCGCAGTCCCGGCGGCGTAAGCTCGAGTGCGTCGCGAGCGTCCGCATCGGCGGCAGGGACCTCGTCGTCGAGTCGCGATGGTTCGCCGCGTCGTTCGAGGATGTTCCATCCAGCCGAGAGCGCGACCAGCAGCGCGGTGCCGAATAGTATTCCGGGCGGATACCACCAGCTCTTGATGCCGAGGACCAACGGCAGCAATCCCGCCGAAATCGCGGGAGCGATCGGGGAACGCAGTGCGGCGATTACCGCCAAGGCTCCTCCGACGGTCAGCATCACGGAGATAAATCCGTACGGCATGGTGCGGGTGAAGATGATTCCGATGATCGCGGTCACTACCGGCGTGACGGCCAGCAAAAGCGGCGCGCAGGCCCATTTTCCGTGCGGCCGCGTCAAGACGTCGTGTGACAGCGCGCCCAATTCCGGGAACATCACGTAAAACGCGCCGGTCGCAGTCGCCACCTGCGCGATAATCGCGATGTAAACCAACGCGCCGATTTCCGCGCCCAGCCGCGAGCGCGGCGGTGGACGAGAGATTTCCACGGATCCGTTCACGCCAGAAATCGGTCCAGGGTCTCGACGAGTTCTTTGATTTTTGAGTTTGCGTCGCGATGCATGATCGCGTCACTCACGCAGCTCTCAAGATGGTCGCGGACCAGCAGCAGCGCGAGCCGGTCCAGGGCGCGCCGCACCGCGGAGACTTGCTGCAGCACGTCGATACAGTAAGCATCTTCGCCGAGCATGCGCTGGATGCCGCGCAACTGGCCCTCGGCGCGCTCCAGCCGCTCGGCCAGGTCGCGCTTGAGCGGCAGGGACCGGGGATTGGATTTCTTCTTCGCCCGCGAAGATGGTAACGCTTTGGCCTCAGGCATCGTGATTTCCTCTTTTGCTCCGGGTACTCTCGGAGAGTACCATACTGGCAGGGAGTACATCAAAACCCTGAGGTCGTGCTAATGGAGCATTCACATCACGGGTCGCACTCCGGGGGAGGCGCGCCTATCGTGACGCCGGCGATTGCGATCGATCCGGTCTGCGGGATGGAAGTCGATACCGCTACGAGCGGCCGCGTCGTCGTGCATGCCGGAACCCCGTACTACTTCTGCAACGACAAGTGCGTAGCCATGTTCAAGGCGCATCCGGCGGAGTTCGCCGCCGATGCGGCAATGGCGCCCGGGCAGAAGTCCGCGGCCCACGCCGCCACCGCGCCGCCCGGCGCGCAATACACCTGCCCGATGCATCCGCAGATCGTGCGCGACGCGCCGGGCGCCTGCCCGATCTGCGGGATGGCGCTGGAGCCGATTTCGCCGCGGCCGGGTCCCGAGGAGGAAAATCCCGAGCTCGCTTAC
The DNA here is from genome assembly GCA_050736695.1 of Binataceae bacterium (SeqCode). Lineage (GTDB taxonomy): Bacteria > Desulfobacterota > Binatia > Binatales > Binataceae > JBARDN01. The sequence goes on along the minus strand of JBOHWH010000154.1, from coordinate 5,063 downwards.
ATGACGCTTCGCTTCTGGGTTGCGCTCGCGCTGACGATTCCGATCTCCGCGCTCGATATGCTGCCCAAGGCGTTGGTCGCCGCGGTTGTTCCGATCGCGGTCGCGCCATGGCTGATGCTCGCGCTGGCGACTCCGGTCGTGGTCTGGGCGGGCGCGGTATTCTTCGAGCGCGGGTATGCTTCGCTTCGATCGCTAAATCTCAATATGTTCACGCTGATCGCAAGCGGAGTCGGAGTGGCATACGGCTACAGTCTTGCAGCGACGATCTTTCCGGAAGTCTTTCCCGCCGCGATGCGCGACGCGCATGGAATGATTCCGAGTTATTTCGAAGCCGCTGCGATGATCACGGTCCTGGTCCTGCTCGGCCAGGTGCTCGAACTGCGCGCACGTAGCCGCACCAGCGGCGCTATTCGGGCGCTGCTCGGCTTGGCGCCGCGGACCGCGCGCCGGATCGCCGATGACGGATCCGAATCCGATGTGCCGCTGGACGAGGTGCATCCGGGCGATCGGCTGCGCGTACGCCCGGGCGAAAAAATTCCCGTCGATGGACTCGTGCTCGAGGGCGGCAGCGCGATCGACGAATCGATGATCACCGGAGAGCCGATTCCGGTCGAAAAGAAAACCGGTGACCGCGTGATCGGCGCGACCGTGAACGCCACCGGAAGCTTCGTGATGCGCGCGGAGCGCGTTGGCGCCGAAACGCTGCTCGCGCAAATCGTGCAGATGGTTGCGGCGGCGCAGCGCAGCCGCGCGCCGATTCAGCGCCTGGCCGATCGCGTATCGGCCCTCTTCGTGCCGAGCGTGGTCGCTGTCGCTGTGGTCACATTTGTCGTGTGGTTCGCCGTGGGCGCCGGCCTGGGCCACGCGATCGTCAACGCCGTCGCGGTCCTGATTATCGCCTGCCCGTGCGCGCTCGGACTCGCCACTCCGATGGCAATCATGGTCGGAACCGGACGCGGCGCGGGCGAAGGCGTGCTGGTGCGCAACGCCGAGGCGCTCGAGGTTCTCGAAAAGGTCGATACCCTCCTGATCGACAAGACCGGAACGCTGACCGTTGGCCGTCCGCACGTTGCGCAGGTGATCGCGCTCGGCTCCGGGGATGAGAAGGAAATGCTGCGGCTCGCCGCGAGTCTCGAGCGTGGCAGCGAGCATCCTCTGGCCGCCGCGATCGTCGCCGGCGCCGCCGAGCGTGGGCTTGCGCTGGAAGAAGCCTCGAGCTTTCGCGCGATTGCGGGAAAGGGCGTGACGGGTGTCGTCTCTGGACGCAACCTTGCGCTCGGCAACGCCGCCCTGTTCGCCGAGCTCGGGATCGACGTATCGGAGCTCGAGACGCGTGCCGGCGAACTTCGCCGCGACGGGCAGACGGTCATGCTGATCGCGCTCGACGCGCATTCCGCCGGCGCGATCGGCGTCGCCGATCCGCTAAAGGACACGACGATCGAGGCCGTGCGCGCGCTCCATGCCGATGGAATCCGGATCGTGATGCTGACCGGAGACAATCGTGCGACGGCGGCCGTGGTCGCGGCGAAAGCCGGGATCGATGAATTTCGCGCCGAGGTTCTTCCCGACGGAAAAGCCGCCGAGGTCAAACGCCTTCAGGCCGAGGGCCGTATCGTCGCGATGGCGGGGGACGGAATCAACGACGCGCCCGCCCTGGCGCAGGCGCAGGTCGGGATCGCGATGGGCACCGGCACCGACGTCGCGATGGAGAGCGCGGGCGTGACGCTGGTGCGCGGCGACTTGCGCGGAATTGTGAAGGCGCGCCGGCTGTCGCGCGCGACCATGCGCAACATCAGGCAGAACCTGTTCTTCGCGTTCATCTACAATGTGCTCGGCGTGCCGATCGCGGCCGGCGTGTTGTATCCGTTCTTTGGATTGCTGCTGAGCCCGATTATCGCGAGCGCCGCGATGAGCCTGAGCTCGGTGTCGGTGATCGGAAACGCTCTGCGCCTGCGCCGCGCCGAGTTGTGAGCGGAATTCGGGTTTGCGATCCGGACAGCGCGTCCTTTAACCTCATTGATGACTATCGCTGCCGCGCGGGTGCCGGATGCGCGCGGTTTGGAAGGAGATCGCGATGACGGTGGCGCTCGACCCTCAGATGAAGGCTTTTCTCGATGCTGCAAATGCCGACGGTCCGATGTTCCTGCGCTCGGAGACGGCGGAGCAGGCGCGCGACAAGATGATGGCGCTTCTGCAAGCGAGCCCGGGGGTGCCGCCCGAGGTTTACAGCGACGAGGATCGCACGATTCCGGGTCCGCATGGATTGATTCCGATCCGCATCTACACTCCCGCCGAAGCGCGCACTCCGATGGGTATCCTGATGTACTTCCACGGCGGCGGATGGGTGCTCGGCAATCTTGAAACCCACGACATCGTGTGCCGCAATCTGGCCAACGGAGCCGGAGGCGTCGTGGTCGCGGTCGATTACCGGCTTGCGCCGGAGCATAAGTTTCCGGCCGCTCCCGAAGATTGCTACGCCGCGACCAAATGGGCCGCCGCCAACGCCGCCGCGCTCGGCGGAAACGCGAATGCTGTCGCAGTGGGCGGAGACAGCGCCGGCGGCAATCTGGCGACGGTGGTTGCGCTGATGGCGCGCGATCGCGGCGGTCCGCGGCTATGCCTGCAGGTGCTGTTCTATCCCGCGATCTCCGCTGCCAACGACACACCTTCCCAGCGCGAGTTCGCCGCCGACGGCTTCGTGCTCTCGCGCGCCGACATGGAGTGGTTCTGGAATCATTATCTGGACAGTCCCGCCGACGCGAAAAATCCGCTCGCCTGTCCCAACATGGCGGCGAATCTTGCGGGCCTGCCGCCCGCGATCGTCCTGACCGCCAGCCACGATCCGCTGCGTGACGAGGGCGAGGCTTACGCCGCCCAGATGCGCAAGGCCGGCGTGCAGGTCACGGCCACGCGCTACGACGGCGTGACGCACGGCTTCATCAGCTTCGCGGACCTGCTGGACAAGGGCAAGCAGGGTCTCGCCCAGGCCAGCGCCGCTCTGCGTGCCGCCTTCGCGCGCTAGCCACGCATGAAGCGCTCCGGCGAACTCCGCAGGATGTCGATCGATGGGACGCTGCGCACCAGCGGCGGCAACACCTCGTTCTTCACCGATCTCTATCATCACTTGCTGACCTCCTCATGGCCTGCGCTGCTCGGGTACATCCTGGGCGCGTACGTGATCGCCAACTCGATCTTCGCGCTGATCTATTGGATCGACGGCGGAGTCGGCGGCACGCGGCCCGGCTCATTTTTCGATATGTTTTTTTTCAGCGTGCAGACCATGGCGACGATCGGCTACGGCCGGATGACGCCGACGACGTTTCTGTCCAACGCCGTGATGTCGTTCGAAGCGCTGTTCGGATTGGTCGGGCTGGCGATGATGACCGGGTTGGTGTTCGCGAAATTCTCGTTGCCGAGCGCGCGGGTGCGGTTCAGCGCCTTTGCGGTAATTTCGCGCCGCGACGGTGCGACCACCTTGATGTTCCGGACCGCCAATCTGCGCGCGAACCGCATCGTCGAGGCGCAGATGCATGTCGCGCTGACGCGGATCGAAATAACCGCGGAAGGCGAAACCATACGGCGATGGTACGACCTGGCGATGCAGCGCGAGCGCAGCGCATTGTTCGCACTTAGCTGGACCGCGCAGCATCGCGTGGATACCGCGAGTCCGCTGTTCGGCGCGACGCCGGAATCGCTCGAGCGCACCAACGCCGGGCTCACGGTTTCGATAACCGGACTCGACGAAACTTTTTCCCAGACCGTGCACGCACGCCATTACTACACCGCCAGAACGATCCTGTTCGGCAAACGGCTGGCCGATATCATGTCCTTTGCTCCCCTTGGAGAAGCCGCGGTCGACTACTCGCGCTTCGACGACGTGATCGATGCGCCGCTCGACTAGGCGCGTCGGGCTTGACGGGAACTATAACTGGATGATAGTAATTATCATCTGGGTTATGGAACTACAGTTGGTCAGTGAGGGACGCCGCGCCGGTTATGCCGCGCGCAGGCTCGAGGAGTTCGCAGTGCGATGCCGCCGCGGCGGGCTGGCCGTGACTCCGCAGCGCCTTGCGATCATTCAGGCGTTGCTCGAATCCGGAGAGCATCCGCGCGCCGACGCGATCTATGCGCAGGTGCGCCTGCTGCATCCGCACATCTCCCTTGCCACGGTGCATCGCACGCTCGAAACGCTGTGCGAGGTCGGGGAAGCCCGCAAAGTCACGATGCTGCATGACAGCGCGCGCTACGACGGCAACCTGACGCCGCATCATCACGTGGTCTGCATCAAATGCCGGCGCATCCGCGATATCGAGATTCCGGAGCTGGACAAGCTGCTGGAAGGGCGCTCGGGACTGGGCGAATTCAAGCTGCTGGGCGCATCGCTGGAAATTATTGCGCTATGCGATCGATGCAAACCTCGCCCGCTGCGCGCGAAAGCGAAGACGAAAGCGCGCCGCGGCTGAGCTCACGAACCGTCTGGGATTCCCCAAAAATGCAACCGCTTTTGTCGATCAGGAGGCACCAATGAAAAGTCTGAAAGGAACCAAAACACATCAGCATCTGAAAGACGCGTTTGCCGGCGAAAGCCAGGCCAATCGCCGCTATCTGTATTTCGCAAAGGTCGCCGATGTCGAAGGACAGCCGGAAATCGCCGGACTCTTTCGCGACACCGCCGAAGGCGAGACCGGCCATGCCCATGGGCATCTGGACTACCTCAAGTCGGTTGGCGATCCGGTCACCGATCAGCCGATCGGCGACTCGATGCTGAACCTCAAGAGCGCGGTTCATGGCGAGACCTTCGAGTACACCGACATGTACCCCGGGATGGCCAAGGACGCCCGCGAGGAAGGCTTCCCCGAAATAGCGGACTGGTTCGAGACGCTGGCCAAGGCTGAGAGGTCGCATGCCGGCCGTTTCGACAAGGCGTCGAAGACGCTGAACTAGTGTGGTGTCCCGCAAATGAAGTTTGGCAGGAAAGCAATTTCCATGCGGTCGATGTTCAAGAATTTAGCTGTGGTATGTAAAGCTATTTGTAGGACACCACACTAGCTGAAGTATGAAAT
>JBOHWH010000153.1:0-18403 GCA_050736695.1 Binataceae bacterium (SeqCode) | reverse complement strand
GGGTTAGGTCGATCCGATGCGGCGGTCGCGCCGGATCATCTACACCAGAATCTTAATCGCGCGGCGCTACGCGCCGCATCGGAAGGATCCTCACCTGGCCGCGTGCCAGTGACACCTCCCCTACAGGGCGAGGGATTAGATGCAGCCGTTGCGCGCTGACGGGGATGTATCGTGGCGCGTATCGCATGCATCTTTGTTGCTGATTTTCCGATCGCCGCGATCGTGCGCGCGAATCCCGCTCTCGAAGGCGCGGTCCTTGCCCTCGCCGAAAGCTCCCCCGCACATGCCGAGATTCTTGCCGCTTCCGCCGAGGCGCGGGCGCTTGGAATTCTCGCTGGGATGACGTTGGCGCAGGCGCGCGCCATTTCCTCCAAGCTGATCGTAAACTCGCCCGCGCCCGCCGCCGAGAATTCAGCGCATCAGGCTCTAGCCGACGCCGCGGAATCGATCTCGCCGGTCGTCGAGCCGGGCGAGCCCGGATGCGTATGGCTCGATCTGGCGGGGCTTGGGCGAATCTTCGCAAGCGAAGCCGAGCTTGCCGCCGAGCTTCAGCGCCGCGTACGCAAACTCGGGATGGAAGCGGCAATCGGAATCGGCGCAAGCCGCGAGATCTCCATGATGGCGGCGCGATGCGGCGGAATCCGGGTGATCGACGCCGGACGCGAGCGCGAGTTCGCAGGTTGGCTGCCGCTTGAGATGCTCGATCCCGGCGCGGAGCTCGAGGCCACGTTTTCGCGATGGGGCCTGCGCCGTCTCGGCGATCTGGCGCGGCTCGATCCCGACGCGATCGGCAGCCGGCTCGGACGCCGCGGCGTCGAGTTGATGCGGCTTGCGCACGGCGGAAGTTCGCGTCCGATTGTGGCGCGGCGGCGCGCCGAAATTTTCACCGAGGCCGCCGAGCTCGATTACGCGATCGATAATCTCGAGCCGCTCGGATTTGTTATTCGCGCGATTCTCGAACGGATCATCGCGCGTCTTCAACTCCGCGGGTTTGGCGCGGGCGATGCGATGATCGTGCTCGGACTCGAGGACCATCGGATCGCAAGCCGCCGCGTGCCGATCGCGGCGCCCACCTGCGACGTGCGCGCGATCTTGACGCTTATCAATCTTACGCTCGAAGCCGAACCGCCAGAGGCTGCTGTCGAGACAATTCGGATCGAGGTCACGCCGCGCGCGCCGCGGCCCGCGCAGGCCGATATGTTTCTGCCGCCTGTGCCCGCGCCGGACAGGCTCGCGACCACAATCGCAAGACTGGCGGCGCTATGCGGTCCCGGCAACGTGGGCGCGCTTAGCGCGGAGAATTCGCATCGCCCCGAAGCCGTGCGGCTGGAGGCGTTCGATCCTCCGCCGCCACGGCCGGAAGAGAGCGGCGGATGCAACCAAGCGGTCGCGCAACTTGTGATCCGCGCGCTCAGGCCCGCGCTCGAGATCGAGGTGATGTCCTCGCGCGGGGGACCGGAGTTCGTGCGCGGCGCGAACCTGGGCGCACGCGTGGTCTCGATCGCCGGCCCATGGCGCCGCGACGGCGAATGGTGGAAGACGGATCCTGAATCGCGCGGCGAATCATCCGGAGCGACCGAGTGCCAGTGGCACCTCCCGCCGCCCGATGGCCGCCACCCTCCCCGCATCGGGGAGGGAATCAGGCAAGCTGCAATCTCCTGCGGCGATCTCGATCAGCGCATTGGCACAAGCGGCGTTCATAGTTCCCCTTCCCGTGCGGGAAGGGGTCAGGGGTTAGGTCGATCCGATGCGGCTGTCGCACCGGATCATCTACACCAGAATCTTAATCGCGCTCCAGCGGCGCCTCCCTTTCAGGGCGAGGGATCGGATACGCATGCGGGGTTTGTGCGCGATTACTACGAGCTCGCGCTTGACGACGGAGGCGTCTATCGCGTGTTTCGCGAACTCAATTCGAATCGATGGTTCGTCGACGGTGTCTATGACTGACTATTCGAATGACTATGTTGAATTGCGCGCGCGCAGCGCGTTCAGCTTTCTTGAAGGCGCTTCGACGCCCGAGGATCTCGTGACGCGCGCCGCGGAACTCGGCTACCGCGCTCTCGCGCTGGGCGATCGCGACGGAGTTTATGGGCATCCGCGCTTCTTCCAGGGCGCCAAGTCCGCCGCGATCCGCCCGATCGTCGGCGCGGAGCTGACCCTTGCCGATAACAGCCGTCTCTATGTCCTCGTGCCCGACCGCGCACGCTACAAAAACCTCTGCCGGATGATCACCGCCGCCAAGCTGCGCGCCGCCAAGGGCGAAGGCCGGAGCACGCTTGGCGACCTCGAGCGCTATGGCGGCGGCCTTATCTGTCTTGCGGGCGGAGTGATGAGTCCGCTGGCGCGGGCGCTGATGCGTGGCGAGGATCCGCGCGCGCTGGCCGATCGCCTGCGCGGAATTTTCGGCGCGGGAAATCTATACGTCGATTTGCAGCGTCATCTCGACGCCGACGAAGAGCGGCTGAACCGCAAGCTCTTCGCACTGGCCGATGCGATGCATCTGCCGGTCGCCGCGAGCAACGACGTATGCGCCAGTCGCGAGGATCGCCGGCTGCTCGACGTGATGACCTGCATCCGTCTGGGCCGCACGCTCGAAGAGGCGGGCCGCGCGCTGTGGGTTAATAGTAATCGCCACTTGAAGCCGCCGGCCGCGATGGCGGCGCTGTTCCGCGATCTGCCCGAAGCGGTCGCCGCCACCCGCGCGATCGCGGAACGATGCGAATTCACCCTGTCGGACATGGGCTATCGCTTCCCCGATTATCCCCTGCCGCCGGGTGAGAGCGCCGACAGCTATCTGCGGATCCTCACCTATGCGGGCGCGCGCAACCGATGGCCGCGCGGAATCGACGAGCGCACGCGCCGCCAGCTCGAGCACGAACTCGCGATGATCGCGCGGCTCAAGCTCGCGGGCTACTTCCTGATCGTCTGGGATATCGTGCAGTTCTGCCGCGAGAATCGAATCATGGCGCAGGGCCGCGGCTCGGCCGCCAACAGCGCGGTCTGCTACGCGCTCGGAATTACGGCCGTCGATGCGGTCAAGATGGAGCTGCTGTTCGAACGCTTTTTGTCCGAAGAACGCGGCGAGTGGCCTGATATCGATCTAGACCTGCCGAGCGGCGACGAGCGCGAGCGTGTCATCCAGTACGTCTATCGCCGCTACGGCAACCGCGGCGCCGCGATGACCGCGAACGTGATCACCTACCGCACCAAAAGCGCGGTGCGCGAAGTCGGCAAGGTCCTGGGATTTTCGCCCGCGCAGGTCGATCGGCTGGCCAAACTCAATCAGATCTATGAGTTCCGCGATCGGCACGACGATATCGTCGAGCTCTTAAGGCGCGGCGGTATCGACGCCGAAGCTCCGCGGATCGCGATGCTGGTGGATCTGGTGCGGCGGATCCAGAGCGCGCCGCGCCATCTGGGGCAGCATAGCGGCGGCATGGTGATCGCCGCGCAGCCGCTCGACGAGATCGTGCCGCTGGAGCCGGCCTCGATGCCGGGGCGGGTCGTAATCCAGTGGGACAAGGACGATTGCGCTGATCTCGGAATTATCAAAATCGATCTGCTCGGCCTGGGGATGCTCGCGGTGCTCGAAGAGGCGATCCCGATAATCCGCACGCACGAGGGTCTCGAGATCGATCTCGCGCAACTGCCGCCCGACGATCCCGGCGTGTATGCGATGCTCCGGCGGGCCGACACTGTCGGAGTTTTCCAGGTCGAAAGCCGCGCGCAGATGGCCACGCTGCCGCGGATGAAGCCCGAGCGCTTCTACGACCTTGTGGTCGAGGTCGCGATAATTCGCCCCGGCCCTATAGTCGGCAAGATGGTGCATCCGTACCTCGATCGCCGCAACGGCCGCGCGCCGGTGATTTATCCGCATCCCGCGCTCGAACCGATCCTGCGCCGCACGCTCGGCGTGCCGCTCTTCCAGGAGCAGTTGCTGCGAATCGCGATGACGGTGGGAGGCTTCACCGGAGGCGAGGCCGAGGAACTGCGCCGCGCGATGGGATTCAAGCGCTCGGCCGAGAGGATGGAAAAAATCGAGGCGCGGCTGCGCGCCGGGATGGCGCGCAACGGAATTGTCGGCGCACAAGCCGGCGATATCGTGCGCTCGATCACCTCGTTCGCCCTGTACGGATTTCCCGAATCGCACGCCGCGAGCTTCGCGTTGATCGCGTACGCGTCAGCGTATTTGAAGCATCACCATCCGGCGGCGTTTTTCGCCGCGATGCTGAACTGCTATCCGCTCGGCTTCTATCATCCGTCCACCCTGGTCAAGGATGCCCAGCGCCACGGCGTGGACGCACTGCCGATCGACGTGACCAGCTCCAACTGGAACTGCACCCTCCAATATCGCGCGCAGCGCTTACCGATTAACCCTCTCCCCCCGGGAGAGGGAGACGCGGCGCCGCGCCGCGTGGGTGAGGGTGCAGCCGCGCGCGGGGTCATCAGCACGACCGGCGACCATAGTTCTCCTGCTGTCGGATTGCCGGTAGCGCCCGACCATAGTTCCCCTTCCCGTGCGGGAAGGGGTCAGGGGTTAGGTCGGAACGATGCGGCTTACACGACGAGCCATCCAGAGCGACCTCTCCCGTCGGCCGATGGCCGCCACCCTCCCCGCATCGGGGAGGGAATCAGACAAGGCACCCAGCAGGAATACACGACCGATTCATCCGCTTCTATATGCATCGGCACAGGCATCGCTGATAGTTCCCCTTCCCGTGCGGGAAGAAGTCAGGGGTTAGGTCGGAACGATGCGGCTGATGCTCACGATTCCGAAAACTCGGAAACTAAAGCAATACATCAGGATTTTAACCGCGCTCCGCCGTGCTCCGCGTCAACAGGACCTTCACCGGGCGGCGTGCCGGTGGCACCTCCCTTTCAGGGTGAAGGATCAGAGGAGGCGGGCAATGGTGCACCCCCGTGTTTGCGGATGGGGCTGCGGTACGTGGCCGGACTGCGCGAGGAGACTGGGCGGCGGGCTGAGCGCGAACGCGCGCGGCGTCCGTTCGACTCGATCGCCGACTTCACCGCGCGGGTGGGACCCAATCGCCGCGAACTCGACGCGCTCGCATACGCGGGCGCATTCGCCGCCTTCGGGATGACCCGGCGCGACGCGATGTGGAACGCCGCCGCGGTCGAGCGCGACCCGTCGAGCCTCTTGGCCGGCGCAAGCCCGCGCCAGTCTTCTTTGCCGCCCTCCACGCCGCTGCCGAAAATGTCGCCGCTCGAAGAAACCTCGGCCGACTACGCCGCAACCGGCGTCACCACCGGACCGCATCTGATGACTCATCTGCGCGCAAAACTCAACGCCCGCAGTATCCTGAGCGCCGCCGATCTTACGCGCGCGCCGCATGATTCGTGGGTCAAGACCGCGGGCGTCGTGATCGTGCGCCAGCGGCCGGGCACCGCGAAAGGATTTCTGTTCCTCACGCTTGAAGACGAAACCGGAATTTCAAATCTGATCGTCGTGCCCGATCTGTTTCAGAAAAATCGCGCACTCCTGCGCAGCGCGGGAATCCTCTACGCCGAAGGGTGGCTCCAGCAGGTCGATGGCGTCACCGCGATCCGCGCGCGCAAATTCGCCGAGCTCAAACTCCCCGCCGCAATCCCGCCCTCGCACGATTTTCACTAATCTCGTTTCACATATCTCGCGCCGCCGGGTTTAACGCGCCGCGGGGTTTAATCTGATACCATCAGAACCGCGCGCCCGTCCCGCAAGGAGAAACCACGATGAATCAACCTGAACAAATCGCCAAGGCCGAAGCCTTTCGCGCGATGCACGATCGATCGCGCATCCTCGTGCTGCCTAACGCGTGGGACGCCGCGAGCGCGCTGGTCTTCGAAGAGGCCGGCTTCAAGGCGATCGCGACCACCAGCTCGGGCATCGCCAACGCGCTCGGCTATCCCGACGGGCAGGTGACTCCGCGCGGCGAGATGCTGTTCATGATCGGAAGAATCGCACGCAGCGTTACGGTTCCCGTCACCGCGGATATCGAAGCCGGTTATGCCGACGACCTGGCGACGCTCAAAGAGACGATCGCGATGGTGATCGATGCGGGCGCGATCGGAATCAACCTGGAAGATTCGATGATGAATCGCGGCAAGCCGATCATCGAGCTCGACGCCGCTGTCGCGCGCGTTCGCGCCGCGCGCGAGGCCGCGCAGGCCGCCGGCGTGCCGATCGTGATCAACGCGCGCACCGACGTGTACCTGCACGGAATCGGCGAGCGCGACGCGCGCTTCGACGACGCTGTGCGCCGGGCCAACGCCTATCGAGAGGCTGGAGCTGATTCCCTGTTCGTTCCGGGAGTTCGCGACGCCGCGGTTATCGGCAAACTGGCCGCGGCACTTAAAGGTCCGCTGAATATCCTTGCCGGTCCCGGAACCCCGCCGGCTTCTGAACTGGAAAAACTCGGCGTCGCGCGCGTGAGCGTCGGCGGCGGCCCGGCCCGCGCCGCGATGACGACGACGCGCAACGTCGCCAGGGAATTGCTCGAGCGCGGGACCTATCAGTCATGCGTCGACGGCGTGATCTCGCATCCCGAAGCGAACAAGCTGATGACGCGGCATCGCGCTACTCCGACATGAACGCGGGACTGCCGGTCTTCGCGGTCTGACCGCCGTCGGCGACGATCGCGGCGCCGGTCACAAACGACGCGAGATCCGACGCAAGGAACATCACCACGTTCGCGATCTCCTCGGGCTGGCCCAGCCGGCCCATCGGAATTGCCTCACGGAAGCGATCGGCGAATCCCGGCATCTCGAGCGCCGGCTGCAAAAGCGGCGTGTGAATCGCGCCGGGGCATACGCAGTTGACGCGGACGCCGTCGCGCGCGTACTCGATCGCGCCGACGCGAGTCAGATTGATCACGCCCGCTTTGGCCGCGTTATACGCCGCAATTCCGTAGTCGGCGCGCTGCCCCGAGATCGACGCGGTGTTGACGATCGCGCCCGAGCCCTGCGCACGCATGATCGGCAGCGCGCGTTTCATCGCGCGCCACACCGCCGTCAACCCGACATCGATCATGTAGCTCCACACGTCCTCTTCCACGTCGGCGAGTCTGCCAGCGGCAGCGGTGCTGGTCTGCGCGGAGGCGGGAAGCCCAAACGCGTTGTTGTGCAGAAAATCGATTCGCCCGAAACGCGACTTCGTGTCCGCGACCATGCGATCGATATCGGCGGGAAGCGTCACGTCAATCGTCATCGCGATCGCGTTGCCCTTTTGCGCCGTGATCTCGTCCACCACGCGGCCCGCGTTTTCCGCATTGATATCGGCGACCACGACGGTCGCGCCGCGCCGCGCGAATCCAAGCGCGGTCGCGCGGCCGATTCCCGAACCCGCTCCGGTTACGATTCCAAACTTGCCGTCAAATTTCATCGCTCTATACTCCCTCACGAATCGCTTAAGTTCGTCGCGTAGCAGACCGCGCCCCGGTTTGTAAATCGCGCTAACGCGCGCGGCGGCGAATGCGATATGGTTCGCCGTGACGGCGGCGGATTCGGATCCGATTCGATTCGCCGTGATACCGGCGTGGGAGAATGACGATGAAACTTGCAGGTAAAGTTGCACTGATTACAGGCGCAGGCTCCGGGATGGGCCGCGCAGCCTCGCTCCTGTTCGCGCGCGAAGGCGCCAAGGTCGCGGTGATCGACGTCAACGAAGGCTCCGCGAAGGAAACCGCCGCCACCATCACGGGCGCCGGCGGAGAGGCGTTCGCGATGCGCGCCGACGTGTCGAATTCCGAAGACGCGCGCGCGATGGCCGACGAAACCGTGCGCCGCTTCGGCGGTCTGGACATCAACTACAACAACGCCGGTATCGAGGGCGAAGGCGGCTTCATGGCCCAGCTCAGCGAAGACGGCTTCGACCGCGTGATCGCGATCAACCTGCGCGGCGTATGGCTCGGAATGAAGTACGCGCTGCCGCATCTGATAAAGCGCGGCGGCGGATCAATTATCAACACCGCGTCGGTAGCCGGGATAGTCGCGATCAAGGGCGCGGCCGCATACTGCGCGGCGAAAGCCGGCGTGATTTCGCTGACTCGCGTCGCCGCGCTCGAATACGCGCGGTACAACATCCGCGCCAACTGCATCTGCCCCGGGGTTATCGACACGCCGATGGTCAAGCGGGTGTCCGAAGAAGGCGGAGTGACCTCACAGGACAACAACCGGCTGTCGCTCTTCGGCAGAATCGGAACGCCCGACGAGATCGCGCGCACCGCGCTGTTTCTAGCGAGTGACGATGCGACTTTTGCGACCGGCGCGCCGTTCATCATCGACGGCGGATGGGTCGCGCGCTGACGCCGCGGATTGGAGAGATGCGATGGCGGCAGAGATAACGCGGCTGGCGGGAAAAATCGCGATCGTGACCGGAGCGGCGCGGGGAATCGGCCGCGCAATCGCCACGCGTCTGGCTCTGGAAGGCACCGCCGTCGCGATCGCGGATATTCAAGCCGATACGGCGGAACGCACCGCCGCCGAGTTGCGCGCCGCGGGAGCAAAGGCGATCGCGGTCAAGCTTGATGTAACGAAGTTTGAAGACGCGGAGGCCGCGGCGGCGCGCGTCGAGAGCGAACTCGGCGCGATCGATATCCTCGTGAACAACGCCGGATGGGACAAGCTCGAACCGTTTATCGATAGCGCGCCCGAAACCTGGGACAAGATTATCGCGATCAACTATCGCGGCGTGTTGAACTGCTGCCGCGCCGTCGCGCCGCGCATGAAGGCGCGCGGCTCCGGCAAGATCGTTTCGATCTCCTCGGACGCCGGACGCGTCGGCTCGACCGGCGAGGCCGTTTACGCCGGCTGCAAGGCGGCGATTATTGGATTCTCCAAAACGCTGGCGCGCGAACTCGCGCGCTATCAGGTCAACGTCAACGTCGTATGCCCCGGGCCGACCGATACCGCGCTGTTGCGCGACGCGATGACGGGGCGCGAGGGCGTGCTCGAATCGATGGCGCGAGGAATTCCGTTTCGCCGCGTGGGCAAGCCCGAAGACCTCGCCGGCGCGGTCGCATTTTTCGCCTCGGCGGATTCCGACTATGCGACCGGGCAGGTGATCAGCATCAGCGGCGGACTCACGATGGCGGGGTGAGCATACTTGCCAGTTCCGTCGTGCGATGGTTTACTGAACTACCGTTCAGAACGGCGCGCCCGAGAGCTTTGCCGGACAAATTCACGAGGACAATTCTTTTGGACAATCAAGCGGAAAACGCCGAGCAGGTAAAATTCAGCAGCGCTGAAGGACTGCCGCCCGAGTACAAGGACTTGCTCGTCCGGATGCTCTCGATTCAGTCGCGAATCGAATCCGAGTACATGCTGATGCCCGAGCGCACGCTCTTAAAGCCGCTCGCGCTCGCGCCGACCGCCGAGGACAAAGCCGAGTACGCGGCATTCTGGTCCGACGAGGTCCGCCACGCGAGCTACTGGATGCGGCTTCTCGCCGAGCTCGGCGTCACCGTTGACGACGCGTTCATGGCGACGCCGATGCCGATCTACATTTTCGAGATGCGCGATCAGGCCAAGGACTGGATCGAGTACGGCCTGTTCAGCTTCTTCGCCGATCGCCAGGGCGCGTACATGGGCTACGAATGGGTGGGATGCTCCTATCATCCGCTGGCCAAAATCGCCGAGCGGGTTTACCGCGAGGAACTCGGCCACGCGGCTTTCGGTTACCGCCTGATGCGCCGGTACCTGGAGCGCGAGGGCGAGCATGGCCGCGAGCTGCTGATCAAGCATCTGGCAAAATGGTATCCCGCGGGACTGGACATGTTCGGCAAGTCGGGCTCGAAGCGGCAGTACGATTATGTGCGCATGGGTCTCAGGCGCCGCAGCAATGAGCAGATGCGCGACGAGTTCGAGGCCGAGGTCAACACCCTTCTGACCAAGCTCGAAATTCCCGCGCCCTCTCCCACCGCCGGGCGCCGCTATTTGTGAGCCGCGCGCGGCTTGCGTTCGCATGCACGGCGGGCAAACCTTGGGCGGGAGGGAATCTCGCTTGAAGAAAGCAACCGTTCAGCCCGCCGTCCGGCGCGTCGCGCGAATCAAAACCGCTTCGCGCGCAATTGCTCCTGACGAACGCTACGACGCCAATATCGATCAGATCCTGCGCGCCGCCGCGGCGGTGTTCGCGGAGAAGAGTTTCGGACTCGCTTCGATTCGCGATATTGCGGCACGCGCGCGAATCTCATTCCCGCGCATCTATTATTATCTGCGCAACAAAGAGGAAATCCTCTACCTGATTTCCCGCCGCGCGTTCGAGGAGTTGCTGCGCCGCGCCGAGCAGGCCTCGCGCGCCGCGCCCGCCGCCGAACCGCGGCTGCGCCAGTTCATCGCCGGCCACCTCGAGTATCACATGAGCAACCTGGCCGAGATGAAGGTGCTGGTGCGCGAGGCTGATTCGCTCTCCGGCCGCTATCAGGCCGATATCGCGCGGCTCAAGCGCGAATACTCGCGGCTGTGCCGCAAGATGATCGAGCAGCTCGCCGAAGAGCGCGGCCGCGCGTTCGACCGCGAGCAGAGCCGCATCGTCACCTCGCTGTTGTTCGGCGCGATGAACTGGTTCTACACCTGGTACGAGCCTAGCCGCGATTTCGAGCAGCGCACAAAAATTGTGGACGAAGTTTTTCTGATGGTCGCCGGATCGATCGCAAGCCGTTAAACGCGCACTCAATAGCGGCAAATGCCTGCAGTCATGCTTGATGGATACGTTCCATACCCGGTCGAACACGCCGAGCGATATCTGCGCGAAGGCTACTGGCGCCGGCAAACGCTCGCGCAGGCAATCGGCGAAGCGGCGCGGCGCCACGCCGCCGAGCGGCCCGATGCGATCGCCGTCGCCGACGCGCGGCGCAGGCTCGGGTTCGCCGCGATGCTGACGGAGGCCGCGCGGATCGCCGCGATCCTCGAAAGCCGCGGCATCGCCCGAGGCGATCGAATTATCGTGCAGCTCCCGAACTGCGTCGAGTTCGCAACGCTGATGCTCGCGTGCGCGGAGATTGGCGCGGTGGCGGTGATGGCGCTGCCCGCACTCAGGCGCGCCGAGCTGGAGCATCTGATTGCGCTGGCGAGTCCGGTAGCGATTGCGATCGCGCCGCAGTTTCGCGGATTCGATCATGCGGCGCTTGCGTGCGAGCTGCGCGAACGCTCGCCCGGCATGCGGACCATCTTCACGACCACGCCGGCCGCCGGCGCTATCGCGCTGGATTCGGCGATCGAGTCTCGCGGTGAGATTGGCTCGCGCGGCGGAGACCCGTTCGAGCTCGCAATACTGCTGCTCTCGGGCGGAACTACGGGATTGCCGAAATTGATTCCGCGAACTCATGCCGATTATCTTTGCGGCGCGGAAGCCTCGACCCCAGTGTGCGATCTGACCGCTCAGTCGCGAATCCTGATCGCGCTGCCGGTCGAGCATAACTTCGCGCTTGGAGCGCCCGGCCTCGTCGGCGCGCTGATGATAGGCGCCACCACGATTCTCTCCGAATCCACGCAGGCCGCCGAGCTTGCACGAGTAGCAGCCGCCGAACAGGCGACGCATCTGCCGTGCGTTCCCGCGCTGGCGCTTTCCATTCTCTCGCTGACGGAGCGCTCGCGCGCCGAGTTGGCGAGCCTGCGCGTGATTACAGTCGGCGGCCAACGGCTCCAGGAGCCGACCGCTCGGGAGCTGCGGCGCGTCCTTCCGAATCTCGCGGTCCAGCAAGTGCTCGGGATGACGGAAGGATTGCTGTGCTACACGCGCCTGGATGAAGGCGACGATCTCGCCTGCACGACGCAGGGGCGGCCGTCGTCGCCAGCCGACGAGGTTCGCATCGTTGCTCCCGACGGCAGCGATGCCGCGGCGGGCGAGACCGGCGAGCTATGGTGCCGCGGTCCGTACACTGTCCGCGGCTACTACCGGGCGGACGCCGACAATCGCATCTGCTTCACGCCCGACGGCTTCTATCGCACCGGAGATCTGGTGCGGCGGACCGCGAGCGGAAATCTGGTGGTCGAGGGCCGGATCAAGGATCAGATCAATCGCGGCGGGGAGAAAATCAGCGCCGAAGAAATCGAGTCGCACATCATCGCGCATCCCGCCGTCCTCGCCGCCGCGGTGGTCGCGATGCCCGATGAGCGAATGGGTGAAAAGGCGTGCGCGTTTGTCACGCTCGCCCCCGGAGCCGCACTCTCGCTTGAGGGACTGGCAGGCTTTCTGGCCGAGCGCGGGCTTGCGCGCTTCAAGCTGCCCGAACGGGTCGAGGTGATCGCGGCGATGCCGCTGACCAACGTCGGCAAGATCAAGAAGACGGAGTTGAAGCGCGCGATCGAAAGCCGGATCGCCGCCGAGCGCACGAGCGCGCGGTAGTGCGGAAATCACGCGGGAGAATCCAATGGACGTGCAAAAAGGAATCGGCGAATTGAACGCGCTGATCGCGCGGCTGGAGCGGAACAATCGCACGCTGAAGTCGCATCCTACGATTGAGAAGATCGAACGCGGCGAGCTCTCGATGGAGCAGTTGCGATGGTGGGCGACGCAACTGTTCATCGGCAACAAGGCGCACAACGCAAATATCCTAGGATTGATATACGCCAAGTGCGACGACTTTCCCGCGCGCAAGGCGATCGTCGAGAACCTGATCGAAGAGGAGCTCGGCCGTGTCTCCGGCGTCGGCAGATCTCATCCCGAGTTGTACCTCGAATTCGGCGCGGCAATCGGGATCCCGCGTGAGACTCTGCTGACAGCGCGGATGTCGCCCGACGCGACTGCGATGATGCACTGGATGTACTGGCTGGCCGATTCGAAGCCGTGGTACGTGACTCTGGCGGGAATCAGTCTCGGCTCCGAGCTCTTCAACCCCGACGCGTACGTGCGCGTGATCGAAGGGCTTAAGCGCAACTACCATCTGTCCGACGACGCGCTGCGGTTTTTCTCGGTCCACGTCGAAGTGGACAAGGGCCACGGCGATTCCAGCGCCGGTTCGATCTTCCAGGCAATTCCGGAGAATGCCGCGCCCGAAACACTATGGGCAGTCGAGTCGCATATCGAGTTCATGCGCAGACTCTGGTCGGACATCAATCCGCCACGCGCCTGAAATTGCCTGACCCTCACTCAGAAAAGGGAGAGGCCAGGTCAGGGTTATTATTTGCGCGGAGCGGAGCGCAGAGCAGCACCCCACCCGCGCTCGGCCACTCTCACGGCACACAGGTGACGTCGGGCGTTGGCAAAGACGGAATCGCACTCAGGTAGCTGTAGATCGCGGTCAAGTCGCGATTGGTCAGGTTCTGAAAATCCGGCCACGGCATCACTTGCAAGAGCGTCCCGGGATCTTCCGGATCGTCGCCCGTGCGTATCACATTGATAAATTCCTTAAGGGTCAGGCCGGCCGGCAGTCCGTTTGTGTCCGGCGTGATATTGCGCGACTCGAACGGCCCGAAGCACATGCCGCCATTCAAGTAGGTTGCGGAATTGATCTTTTTCGGTTGGCCAAGAAAAGGATTTCCGCCCGACGCATACGGCGCCGCGCTGTGACAATCATTGCAGCCGGCCATCGCGTTCACCCAGTAGCTGCCCAGCCCGACCAGGTTGGGATCCTTATGGCTCAGATTGAGCGGCGAGACCGGGTTGATTTTGTACCCGATTTTCGCGCGGCTCGACAAAAATAACTGCGCGTTGGCGGGCCCCACGCCACAGGCCAGCGTGACCGCGACGAGCGCCGCGGTGAAAATAGACGGAACCAACTTTTTCATCACTTCCCCTCCCACAGTGTGAAGCGCGAAGAGCACCCGCATGGCTCATCCGGGCGCGCGCGCAATCGGCAAGCGTCAGAGTTTATCGGCAGCGGAGGCGATGCGCTAGTCGCGCCGGAGATCCTCCAGAATCTCCTTGAGGACGTGCCGATCCTGATCGTTATGCGCCGGCATATCGAAGCCTAATCGATTGATTCCGGCGAAGCGTTTTTTTATAACCGCGGCGATCTCGCCGTAGGTTCCGACCGCGGCGAAGGCGTGAACCATCTCTTCGCTGATTAGTTTCGACATCTCGCGCCACTTCTGCTGGACCGAGAGCTTGTGCAACTCGTCGGCGGTATCGCCCCATCCGTCGAGCTCGAAGCTCGAACGGTACGAGCGCGTCGATCCATAGAAGGCGATCGTGGACTTCGTCGTCTCGACCGCCTTCGCCAACGAATCGCGATCCCTGGCCGCGACCAGAAAGCC
This sequence comes from Binataceae bacterium (SeqCode), assembly GCA_050736695.1. Taxonomy (GTDB): domain Bacteria; phylum Desulfobacterota; class Binatia; order Binatales; family Binataceae; genus JBARDN01. The sequence continues at coordinate 4,210 of JBOHWH010000153.1, read as the reverse complement.
GCCGCCCGAGATTTGAAACTGCGGCCATTCGGAAGCCGGCCGCCCCGCTTTCTCGAAGCCTTTTTTCAAATTCGGCAGCGCGATTTGATCGATATATTTGCGCGTCACGATCCCGTGCAGGCGCACGCCCTCGCAGATCTCGCCGGCGACTTGAAGCATCCGCTCCCGCACCGCCGCAATCGCGACTGGAATATGCGGATGCTCCTGCGGCGGAGGCGAGAAGTTCGGCGTCATCAGCGAAAGATTGTAATGCTCGCTGCGGAAGTTAAGCGGCTCTCCCGTCTGCCACGTCTTCCAGCACGCGCGCATCGCGCCGACATAATCTTTCATCCGCTGCGCGGGCTTCGACCACGGCATCCCGAAGCGCCGCATCACGTGACCCTTCACCTGCGAGCCCAGCCCGAGCATCAGCCGCCCGCCGCTCATGCGCTGCAGGTCCCACGCGGTGTAGGCGGTAGCGACGGGACTCCGGGTGAAGGCAAGCGAGATCCCGGTGCCGAGCTCGATCTTCGCCGGCTCCATCGCGGCGATCGCAAGGCCGAGATACGGATCGTGCTGCGTCTCGACCGCGATCAGAGAGTCGTAGCCGAGCGCTTCGGCCTCGCGCACCTGCGCGCCGATCGTGGTCCAGGTCGGTTCGGGCCGCTTGCCCGCCTGCTGCATGTCGGGCGTGTAGGGCGCGCCGAAATTCAGTCCGCGTTCGATTTTGATCTTCTTCATGGCGCGGTTATCGCGTCAGCGGCGGCACGATGTCAAGGCAGGCGGCCATCAAGGCACAAAGTCACGAAGCAATACTCTTTGTGCCCTTCGTGTCTTCGCAGCCGGTTTCAATGGATCGACAAACCCGGTGCGGGGAAATGATGGCACATCTCGGCGACCTCGCCGGCGATTCGATTGAGCGCGGCTTCGTCGCCGGCGTGCGCGATCGCTTCATCCATCCATTTGCCGATGAGCTTCATCTCGGGCTCGCGCATCCCGCGCGAAGTCACCGCCGGCGTGCCGAGGCGCAAGCCGCTGGGGCTGAAGGGTTTGCGCGGATCGTAAGGGACGGTGTTGTAGTTGCAGACAATACCGGCCTCGTCCAGCGCCTTCGCACCCTTCTTGCCGATAACTTTCTTATTGGTCAGATCGATCAGGATCAGATGATTGTCGGTGCCGCCGGAGACCAGCGAGAATCCGCGCGCGAGCAGTTCCTCGGCCAGAGCTTTTGCGTTGCGGACGATCTGCGCCGCGTAGTCCTTGAACTCGGGCGCCGCCGCTTCCTTGAGCGCAACGCCGATCGCGGCGGTCGTATGATTATGCGGTCCGCCTTGCAGTCCGGGAAAAACCGCCTTGTCGATCGGCCCGGCGTGCTCGGCCTTGCACAGGATCATCGCTCCGCGCGGACCGCGCAGCGTCTTGTGAGTCGTGGTGGTGACGACGTCGGCGTAGGGCACGGGATCGGGATGCACTCCGCCGACGATGAGGCCGGCGATATGCGCGATGTCGGCGAGCATCAGCGCGCCGGTTTCTTTTGCGATCTCGCCGAACGCCTTGAAATCGATGATCCGCGGGTAGGCGGTCGCGCCGCACACGATGATGCGCGGCTTTTCGCGCCGCGCCAGATCGCGCACCTTGTCGTAATCGATCCGCTGGGTCTCGCGATCGACGTCGTACTGCACCGCGCGCCAGAACGTCCCGGTGATACTGACGTTCCATCCGTGCGTCAGATGCCCGCCCATCGGCAGCGCCATCCCCATGATCGTTTCGCCCGGCTTCAAGAGCCCGAAGTAAACCGCGAGATTCGCGGGCGAGCCCGAGTAGGGTTGCACGTTGGCGTGCTCGGCGCCGAACAGCGCCTTGGCGCGATCGATCACCAGCGTTTCAAGGCGGTCGATATAGCGCTGGCCCTCGTAGTAGCGGCGGCCGGAATAGCCTTCGGAATATTTGTTGGTCAGGATCGAGCCGGTCGCTTCGAGCACCGCGGCCGAGGCGTAATTCTCCGACGGGATGAGGCGCACGGAATCGAATTCGTAGCGCTCTTCTTTACGGATGAGATCGTAAATTTCAGGATCGGTTTTCTTGAGCTCTTCCACACCGCGCCTCACACAAATTCTTGCAGAGAGCCTAGCGCCCACCGCCCAGCGACGCAAAACGCGCCGCCGCGCGGCGCGCTTACTCGAGATCGGGCGGAGTTACTTTTCCGATCCAGTCGCGATAGTTGCCCGCGTAGCCAACCGCGCGCTGGCGCTCTTCGACCCGCTGCATTATCCGCGCGATGGCTTCAGGAGCCAGTTTGTCGCCTCGCGCCGCGATTGCGGCCGCGATAGCTTCGCCCTCCGCGGCCGCCGCCTTGCGCGCGCCCTCGGCCAGCGCGACGCTCTCATCGGACAGGCCCAGATAGGCCTCGGCGATTCGGATCCCAACCGCGGTGCCGCTTTCGAGCGAGTCCTTGATATTGCCCTTGCCGGTCAGCACGTTGCCGGCCGCGAACACGGCGGTCGGCCCGTCCATCAGAAGGCCGATTTTTTGATCGACGTAGGTGTAGGTCTCGCCCTTCTGCGCGATACCCGGAATCGATTCGGGGATACTGCCGATTGAGCTGATGGTGAGTTTCGCGCGCGGCGCCTCTACGCCTTCGGCCACGATTCTGACCTGCCCGTCCACGACTTCGGTGGCGCTGAACCGCACCCCGGCCATCGCGCCGTTTTCCACGATCAACCCGCTCGGGGCGCGCAGCTCCCGGAACTCGAACAGAAACTTGCGCATCGCCTTGTCAAGAATTTTCGCGCGCGCCGCGCGTAGCGCGTCGGCCCGCTTGAGCGGCGCGTCGAGCGGGATATCCGACAGCGGCATGTCGAGGACGCGGCGGCGATAGTAGAGCTTGCACGGCGCGAGGCCGAGATCGGCCCATTTCAGATTGTGCGCGGCAAGGACGGGCTCGATGCCTTCGCGCTCGATGCGCACGAGGTCTTCGGAGATGCCGCGTGCGGCAAGGGCGCGCAGCGTCATCTCGATTTGCAGGACTTTGACGACGTCGATCGAGGCGAGCCCGCCGCCGACGACGATCGCGCCGGGCGAGAGCTCATAGCGGGGGCCGGTGTAGGCTTTTTCGTTGTAGTGATTGAACCAGTAGATGAGTTTGTTCTGATAGACCAGTCCGCGATCGATGAACTGGTCGGAGCCCTCGACCGGGAACGGGCGGTCGCGCCACGCGCCGTGCGTGAGCACAATTCCGGACAGACCCCATGCGGTGCGCAACTCTTCGAAATCGAGATCGCGGCCAAGCGCGGTCATCGGGACGTAGGCGATATTCGGATGGTCGAGGCGATCGTTGATCTCGCCGTACTCGTCCTTGCGCTGCTTGACGTGCCATCGCGGCAAGCCGTCCTCGATTTTTCCGTAGGGCCGCGGGTTCTGCTCGAAGACCACAACCAGCGCTCCGCGCCGGGCGAGGATCCGCGCAATTTCCGAGCCCGCGGTTGCGGCACCGACGACGGCGATCACGTGTCGTGGAGAATTATCGGCTATTTCCGGCATCAGAGAAGTAACTGATTAGCGTGCCCTCGCGACTGGCGCAATCTATACGCGCGCGGTTTCAGGTTCGACACGATCCAATCGATTGCGATTGCGCACGCGCGGCAACCACAGGCGCGGGATTGATACGCGATGGGGGCACGGGCTGGACAAACCTGCGGCGGGCGAGAACGGCGGAATGAAAATTTCGGTGGGTTCGTTTGGTAGATTTTCATGGTGGCTTCCAAAAATTTTCAGCGAAAATGCTGAAGAATCTGGCTTCGAGCTTGGCTTCGATGCGGTTTTTCGGGATCGAGTTTCGCTTCCGCCTCGAGGGCGTGCGGTGGATACGAATCGCTGCTTCATCTTGCGCACGCGGTACGTGCATGGTTTCCTGATTAGCGGCGACCGAACCATGCGATCTTTTAGATACCTGTGCGTTGCTCTTCTCGGTTTGTTGGTCGTGACTCTCGCCGGATGCGGCGCCACCTATGCCCCGTACAGCGCCGCCGGCGGCGGTAAAGAGGCTACCGAAGGCGAGCAACACGATACGCCCTACCCTGCGGACGACAGCTTCGTGATGACCCAGGACGTGCTGCGCGGCGAGGGAATTTTGTTCGAAGTCAAACAGGGCGGACAGCATCTGGTCACCGATTGGCGTCCCGCCGACAAAGGAGCGGGGCTGTTCGGGAGTATGGTGGGTGTGGATCCGCAA
>JBOHWH010000152.1:0-2100 GCA_050736695.1 Binataceae bacterium (SeqCode) | reverse complement strand
AGAGGATGCAGGTCGTCCCCAAGCGCGGAGCAGGCAATCGTAAGGGTCTGCATGGCCGTTCGGGATCCTTCGACTCCGGCCGCAGCGGCCTCGCTCAGGATGACGGAGAGGGCGGCCGCGGCGGCCTTCGGTCAGGATGGCGGAAAGGAGGGTGAGGCGGCGGCTCGACCTGGACGTGCAAAGCCCGCTACAACGCACCCCGCGCACCGCCGTGCTCTCCGGCGCCGCGGTTTGCCTGTAGCGCATTAGTTGCGCAGCTTGCCGAGGATGCGGTTCACAAAGCCTTCAGGTTTGGGCTTATCTGCCTTGGCCTTGTCTTGGGCGGTGGGCAGCGGGCGTCCGTCGCGAAGCGCCTCGAAGATTTCCTCGACTTCGTTGTCGAGCGGAAATCGCCCGCTCTGCGCCTTCGAGAAGATCAAGCGCTCGTCAACGACAACATCGAACTGACCCGATTTGCCGGCTTTGATTTCCGCGTTTTCGCCGAATCGATCTGCAAGCGAAGTGGCCAGACTGGCCGCTCGTGGTTTATAGCCTCAGGCCGAGCAGTAGAGAATTTGCGTTGCCATAGGTTGCAGCGTAGGCCCGTGGGCACGCCGATTCAATCGATCGATTATTTGCCGTTTGGAAGATCGACAAACACAGCGGCGGCCACGACCGACGACCATAGCCCGTCGCGGTCGCCGATCGCGGATTGGGTCACATTGCGCGTCGTCACGATTTTGTCGGACACGCGCCACACGTCTTTGCGCTCGTCGTAGCTCGCATTGGGATCGAAATCGACGCCCAGGATTGTCGCAAGCATCTGCGCCGCAAGATCCTCGGCATAGTCGCCGGCTTTCTGGTCAGTTTCGCCGAAACTGTGATGCTCCGAGAGGTAGCCGTACTGATCGGGATTGGCGGGAACCGCGATACCGACTGAAGCCGCGATCAGCCGGTGCGGCTCGTTGGTCGCGTTCTCGCTCATCACCGCGAACACGATCTGGCCCGAGCTCAGATACTTGAGTCCTTCCTGCTGGCTCAGTATTTTGCAGCGCGGCGGAAAGATCGATTTGACTCGCACGAGGTTGAACTCTGCGATGCCGGCGGTACGCAGGGACATCTCGAACGCGGTCAGCTTTTCGCGATGCTTGCCGACGCCTCTGGTCAAAAACACGCCTTTCGGAAGCGGCCCCATCAGTTTTGTTTCTCCCCAAGCCTCTCCGCGCTACCGCGGCGTAACGAATTATCGGCGTTGCCGGGCGCGGGCCAGCGTCACGCGATGACGCGCCGCGGCAACAAAAGCGCAATCCTTTTATCCAATCGCGTCCCGGCGCGCTACCTTAGAGAGTGTTCACCGGCTGATACTCGCCAAACACGCGGCGCATCGCGTCCGAAATCTCGCCCAGCGTGCACCACGAACGGACCGCGTCGATAATCGGCGGCATCAGATTGGCGCCGTCGTTTGCGGCACGCTCGACCTGCGCGATCGCGGCCGAGGCTTTGGCGCGGTCGCGCTGGGCGCGGACTTTCGCGAGATTGCGCTTCTGCTTTTCCTCGAGATCCGGATTGACCTTCAGAATATCTTTGGGAACTTCGCCGCCGCCGGTAAACTGGTTGACCCCTACTATTATCCGCTCTTTGGTCTCTATCTCGCGCTGATAAAGGTAGGCCGCGTTCTGAATTTCGCGCTGCTGATAGCCGCGTTCGATCGCGGCGACCGCGCCGCCAAGATCGTCGATCTTCGACAGATACTCGAACGCGCGCGCCTCGAGCTCGGCGGTCAGCTTTTCGACGTAGTACGAGCCGCCGAGCGGATCGATCGTGTCGGCGACCTCGGACTCGTATGCGATCAATTGCTGCGTGCGCAGCGCGAGCAGCACCGACGATTCGGTCGGTAGCGCAAGAGCCTCATCCTTCGAATTGGTATGCAGCGACTGGGCGCCGCCAAGCACCGCGGCCAGAGCTTGCAGGGTGACGCGCACCACATTGTTGTCCACCTGCTGCGCGGTCAGAGTCGAGCCGGCGGTCTGCGCATGAAACCGCATCATCATCGAGCGCTCGTCGGTCGCACCGAAGCGCTCCTTCATGATCTTCGCCCACATGCGGCGCGCAGCGCGGTAC
>JBOHWH010000151.1:0-19919 GCA_050736695.1 Binataceae bacterium (SeqCode) | reverse complement strand
TCTTGAGTGTTTCTCCGCGCTCGTCCACGATCGCAACCGTATGTTGTTCGGAGCCAATATCGATTCCTGCAAATCTCATCCGCCTTCCACCTCCATCCCGTAGTTGCCGGAGATCCTCAGATCGTTTGCTCGCGCTCATGCTTGTGCATGCGAGGACTTGGTTACGCCTCAGGATACCGTTCGAGCTTCCGAACATCGATTGAGGAGCGCCTATCTCTGGCTCGAGGACTATTGCCTCACCGAAGCGGGCGGCGACTTCCTCCGGACGTTATTTCGCTTAACCGAAACAGGACCGTCGAGAAGATACAAGCGCAGCGGCCCGAAAGGGCTGGCGCGGCGTGCTAGCGCAGCGAACGCCACCAATGAGAGCGGCGGCGAAGCGGAGACGCAGGCTGGGTCAGGCGGGGTTATCGAATGGGCGCGAGCGGCGCAGCTTGCGAAGCCCGAGCGGGCGTCTCACAGCGTAGCGCCGCGACTCCGAGCGGGTCCTCGCTTCTCGCTTGCGGCTTTCTCTACAGGCGAGGAAAGTTGATTGGCGGCGGAACGTCTGGTCTTGGGCGCCTGAGGAGAGGGCGGAGTCGGCCCCAGAAGTCGATTGGCTCAAGATCAGCTCGAAACCGATTGGGTCGCCTGGGAGCTCAATGATCAGCCGCGGGAGGAGTAGCTTTGCAACTGTCTAGCGGGCATGCGGTGGCTGCGGAGCCCGGCATTTCAAGGAGTTAACACCCGGTGAGTAGTCGAAGGGACGCACTGGTCGAAAGCTTCAAGGGCGGAAATCTCCTAGAGACGGTCTATGCAAGCTTGCGATCGGATTGCATCGACCAAGAGGACCTCGTGCTGGAACTCGCGGCCTTGCACAACGACGGACTGATCGATCTCGTGGCAGCGTTCGCGAACCTGAAGAAAACAGGCGGCCCGGATTTCTTCCTGACGAGGCACGTTTTCCAGCAGGCGTTGCCGCACCTGAACTCTCCCGTCGGGCCCGTGATGCGTTGTGTGCTTCAACTCAGTCGGGAAGCCGGGCAGGATATGGCAGCGGGGTGGATCCTTCAGGGCTTCGTCGGTTTCTGCGCGAAGGCATCCTCCCGCCCGCGCGATGCGCTCAACGAGATTGAAGCGAATCCCGCCGCGCTTGCCGACTTACTTGTCGCAAGCCTGATCGCTGGCTCGCGGGTCGACAACCCGCAGTATCTCGCTGAAGCGGTCCGCCTGTGCGAAGACAGGAACATTGAACTCAGAAGACGCGCGGTCTATTCCGTGGGAAGGCTGAGTTGGCCAGAAGGCGCATTGGTGCCGGATTCTGCCTTTGCCGTGTTGGAGAGAACTGCGGCAGCGGAAACCGACGATCACATTCTTGCCAATATTCTTTGGTCGAGCTTCGGGCTGTTGCAGCGGGACAAAAGCCGTGAAGAGCGCACCGCCGCACTGATGGCGAAAGTCTTGGCGAAAGGTAGCGAATACACGCTGGACGCGGCGTCTGAGATCTTCGGCCTTTATACCAGCGATTTGCCAGCTTCACTGATCGATGTCTTGCTTCCTCATCTTAAGAACATCAAGCCGACCAACAAGAGAACGCTGGACAGCATCGATTGTGGGATTTCGCATCTGCTCAGGAAAGCCGACCAGGAACTAGCCCTTCAATTTCTGGAGGAGTTGCTTCTCGTCCATGCGGGCAAGCTGACATTGAGTGCGTTCGATAGCGCCGCCGAAGTGATTCGCAGCAATAGGATCCTTCTCGGCAAAGTTTTGACGCGCTGGTTCTTGCGCGGCGATCAGGTGCTTTGCGAAGGAATAGAAACAATCGTCGGATCGCATCGCGGCGATATTCCGCCACTTGAGATTGACCCGACAGAATTGAGGCCAAGAGATTTGGTGCACGTGATGTTCGCCGCGCGAAAGGCGGTCGGCTATCTCTTCTTTCAGCCGATCAGCGCTGCCAGCATACTAGTCTCGCTAATGCGGCAGGCGCCGGATGACGAGACCCTGAACGAGTTAGGCTCGCTCCTCTTGGCTCCACTTCTGGTGAATTTCACCGGATCGGTCCATACGTATGTCGTTCAGCAATGTGCTATCGAGTCCGGCAAGGTAAAGGAGACGATAGAGCGCGCCCTCAAGACGATCGACGAATACCTCCAAGCCTTGAAATCCGTCGGGAATCTGCCGGCGCTTCATCCCAGCGAAGCTCAACGCGAGGCTCATCACCGAGACTTCTCGCGTAAGATGACGGAGTCCTTGAAGGCCGCCGAATCTCAATCGCCCTTCCTGAGCATGATTTCGAAAAGCGTCCTCCTCTATGGAAGGAAATCGATCGATTACATCTACGATGGCGATGGACAGCCTCATCGCATGGAAATGGACTTGAAGAGCCACGGAACCGAGATTGAATATCCACGCATGGCGCTTATCGATCCCTACGGGCTGGATTACATGCTGCGCGTCTTCAAAATAGAACGCCTGCGCGCATGAAGCTCATCATCAAAGAGTATCTTTCCTCGTTGCGGGAACGCGACGAGCTGGACGCGATCTTGCCTGACCTTCTGAGCCAGATGGGGTTGAATGTCTATTCGCGTCCGCGAAGGGGAGCGCGCCAGGACGGCGTTGATGTCGGGGCGGTCGGCAGTCTCAACGGAGGTCCGGAAAGGGTCTATCTTTTGACGATTAAGTCGGGCGATCTCACACGGGCAGCATGGGATACGGAGGTGCAGTCCGTCCGTCAATCGCTAAACGAAATCATGGATGCCTACATTCCAGCGCGCCTTCCGAACGAGCATCGCGGCAAGGAGATTGCCATCTGTATCTGCTGCGGCGGCGATATTCTTGAGCAGGTGCGTCCCGCGCTTGAAGGGTTCATCCATCATTACACGAAGGAAAATATTTACTTCGAAGAATGGAATGGCGACAAGCTAGCCTCGTTGATCCAGACGACTTTTCTACGTGAGGATTTGCTTCCCACTGGTGCGCGCTCGCACTTGCGCAAATCGCTCGCAATGCTCGATGAGCCGGAAACCTCCTACACGCATTTCGCGGCGCTCATAGGGTCGCTGTCCGCGGCTGGTGCGATGAGCGATACCGAGAGCGTCACAGCCATACGGCAAATGAGCATTTGCCTGTGGATCTTGTTTGCCTGGACGCGCGAGGCGGGCAACATGGAAGCGGCGTACCTGTGCAGCGAGCTGACGCTGCTGCATGCGTGGAGCATTGCCAGGCTTTACATCGGCCAGAAGAACAAGGTCACGCAAGCGATCGAGGCTGCGTTTTCCTCGATTTTTTCTGCGCACCAGCAGATAGGCACCACGTTTCTCACTCACAATGTGTGGCCGCATGTGAACAAGTTGCACGCGCTCTCGACTGCGGTTCGCAGTTCGTGCAGCCTTGACGTCAACCTTAAGCTGTTCGATCTGCTCGGACGTCTCGCTCTAGATGGCCTCTGGGCTTATTGGCTCGCGCAGCGCTGTCCGCCCGAAGAAACCGAACTGAAACAGTCAACGCTGGACGCAATCCCCATGTATATGTCGGCCATCAAAGACCTGATTTCGAACAATCCCGTGCTGCTGCTGCCCATAAAGGACAGTCAATCCATCGACATCTCCATTGCGGTTTGGCTTCTGGCGATCGATCCTAACAATCAAAAGGACATCAGGAATTGGCTGTCTGAAATTCTTGAGCGCGCCCGGTTCTCGTACACCGCACATGGCCAGTACCCTTGCACCTTGAATTCTTACGCCGAGTTGCTGACGCACCCCAAAAGGGGCGATGACGAATATCGCAAGAACGCGACAAGCGGCAGCGTTCTGTATCCTCTCATCGCGATATGGGCCGCGATACTCAACGATGACGTCATGTACGGCAAAGTCGCGGGACTCAAGAGCGATCACTTGCAACACTGCAATTTCCAGCTCTGGTACCCAGACGACTCCTCGGAGGAGCATTTGTATACGAGCGATGGCTCTCACGGTGCGGTGCTGTCGCACGCCTGTGTTGATCGTTCAAAGCAAGACCTCCTGGCGCAGGTGTTCGGCGAATGCGATCGGACGCCGCATTACAGGGAGCTGTCAGCGGTGAAGTTCGGATGGTGGCCGCTGATTGTTGTGGCGTGCCGCCATTACCGCCTTCCGCTACCACTGCATCTGCTGGAAGAGTTCAAAGCGACCACAGCACAAGTCAGAGACAGCGAAGAGCGGAATTCCGAAGACTGAGCGGAAGGAGTGAGCGCCGCCAGGTCAAGCACTTTGTCACTCTGCTTTCTGCTGAGCTATCGATCGTCATGGAGCAATCACTCAGGCAACTTCACATACTTCACACCCATACGCGCTAATGCCACGGACAAGCCGCGAGGCGTGACGGAGCGTCAGCGTCCGCCGAAGGTGGAGCAACAAAGAATGGCTCTGGCTCGAAGCCAAGCGAGAGCGATCATTTGTGGGCTCAATCGCTGCGTCCCAGATTGTTCGCGGTATCAGAAATCAGCTGTTTCACGTCAGCGGGTTTCTTCGCGACTGCGTAGGCCCAGCGTCCGTAGCTGCCGTCGGCGTTGACGGCATCAACCCAGCGGCGGGCGGCTTGCTCTTTGACCTCCTTCAGAGGGTCGAAGCCCTTTACCTCCAGAATCAGATGAACCGGCGGCTCGGTCCTCAACCGGATGATGAAGTCGGGGATATAGTCGTGGGCCTCGCCGTTGTGGAAGTACGGGATCGCGAAGCCCAGGCCGGCGTTCTTCACGAACGCATCAACCATGTCGTTCGAGTCTATATAGTATGCCGCCGATTCTTCCCACGTCTTGGTATCGGCGACTACATAGTTGACGTGGCTTTTCACGACCTCGCGAACTTCGCGGCTGGTCCAGAAATCCACTTCGCCACTTGAGCCTGGGCCGCGCCTGGATTCGTAGATCGGCACGATCGGCGCCTCTCCGTGGGATACGTCTGGCTTGATTGCGTCCTTCAGATGCTCGATCACCCAGCCATAGTATGGCGAGCAGAACACATCGATCGTTTGCGCTGGCGCCATCGGGCGAATTTTCTCGCGGAGGTATCGATCCACGATTTCCCGCATCTGCGGAAACAGCACGTGCGCGGGCGCTTCGCATTCGCGGCGTCGGACATACTCCTTCGTTAATTCCGCCGCCATGTCGAAGACCAATTCCTGAAGCCTGCGTCCCGACCTGAAGGGGTTGAGATCTACCTTCTCGAGCTTTCCCGGTCCTGAAAGCGAGGGCCTGCCCTTGTTGCTCGGGACGCCCGCCTTGACCTCGACTTCCGGCGGTATCTTCATTGGATCGATGTTCAGCGTTGGCGCAGCGCTCCAGTCGATAGTCACGCGATTGCGAATTGCCTGCCGATAGCCTTCGACGCGCGGATACTTGATCTCGAACGCGGCCTTGTCCGGCAATGAATGAATATGGTGCCGCTTTACGGAAGGACGCGCCCCGGCCTTGTTTTCCTTGAACGGGATGATCTCGAACGGGACGCCGAAGATTTTGGCCACTTCCTCAGTCAGCTTACCGTCGTCGCCGACTTCATAATTCGATCGGCGCAATCCACGGCCAACCACCTGCTCGCACAGTAGCTGCGACATGAACGGCCGCAGCCCCACAATGTGCGTGACCGTGTTGCAGTCCCAGCCCTCTGTCAGCATCCCGACACTCACTATACATCGGATATCGCGCCCTGGCGGATTAAACGGCCGGTCGAGCTTCTTCGCGAGATCCTCGAAGTCTTCAGGATAAATCGAGCGGCCCTGCCGATCCTTCGGCCACTCGGTCTTGCCGACCGTGTCGAGCGTCAGGCGCATCCACTTGTTCTCATCGCTGCGCGCTTCACCAGTATCGGTCTCGGCTACTACCTTCGAGTCCACGCGAATCGTGTTCTTGCGTTCATCGGTGTTGAGGAAGCCCGCGATTTTGGCAGGCGGTATTCCCGAGGGCGGATCGTTTTCACCTAGCCATCGATAAATCACGTCGGCTATTTTCGTGTTCTTGCACACGACGATGAACACCGGCGGCCGTGGGTCTCCGACATGATCACGCGCCCAATCCGCGCGCAATTCCTCCCAGAGTCCCGCCAACATCACAATTGGCGTGTGCGCGTATTTAAGAACGGCTTCAGGCTTTGGACTGGCCTTTTTGCCGCCACGCTCGCTGTGTGACATCTGCGTGAGAATCCAACGCCAGATATTAAAGTAGCTCGGGACAGTATTTCCGGTGGTATCGCGGACCACGAGCTGCGGAATCTTGGTCAGTCCCGATTCGATCGCATCCGTTAATCCAAAATCCGATACGACCCACGGAAAGGTTCGGTTGGTCTCCTGGCCGACGTGGCCGAGGAAATATGGCGTCGCTGATAAATCAACACAAAAGTTGATTCCGCGCAGTTTGTGGATTCGATCTAGGCCGTCAACCCATACGGTCGCCTCTTTGAAGAACTGCTCGTCCTCGTCGTCCTCATCGTCGTCGCCGTTTTCGGCTTGGCGAATACGGTAAGCGTGATGCGCCTCGTCGTTAAAGACTAGGATGTTCTGTTTGCCGCCGACTTCCTTGCCGATCACGCGGTTGACTACCGCGGTATCGCTTTCGACGTATCTGTACGATTCGATCTTTACCCGCTTGAGATTGCCTTCCTTGTCCTTCTCCTCGCTCAAAATCCTGATCAGGTCGGCTGCGACTTGCCGGGCCAATTCATCAGGAGTCAAGTAGCGTCTGCCCCGCGCCGTCGTAGTCTTTGCGCCGATCGTTATCGTCTCCTCGACGCGGACGCGCACTCCCGCCTTGATTACTTTGGCGCCGGTTCCGCCGGTCTGAACGCTCTGCGGCTCGAAGACGTGCCAGTTCCTGACCACCACACGGCCTTTGCTCAGATCAGCCATCAGATGTTCCGGCACCAGGTCGCGGGTCCGGTAGAGGCTCGCCTCGCCCGCGGCCGGGTCGAGCTCGCCGAGCCGGTTCCGGATCGTCACGTTCGGACAGACCACCAGCACAGTATCGGAGAAGCGGCCGTCGCTGCGGTCGTTTACTTTGTTCAGGATGCTCCATGCCGCGAGCATCCCCATCACCGTCGTTTTGCCCGCTCCCGTCGCCATCTTGCAGGCATAGCGCGTGAACGCCTTGATTCCCTTGGCCTTGGCGTCATTGCCCGGCTCGTCGAGCGGCACGTCGATCCCCTGACGGAAATCGGCGCGAGCCTCATTCAGAAAGATGATCGCCTCTGCGGCTTCAAGCTGCGCGAAGAACAGGCGATGGTTCCGTCCGTCACGCCGCCAGTAATTGAGCAGGTCAAGCGTCGTGCGCGTGACGCCCGGATATCCCGCGCTGCGCCACTGCTTGATACGCTCGCGAATAAGATTGACGAGCTTCAGTTCCTGCCATGTGCCGCGCGCATCGTGCTCGCTGTCGGCGGCGGGTGCCTTCGGATCGCGATAGAAATATCCGGCAGGCCGGCGTCCCGCCCGCTTCTCGGGCGATGCGCCTTCTTCGATATTCCAATGCTCGCCCGGCTCGTAATATGGCGAGTTGAGAATCGGCTCTGATACTTCGTAGTTGGACATCGGGCTGAGCGCTCCTACCCAAATGAAGTTTCAACGTTGCCTGTTTAGCAGGCGAGGTCGCAGCAGCTCGTCTTGATTAATCCTCAACCATTCCTTCCCTCGGTTCGTCAGAAATGCGGCTTCATTCTCCTCTTCGGTGTCTTCGTCAGACGAGCTCCCTAGCGTGATGAAGCCGCTATGCCTGAGTGAATCGAGCGCGAGGTTCGTGGCGAGACGCGTGAAGCCAGCTCTTTCCATGTCTTCATTTAGTCGGGATGTCCAATTATTGATGCGCGCGTTCGCCATGATGAACGCTAGCGCGGCTATCTCGTGATCACGGAGGCCCTTTCTCTCTTTCAAAGGAGAGTAATCTGAAATACTTTGCGTCAACCCCGCCTTTTCAACTTCCGCCTTGAGTGCCTGCGTTATCGAAAACCCGAGCTGCTCAAAGTCAGTCGGAGAATCCGATTTATAGCGGATGACTCTACGGTGTCGAATGTCAAACGGAAACGACTCACGGTTAGCGGTGCATATCAGGACCACCGGCCTATTGCGCCCAACCGCAAAACCTAACTCGTACCAAACGTTCGGATTGTCCGCTGATATATCAGCCAGGCACGCTGTCGAGCGTTCAACTTCCTCTTGAAGCTTTTCGATCGGAATGGTCGCACTGGGATCCCGATCGACCCTGTACGTCCTAAGACCCGCAGCCTCAACCGCAGGGGCTAGAACTTCGTCGTAACGCTTATCAAAAGGACCGTCGTCGAAAGGCTGAAAAATGCAGCAAGTACTTGGCATCGATGCAACCTCGGTGTCTAAAGAAGCCGGTTATTGGACGTTCCTAGGAACGTCAAGCTGCCGCAAGAGACATACGTTTAGCTATCGCGTCAAAACAGCGGGGTCACGCCCAATCCCTTCAGCCTTCGCCTGCACTCCTCGAGTTTCTTGGTTGAAGCGGCCAGCGCGCTTTTGAAGCTTGTGTCTGGATTTTGCTTGACGTCTAACCATCGCAGAACATGCTTGGCAGCTACCGAAGCGTACTCGCTAAGGGCCTCATTCTGCTCATTAGTCAGCTTCATTTGCTTCACCCTCCTTGGATTAAGTTCTTCACCACCATCAACTCGTTGCCCCGGTCGTCGATCACTTTCACTGCGATTTGGCCGTGTTCGCCGGCTTCGAAGGGGGCGCTGATTGTGCCGGCCAGATGGTCCCAGACTGCTTCGTCGTAGGTGCCGCGCAGGGCCTTTTTCAGATTGTCCCAGGCGCTCGTGCGCGGGAAGAATGCTTGCGAGACGTGGAAGCATAGGCCGTTGTAATCCGTGTCGAGGAGCCATGCCGGGACGTTGTCGCCGGACTCGTGATGCGCGTGCATCTCGATCGGATCGAATACGTCGAGGCCCGCCAGCTCGACCTCGTATTGCGTCGTACCATTGCCCTTCGGTTTGCCGTTCGCCTTGATGGGGCGGAGCTTCACCTCCGGCAGACCGCATACGCTAAAAATCTGGCTCGATCGCATCGTCTTGAGCAGATCACCCATCATCAGGTCGGGCGTCGCCTGTACATAGGTCGCCGCGATGCTCATGACAGCATCGCAGTTGTCGATCAGGTTGCGAGCGTTGGGCTGAATCGCGAAGCCTATAACGTACAGATGCGAGTAGCCTTTGCCGTGCGCTTCGAACGCGGCATCATGCACCAGCTTCTCGCTGACCGCGCCGTTTTCGGGTCCGAACACGAATGCGACATTCCTGTCGGCGCCGTTGGCGACGATCGCCTCGGCCGAGAGCGCGAGGGTCTTGGCGGGAGGACGGACATTTTTGAGCGTAATCTTCTTGCCGCCGCCGACTTGCAGAATCGGAGATTTGCGCAGGACTTCGAGCATCCGATCGACGAACGAGCCGTAGTCTTCGCCGCCGTCCGCGCCGACTTCGGCGGATGTACCCGTGTCGTAATCTACAGGCGTCGGGATCGTCGCCTCAACGCAGAACGGACCGGTGACCCGCGTGATGCCGTTGGTTACTTCAGGCCGATCGACGAGCACTTCCTGGTCGGGCGGCTCGTCATTGGCGATTGATTTGAGGGTGATATGCGGAACTATTCCGCCGACTTCTTCGCCCTTCTGATTCTGCTTGCGGACGTAAACAAATCCACCGGCGGGTCCGCGCCCTTCGTCTTTGAGTTGATAATAGGGAAACGTCGCGGTGAGTAATCGCTGGCGCGCGAGCGCGAGCGGAACGCGGCTGGTGTCGATGGTTATCCAGCGACGCCCCCATTGCTCCGCGACGTAAGCGGTGGTGCCACTGCCGCAGGTCGGATCGAGGACGAGATCCCCGGGGTCCGTTGTCGCCAAAAGGCAGCGAGCGATCACCGATGTGCTGGTTTGCACAACGTATGCCTTATCGGACATAAAACTTGGCATTACATCGCCCCAAACATCCGAAATGGGAAACAGAGTAAAGTCGCTTAAGTAGCGTACGTAGCCTAAGCGTGAGCCTGACGGTTCGATCCGGTTGGCTTCGAGAAGGCGGCGCATTCCGTCCTCGTTGGTCTTCCACCTACTCCGCATATTCGGCCGGAACTCCTTCCCGCCTATCGCGACCGGAAACCAACTTGCGGCGCCCTCTCCCTTTTCGCGACCGATACTCTGGCTAGTGAGGTTATCAAGACAGTAGATGTGCGCGCCCTCCGGGACCGGTTCAAGCCCGGCGCGTTCTGCCGTTGTCATGCCGCGCCGGGTTGTATCAGCAAGCTGCAGCCGTGTGTATCCGCTACCGCCTTTCCCACCAGGTTCTTTGTCGGCGAACAGCTGGTGATATTTGAGCCGATCTCGATCACGAGCATAGAAGAGAAGATAGTCGCAGGTGCTCGGTAAATAGTCGCCGGTTGAACCACTCGTTTTGACAAACGTTATCTGAGCAATCTGGTTTTCCGGTCCGAACACTTCGTCCGCCAGTTCGCGAACGTGGTGTAGATTCTCGTCGCCGATCTGAACAAACACGCTCCCACTCGGAGTCAGCAGCTCGCGTGCGAGCAACAATCGGTCACGCAGGTAGCTCAAATACGAATGCAGCCCAAGCTCCCAGGTGTCGCGATACGCCTTCACCATCTCGGGCTCGCGCGTCATGTCATCGTCGTCGTTGTGGCTGACGTCGCGCTTGCGCACGAACGGCTGGAAGTTCGAGCCGAACTTCACTCCGTACGGCGGGTCGATGTAGATCATCTGCACCTGTCCGCCCAGCCCCTCGTAGTGCAGCAGCGAGTTCATCACGGCGAGGGAATCGCCGAGGATCATCCGGTTCACCCACTTGTCGCGATACTCATAGGCCTTGAGCACCTGGTCGGTGATCGAACGGCCCGGGTCGCCGAACAGATCGAAGCCCATCTGCGGGTCGAGCTTGTGACCCTTGAGCGTCTCGATGATGCCCTTGGTTGAGAGCCGCTCATGCACGAACAGCGGCAGAGTAGGCACCTCGAACGAGAGCCGCTCCGCCTTGCCCGCCCAATTGAGGAAAGGCTTACTGAGAGCCTTGAGCCGCTCCGCAGCCGATTGAGCCTCGTCGGCAGCCGTGCGCAGCGCCTTCAGACGCGCTTCGTCAAACGGTTTGCGTGTTGCGGCCGCGGTGCGCGACGTAGCTTCCAGGATCTCGCGGATCAGCGCCTCGCCAGCCTCGCGCGCGTGATTCTGCCCATCCCAATCGAGCGCGGGCGAGAGCGACGAATCATAGCGATAGGTGACCGGCGGCTTGCGCTTTTTGAACTGCGCCTGCGTACCAACATCCGGCCGCAGCGGACTCTCCGCCTCAGGATGCCGATAGGTTTTGGCGGTCTTTGACGCCTTGCCTGAATTCTTAGATTTTGCCACCAAACGCTCCGAAGATTTGAGTGAACGCAATGCTACGCCATCGGCCGACTTTTCTAAAAGGGCGTCATTAAGGTCCAAGGCGAGGTGTCTCCAGCGTATCCGGGTGGCTTCAAAGGTCGCCCTATACGATCCAGATATGATTCCTCACCCGTTTTCCGCTGACCTGCAAGAAACGCGCGAATATCGGTAGGAACAGGCGTGATGATGTCCTGGTCGAAAAGCTCGCGGCGAAACAAGCCGAACAGCCGTTCGTCAAGTTGTTTTTTCGTTTCCTCTTTAGCGAGGGCAGGATTCACAAAAAACACCTTGCGTAGCGAGATGTTGTCCTGCAGCCCTGCGGCGAGAAGGTATTTGACGTGTTGGTCGGTGGACGGTACCGAATAGCCAAGAACGATTACCCGGGTCGCGGTACGCAAAGCGGCAACCGCGCTATCCCAAACAGTCGCAAGAAAGCTGGACAGGGGCTTGCGCCACGTCGGAGGCACAAGAAACGGTGCGCGGCTGAGATTCGTACCAGTCCGTAAGTCTTCGTAATTCGCATATATTTGGAGCGGCACGTAAAGAGCCTTGCGCGACATAAGCTCAAGGAACTTTTCTTCCGTGAGCTGTCCCTTGTCGGCCAGACTCTTAAAAAGGGTCGAGCTCACTCTGTAGCGAAACCTCTCCTGCTCTTCCGGCAGAAGCGCGGTCCAATTCATTGAGCCATGAAGCTTGAGAATTGAGATCTTTGCGTCCGAGTATGATTCCTTTATCCATTCGGCCGAGTCGTGAAAGTCGATCAAATCCTCGGGCAAGCCATAGTTGAATGCTATCTTCAGTGCGCGAAATACTTCTTCGACTAGTGTGTCGTAATTGAACGTGATGATGGTATCGCGACGGTCGGGCCTTCCGTTGTTGAAGTAACTGCACATGGCACCAAGATAGAACTCATACGGGGGGCAGCCGTACCACTGACCTTTGAGCTGGCCACTCTTCACGCTGCTCAGTATGTGGGCAGGTGGAGATTTCCAGTTGGCTGGCTTCGTCCAGTTGGGGACATTGAACATGCCGATCGGAAAGTATTCCTGGTCAGAAAGCAACGGAGCATTAGCCTGGGCATAATCGAGTGTTGCAGCGATCGCCAAGGGCATAGCTTTCGCCAGCTCAGGATCGCCGCTCGCAGACGCGAGGCTGAACAGTTCTTCGACGTTCTCGACATTTAAAGGGACGCGGTGAGCGGCGGCAGCCGCTCTGAGGCGAAATTCGAGTGCCCGGCCGATAGCTTCCAGTTCACGTTCTCGTCCGCCTTGCTCCTCTAGCCAGGCAGCGGCGTCGCGCATTCGGTTCAGGAAGTCTTTGATCAGCGGCAAACCGGCTTCGGCCGCAAACCCGGCGCCAAGAATGTAGACGTTGCGATCGTTGTGCGCTTTCGCTGGCTGCTCGTCTCTCAAAGCTCCCCCTTGGTCAGCTTTCCCTCGGTTCGAGTCCTCGTTCTTTTCGCCATCGTCGTGCGTGTTGCTGAAGCAATTTCGGAGTCGCATCACGTTCCGCTGGCTCAAGGACCGGAAGATACCATCCGCTGCCGTCAGCGGTTGACTTCATGTATCGGGCCGGGCCTACCATCACGTAGCCCGTGTCCCCGTTGGATTCGAGCTTCGCAATCGAGGCCCAAGGAAGCCCAGCCACATCGTCGAGTTTTACCGGTTGGTCGAGGGGTATGCTCTTCCGCCCTCGCATTACAGATGAAAACATCTTTGGGCCGATTTCGACCGTCTGCTCGACAGGGTCGCCGCCCGGCCATTCGACGATCGCGACTGCGAGGCTTCGCTTTCGCGCTTCTTCGAGAAGCAGATGGCTGACCGTATCGCGATGGCACCAGCGATGTCCTTCGTACCAAGGATACTCGCAAGCACAGTAGAACAGGACGCGGCGATTGTCGGCCGCCGCATCGAGCGCGACTTGCAAGAGGTCGGCAGCAGCCTCCGAGTTTTTGATCCGGATTCCGCTCTCGCCAGCGGCTATAGCGTTGTTCCCCAAGTCCTTCATCCAGCGATAACGTTTTTCGCCCACCATCTCCCGAAAGGCATCACCGACAAACCCCTTCGCGCGTCCGGTTCGGCGGATACGAATATCGACGAAAATCGGAGGAGCATAGCCGCGATCGCGCTCAGCCGCGTCGATACCTCGAACGAGTTGTTCCGTCGCGTTACCCCATCCCCAATACCCCCACGAGAAAATTGTTCCGGGCATAGTCGCTCATCCATTCTTGAACTGCGCGTCCGTTAGCAAAGTCGTCGGTACCTTGATAAATCCGAGCGCGCCCTTGAACAGAATCGGTATCGCGAGATAGCGCGGGTTCCTGAGAATCCAGTGCCACTGGCCGCGCAACGCCCACTTGCTGTTCGAGTCATCGATGCAGTCGACGATCTCGACCGAACCGACGATCGCACCGGTCGTCAGATCGTCGGGATCGAGCTTGAGCCTCAGAGCTTCCTCACGCTCGATCCGGAGCGCGGCCTGAATCAGAATCCGTCCGCGATAATGCGTGCGCCACGGACGATTCTCAACGTCCTTGCCGAGATGCAGGATCGCATATGCCCAAGGCTGCCGCACGGAGAGCGCGCGTAGCTCATCTGTACGTGACAATCCGAACCTCCCCCCTCGAGGCGGCAAAACCCTGCTGCAGGGAGAAATCGCGCCGTAAGGCGCGATAACACCCTGATTAGTTATGAAGAGCAAAATAGCACCATCCCGCGTCGGGCCAAAGTCGAAGCACAACGTCAGTCTGTGACTCGCGCTTGCGGACGAAGGCAAAGCCGACCGTGCCGGAAGGGCTCGATGCGCCTCTTTGGGCTAGAGTGTTGTCTGCAAGTGGCGAATCAGCAGCTGACGCGTGAGGGAGACGAATTTGTGGTAGATCGCGGATCGTCTAGCGAGGCGGCAAATCTAGAGGGGCTGTTTCTGGAGTTCGGGAGAAAGTTACTTGATGCCGCGCGTTCCGATGTGGCGCACAGAGGCATGCCGAAGCGGGCCGAACACTTATTTCGCTTTCACCAACCCAAATTCATCGGACCGGCGGCATCGGGCTCGACCACCAGCTTTGGCACGGTCGAAAAGCTCGATTTCATTGGACTGTTATTCCTGAATTGGCAGCTTTGGGCGGCAGGAGAGGCAAATCTCTGCGCGCAAGAGCACTTCGAGCGCGGCATCCGCCGAGATCGTAAAATCTTCGACGAAACCTGGCAACCGATCACGAAGCCAACATTCGGGAAGGCCCGGAATGCGTTCGGCGAGCAACTGACGTATGAACTGTACAGCGCCATCGTGAATTTGTGCGAGCGGGTTCAAACTCTCAACCCAACTGAGGCGCAGGTTCGCGAAGCTTACCAAGGTCTTCTCGAGGAATGGGCCTCGCCGACCGTGGTGTGGGGATTGTGGGCGCCGTTGGTAAATTTCAAGTGCGAGCACTTTCCGCTGCGGATCGCTCAAAACCTCGAACTCGCGGCACTAACCCATGAAGAGAAAACCAAGCTCTGGAATCCGAACGGCGTGGCTGGCCCTTTTGCTGAGCCGCCGGGGTTGGATCGAGCTAATATGGCGCGCGCCGAGTTTGCCCTTCGGGCCACGTCGACGACTGGTCGCGATGACGCCGGTTTCGGGCAGGAATTCGGAAAAGATGTCGTTCGAGCGGTAACAGCACTCCGGTTGCTAGGGGTTGGTGATGTAGGCGCTCCGGTAATCCTCGGTGTGAACAATGGTCTGTTCGAGAGGTATGCCTCGCAATACGTCTTCGATGGCCGATCGCGGACCCCGGGCCGCATCTACGAGTTGCGTGCGGCCGATTGGGACAGCGTCATGAACGTCTATGACGCCCTTGGAGTAATCGAGGGCAGGATGCAGATTTCGCTGCGCCGATTTAATCAGGCTTATGGCCGGCAGCTCGGGGAAGACAGCATTATCGATCTGACGATCGCGCTGGAGGGCTGTCTTTTGCCGGAGACGAGAGACGAACTGCAATATCGGTTGTCGATGCGGGGAGCCGCCCTCGTTGCTGGCTTGAGGAACCCGTTGGAAACGCAAGCGCTGCTGAAGACTATGTATGAAGTCCGTAGCGAAATCGTCCACAACGGGAAGCTGGTAGCCGACGAAGGGGTGCGCAGGAAGGTCGAGCGGCTCGGTCCGGTTGTCGCGAAGGACTTTCTGCACGCCTGCGAGGATGTTGTGCGGGACATACTGAGGGAATGTGTACTTCGGTTGGCGGTAGGCGGGACACTTAGGACCCTAAGTGAAGAGATCGATACGAAGGTACTGTCGGGATTATTGCCACTCGCGTGACAATGGATTCGCTGACCTTCCGAGGGTTGGCGTGGTCGAAAAGCGAATTAGGGCGCCATTGCGGATCGGTGAATTAACAAATGCTGATCACCGACATATTGACGCCAGCTCTTCGTAGTCGCGGAAGGGTCCAAAGCCTCTCTCAGCATCCACGCCAGCGCCGCTAATTGGCAGTGATCATTTTCAGTGAATACGTATGACTTCTCGTGTTCAAGGAGCACCTTGGCTAGCAGAGGAAACGCGATGGCACCGAAAAGCAGGTGATGCCACGATTCCCATCGACGCGGTATTCGCGATTGAATCCGCCCATGAGCAAAATCGCCCCGGAGCCGGTAGAATTCACGCACCCAGTCTCGCAGTAAGGTGAGATCGAAGTAGAGTCGGGGCTGCTCCGGGACGATCGCTTCGATAAACCGCTTCGTTACGGCGTCGGCGTTCCCCGGAGCTCTGAGAAGTCGCTCCAGCGCGGATGACATAAGCACCCATTCGAGATGCCCACTCATACGCTCGTTGTCAGTATTCGACTGGTTGAAGCAATAGATTGCCTCCTGCCACGCAGTCCAACGTTCTGAATCGGAACTGGTAAGCACGATGTCACGAAAGCTTACAAGCGCGCGAAAGAATCCTTCGTCGAGCGAAACTAGCGGAACCGGCGCAGCATGTATGGGTGAGTGAACTCGCATCGCGAGCCCAGCGGCAGGCCCAAAAGCCGTGTTGTCCCGTCTCCGGAAAATTGGCGCTCTGACACCGGTCACAGAGTCGAATCGGCGCTCGTACAAGAGGAAGCAGTCAGAGTTGCAATACGGCTCGGCGCGACCCAGAAACTCTCGGTCAGAAAGTGCTGAAAGACACGCGATGTCGATATAGTCTCGAATCGCTGCAACATCCGCAGGGTCCACAAGGTAGTCGAGCAGGATATCGTTGTGCAGGCTCACAACGGCGAAATTTTTTACGGGCTGTCCGGTGATGCCTATGAAGTCCGATAGAACAGATCTGACGGACTTTATCGTCTCATCGTCCAACTGAGCGGGCGGATCGCTGAGATCAATTGGAAGGAGGGTGACGCCTCCCGCACTGAACGCGCGGTCCAAATGACACCATGGCAAAAAATGTAGTGAGCGCAGCAGGGCTCCACCTCCGCTGGTATGCTAATTCCTCGATGGTCTTTGCTACCGGAGCCGCTTCGTCTGCGCCACTCGCTCATGCGCTGAGGAATTTACAATCGCCACACGCCCAACCTATATAAAGGGAAGGTACGGCCTTTGACGGAACGGCGCTCAGTTCATTGGCCGCTATGGCCACGTCGAACAAAGAAGCAAACTGCACGAAAGCTTCGAACCAAGTTTTTTCTTGCGAAAAGGAATGGACTATCATCGCGGCCGCATCCGTTTTGAAACGTTGTGCCTCAATAACGGCGGAAGCGGTGCGGTGCAGCAACTGGTAATAAATATGACCCGGTAACGGCAAAGTTAAGCCCAGCAGGTCACAGATGAAAGCGAGCCGCTCCCGCTTTCCATCGGAAGCGTTCTGCAGCCAATCGTGGAGTGTTTCGCCGAAGGGCTCACGGACCTTGCCTTCGACCATGATGGCGAATGTCCGGTCTCCTGCACGCGCGAGAGCGAAGATATCGTTCTGACTTTCGCCTCGGGAAGACCCAGGGAGCGGTACTTTATATTCGGGCATCGCTAACAGGAGATCCACTTCGCCACCATGAGGCCGTAACATAGAAGCGATTTCATTCGGGAGCCCGTTCGCGCTCTCCCAACAATGAACCCGGTACGCCATTGCTTGCTCGGATCGGCAAGCAAGCGCTGCCAATCGGCCGGACCGGTGGTAGGGATATAAATCCTGGACATGGGGCCTCAACTTTTTGTTGCTTGTATTTTCCGCAAACTCCCAGTCATTCACGACCTTTACGATGATGGCAATTTCCGACAGGCGAATGGTATCGCGTCGACGCTCCATCTGCTTCATCGCTATGCAGAATATGGCATGTCGAGATCGGATTCTGAAACCCGATCAAGGGCGGGCATTTCCAAATTGATCCACCACCAATTTTGTCGGCGGTCAGCGGAGCCTCCGAAGGTCCACCCCCCACGAGCGCATCTCTGGAGGCGCTGATATGAAAAAGCTGGATAAAAGGAACTTAGGGGCGTCGGTCCGGCGCCCAGTCCTCAACAAAGCGCGAAAAACTGGACGAGTCATTCTGTTCACGTCACCGCCGTCGATTGCTTATCCTCGAAGGAAGCCCGGTACAAGGCCTCGATCTGCTCCGCCTCCTGATCCGTGACGGCGGCAAATTCATTCTCTCGCGCACGCTTGGATAGTCGTCCGTTTTCTTGCATTAGGAATCGGTGGAGGAGCTCGATCTTGTCGGCTGGCATGTCGGCGATTTCCTGAACGCCGCGCGCGAAGCGATCGTAGGCCTGCAGGTAGGCGACCTCGTCCGGAAGGTCGTGCTCAATCGTCTGCTCGACACATCGATAGAGGAACTCCGCGTGCGCAGTAGCGTCGAAATACCGATAATAGTCGCCGCTGTCGTTCAAAACCTCGATGTTCCCATTTGGCGCCGCGCGCCAGTCGATGTGTTCCAGCAGAGGCCGCGAGTACGATTCGAGGACTCCACGATAGCCGTCGATATTCCGCAGAATGGCTGCGCTTACAGGGAAGATCAGGCCCGGCGGATTATAGCCCGCCGTCGCGAGGACTTGATGGATGAGCCAGCGATGGAGCCTGCCATTTCCGTCGCTGAACGGATGGACGTAAACGAATCCGAACGCAGCCGCTGCCGCGACTACCACGGGATCGACGCCGCCATCGACCGTGCGCGCGACGTACGCAATCACTCCTTCAATCAGACTCTGGAGATCCTCGGGACGCGCGCTGATGTGCTCGGGGATAGGCTCGTTATTGGTGCGGTCGTGCATTCCCACAAATCCGCCTTCGGATCGAAGTCCGAGCCGCACGAAGCGAAGATCGCCGATCACGATCCGCTGCAATCTTTCCAACTCGGCTATGCTGAGCTTGCGCGAACCCGCCTCACCGATGATCTGACCCCATCGCGCGGAGGGAGAGATCTAACCCGCTGCCTTAAAAATGCGGGATTCATTCACTCCGGGCGAAAAACTATCACCGTATCACGTGAAGTGCGATATGGCTTCACCGAATCCAAGTCCCGTTCTTCTTTCTATGGCTTTTGAGGGCGCGTACTGTCGGTACATACCCAAGCGAGCCACACGCTCGTTTCCGGTTTCCGGCCGACCAGCCGACTATCCAATTGGGGTAGTGTTCAGCGAGGTCCATATGGGAAAGAAAGGTCCCGAGGAATCGATCGCACAACCCGGTGAGTCGTTCGGTCCGCCAACGGTCGAGCCACTGACTCACCAGGGGTGCAAACGGCTATCTCAAATAGACAGGCAGATTCGTGATGCCATTGCCTTAGAACACACAGCACCCGTCGAGCGGACGAAACAGCGCGACAAAATCGTGTCCCCCTCGCTCTCGCCTGAAGCAATTGTTTACTTCATCCGCCGAGCCTCAAAAAGTGGCGATCATAAGGTCACGAACCTGTTGTTCACCGAACTTTTTGAACGCTGCGTCCAGTTCTTCCGTGGACAATTTCGCGGCTTTGATGAGGAAACGCGCCAAGAATTACAGCAGAGCGTTCTTGTTGCAGTGACCGAGGATCTTCTTGCTAGCGACGATCGAGGCGATTTCGCCCAAGTTCGATTCTGGCGGTATCTGAAAACACAAACGATTGACGCGTGCCGGAAGGAGTTCCGCAAGGCGGATTCGACAGAGAGTCTCGACGCACCGTATCCGGGCGGTGTGGAAAGCGAGGGACGTCGCGAGCTGGATCGGCAGAGGGACAAAAAACTTACGCCGGAGGAGCTAACGGTCTTGTCTAAAGGGCTTGAGCGGTTGCCGCCGAAACTGCGTAAAGTCTTCGTCATGCGCCATGCGCTGGGATTCGAGATTGGTTCCGACGATCCCAACGCCGACGACCCGAAGGACCCGACTCTCGCCCGGCACTTCAATGTTAGCGGGCGGACTATCAGAAATTGGTTGAAGCAGGCCGACGACCTGCTGGCCAGCCTGCGGGAGATTTGACATGAAGGCCAAAGAGGAAATGATGACCCTGGATGACGTCTTCAATGAGTTCGTTGCGCAGCATGATCGACCAACGCGTGAAGCCTTGGTTGCTTGGATTGGTCGATACCCACAATACGAG
>JBOHWH010000150.1:0-16467 GCA_050736695.1 Binataceae bacterium (SeqCode) | reverse complement strand
GGCGACACCTCCCGGCGGGAGAGGGTATCCGCATGAGCATCGTGATGAGCAGGGTTGCTCCGGGGGCGGCGCTTCGGCATCGTGAGCGGATCATGGCGCGGCTTCGAAAAGCGGGACGGATTTGGCGCAAGCCTGAGGCGCGCGCATGCGCCGGCCGCGTGCTAATCGAGGCGTGCGACGGCGTGTTCTCGATCGATCCATCCGCGATCTTCGAACGCGCCGCTCCGCTCGAGATCGAGTTGGGCGCCGGGCGCGGAGATTTTATCGTCGCGCGCGCCGCCGAGTTTCCCGAGCGCAATTTTATCGCGGTCGAGCTCTCCGCAGTGGTCTCGCGGATGCTGGCGGTCCGATGCGGCGCCGCCGGGCTTGTGAATTTGCGCGTCGTGCGGATGGACGCGCGCCCGCTCGTCGGCCTGATGCTCGCGCCGCGCAGCGTCAGTGCCTATCACATCTATTTTCCGGATCCGTGGCCCAAGGAGCGGCATCACAAGCATCGCCTGTTCACCCCGCGCCTGGCAGCGGGATTGGCGCGTACGATCGCTATGGACGGACTTCTGTGCGTCGCGACCGACGTGGGCGGCTATGCCGCCGAGATTTTTCCGATGCTCGAGGCGGCGGGATTTATGCGCGTCGTCGAAAGCGCTCCGGGCGCGGGGGCGACCGCGTTTGCGCGCAAGTTTATGGCTATCGGCAAGCCGGTTTTCGCCGCGACCTTTCGCCCCGGAGCATGGCCATGACGGCGCAAATACCTACTCGGCGTGTATCCTGACGGAGGGAGCGCCGGGGACTTGGACTTTGTGCGCAGCCGCTGAAACCTATAACCTCAAGTGCAAGGATTTTTGGGTTGGTGGGCGTTGGCCGATTTTGCGGGTCTCAATTTCGATTGCTGCCGAGCCTTCTCTAGTGTGTTTAGAGTTCCGACTATAATGAGGCGCCTGCTGGCCATAGCTTTGGCAGGTTTTATGAGCGCCGCTGCCGGTTGCGCGATCAAAAAGCCGCCCACCGGCGAAGACTATTATCAACAGGGCCAGCTCGATTTCTCCCAGGGCGAATACAAGCCCTCGATCGAGAATTACCAGCTCCTGATCGATCATTTCCCATTCAGCCCTTACGCCGAAGACGCCGAGCTCAAAATCGGCCTGGCGTACTACGAGCAGCAGGACTACGCCGAGGCGGTGGCGGCGCTCGACGACTTCCAGCGGATGCATCCGACCAGCAAAAACCTGGAACTCGTCAGCTATTACATCGCGATGAGCTACTACGATCAGATGGGACGCGAGGATCAGGATCAGGATAAGACCGAAGAGGCGCTCAAGCATTTTCAGATTATCGAGGCGCGCTTCCCCGAAGGCTCGTTTGCTGAGTTGGCGAAGGAACGCGCTGAGGAATGCCGCGAGATGCTGGCGCGGCATCAGATGGTTGTCGGCAACTACTATTTCAAGCGCGCCAACTTCCGCGCCGCCGAGTCGCGGCTGGCCGAGTTGATGCAAAAGTATCCGGACACTCCCGTCGCTCCGGATGCGCTGTTCGAGCTCGCCAAGTCGCTCGAAAAGGAAGGCAAGAAGTACTCCGCCGCGCAGGCCTATACCGCGTTACTGCGTCATTACCCGGACACTCCGTACACGACGCAGGCCAGGGCGGCGATCAAGAAGCTCGACCAGCCGGTTGACAGCGAAGAAGATCCGCTGCCGCTGGTGTTGGCCGAAACCGGCTACGGCTCCGAAACGCAGGCTGACGATCGCGTCATCGTGCGCCAGCGCGAACAGGGTGAGGCGGATAGCGCTCTGTCTCCCGGCGAGCCCGGAACGCCAATCCCGGGAACCCCGGACTCGCGCGCGCCCCAGCAGGCGCGGAAGACCGCGGCTCAGCAGAGCGCCACCGCGACGACCTATGGACCCGACGGGCTGCCGGTGCTCGATCAACCCGCGTCGAAAACCGCCAGCCAGACCGCCGGTCCAGCGACCCTCAAGACGATTCGGATGTCCGCCGCCGACCCGCCGATGGCGATAATTTTCGATCTGACCGGTCCAGTGACATTCAACAAGCGGCTGCAGAACGGCGCAGGATTCTCCTCGGCGATCCTGACGCTCAAGGATGTCACGCCCGACGCCAGCCTGAGTCATCACCTCGTCTTCGACCGTTCGATCTTCAAAGATTGCGACGTAACCAGCAATTCCCAGGGCACCACGGTCACCCTCAATACGGTGCCGCTGAGCGACGTCGAAGTGGTTCCGCTCGATAGTCCGCCACGCCTGCTCGTGAGCTTCACCCCCGCGGCGCAGTCGGTCAGTTCGTCGTACTGAGAGTTTGCGAATTTATTGGTTCTGCTGCGGCGCTCCCTTCCGTCATCCTGAGAGGCTGTAAGCTTTTTGAAACTCTGAACGCCCTATGTGGCCGCCGCGGCTCCCCGTCCGTCATCTTGAGCGGAGGCCGCTGCGGCCGTAGTCGAAAGATCCCGGACGCTCATGCACATAGTTGCGATTCGTCTTGACGTCTTCCCTAAACGGACACGTCGCCGCATCGCATGCGCCAGCGAACTAGAGTGCGGCGGAAGAACCTGCACCCCCTCCTTTAATCCTCCCCCATGTCAGACCATGGGGGAGGAATCAGACGGGCTTGGCGTTTTTTTAGAGCCTCGCAGCGGTCTGCGCTCGAGTACGGCAACGATCAAGCGAAGACCGCGTCGAAGTTCACGCCGATAAATTTGAGCACGACCTCCGC
Organism: Binataceae bacterium (SeqCode); assembly: GCA_050736695.1. GTDB lineage: Bacteria > Desulfobacterota > Binatia > Binatales > Binataceae > JBARDN01. The sequence goes on along the minus strand of JBOHWH010000150.1, from coordinate 13,746 downwards.
GTACACCTTGAGCCCCCAGTAGAAACCCTCGATCGGCAAGCGTTCATCGTTGCCGTGAAACAGGGATCCGAATGGCAGATGCGGATCGAGCTTCACCGGCACGAAGCCGTAACACTGCGCGCCGAGTCTGCCGTAGAACTTGTTGTCGGTCGCTCCGGGGATCATCCAGGGAATCGCGCGCGCGCCGGGATCGTTGGATTCAACCCGATCGCAAATCAACCTGAACAGATCTGTGTCGGGACTGGTCTCCGCGGGCGGAGCGGTTTTGAGCAGCTCGAACCGGGGCTCGGGTCCGACGATACTGCGCAACTCGGCGACGAAGCTCTCAGGATCCTCGCCCGGAACCGTGCGCCCGTCGAGCACAATCGACGCCTCGCCCGGAATCACGTTGTCCTTGTAACCGGCGCGCAGAATCGTCGGCGTGACCGTGTTGCCCATCATCGGGCGGAACAGCGGACCCGGATTATCCAGCGGGACGCCCAGCTCGCCGAGCATCTTCTTCATGAACGGTGTCAGGCGCGTGCTCATCGGAGTATTGATGATCTTGGTCAGTAGAGCCGCCATCTTTCCGATCGCGGTGTCGCGCCTGGGCATCGAGCCGTGCCCTGGCGGCGCGTTGACCGTCATCTTCACCGTGACAAAACCTTTCTCCGCGATCTGAATCGCATAAAAACGCTTGTCGCCCATGTAGATCGTGAAACCGCCGACCTCGTTGAGCACCCATCCGGCGCGAATCAGCTCGGGATGCCGCTCGACCAGGAATTTGGCGCCGTGATCGGAGCCGGCTTCCTCGTCGGCGACCGCGGCGACAATCACGTCGCGATTCGGAATCGCGCCCGCGCGCATCAGCGCCGTCATCACGACCAGATCCATCGCGCACTTCGACTTCATGTCGAGCGTGCCGCGGCCCCAGATACATCCGTCGGCGATCTCGGCGGCAAACGCCGGCCGCGTCCATCCCGAGGGCTCGACCGGGACTACGTCGGTATGCGACGAGAGCAGGATCGGCGCATTGGTTGGGTTGTTGCCCTTGATTCGGGCAACCAGATTCGCTCGCGTCGGCGCGCCTTCCTTGATCGTCGAGTCGAGTCCGTGCCGCTTGAGCGCCTCCGCAATATAGTCGGCGGCGATTCTTTCATTACCGGGCGGATTGGTCGTGTCCAGCCTGATGAGATCGCGCAGCGCCGCGAATGCCTCGTCTTTTGCAGTTTGCCACGGAACTCTCATCGCTTGATTTCTACCTTCCTCGGAACGTCCGGTAATCCTGCATGGTGTTTTATTCTGATAACAAAGAGCCAATCGGCGGACTTCGCGCCCTGCTCCGCCCATGATGATTGCCCGCGCCGTGCCTCGCAAGCCCGCGGCGGCTTTCGTCTGCGATGGCTCGGCGACGCACGGTCAGGATAAACTTTTGCGCGGAGGGCGAAGATTGCGGATCAACTGCATCGAACGAGTCCTGATCGGCGTTGCGGACCTTGAAGCGGCGCGGGAGCGATGGAGTCACGCGGGCTTTGCGATCGCATCCGATCAGGTGAGCGCCGGCGGCATCGCGTTCGCCCGGATGGCGGCGGGCGGCGTCGAGATCGATCTGTGCGCAGCCGGCGAAGGCGCCAGCGGACCATTGGCCGACGCGATCAGAAGCGCGGCTGCTCGCGGCGGCGGCATACTCGGATGGATTTGGGGTACGGTCGGCGAACAACCAGCGTCAGGCGAATCGATTTCGATTCCTTCCGCGGTAGCTGGCCGCGCGATAGCCGGCGCGCGGATGCTGCCCGGCGGCTCTGCTCAATTGCCGGGAGTGTTCACCGCGAGCGCCGAGGTGGGGACCAGCCACGAGGCGCGGCGCGTGAATCTTGGTGCGTTCGGCGCGAATGAGAACACTGTCGCCTATCTCGATCATATCGTCGTGATGACTCCGATCCTCGAAGACGCGATCGCGGCGCACGAAGCGATCGGAGTGCCGTGCAAGCGGATTCGCGAGGTTGGAAACGGCACGCGGCAGGCGTTCTTCAAGCTCGAGCAGACCGTGCTCGAAGTGGTGGGTCCGGCGCGCGGCGAGCCCGGATGCTGGGGCCTCGCGTTCATGTGTACCGATATCGCGCACGCGGTCTCGGTCGCGCGCGCGTCCGGGATGCAGGCGACGGAGCCGAAGACCGCGATTCAGGGCGGCAAGATCGCGCGGATCATCGATCCGCTCGATGGCGTGGCGGTCGCGTTCATGGAACCGCCGCCCGCGCCGGCGGCGTGAGGCTGTCCGCGATCACTTACCTTGGAATTTCGGCGTGCGTTTTTCCATGAAGGCCTGAATCCCTTCCTGGAAATCACCCGAGCGAAACAGCAGCAGCAACTGCATCAGCACATGATGCGTGTGCGATTCGAAATCCTGGCTGAGGCCGTGGCGGAACAGCCGCTTCATCGCGCGGATGCCGAGCGGAGCATTCGCCCCGATCTTTTCCGCCCACGCATTCGCCTCGGCCATCAGGTTGTCGTGCGGCACGACCTTGTTCGCAAGCCCGAGCTCGAGCGCGCGCGCCGGCGAGATATCGTCGGCGAGAAATCCGATCTCGCACGCTTTGGCCCATCCGACCAATCGCGGCAGATACCAGGTGCCGCCGCTCTCCGGCACAATTCCACGTTTGGCAAATGCGGGAACCAGCTTAGCGCGATCGCTCATGATGCGCAGGTCGCAGCCGAGCGCGAGGTCGAAGCCGTAACCCGCGGCCGCGCCGTTGAGCGCGCAGATGACCGGCGTGTCGATGCGATGAAGCGTGACTGTGGGGATGTCGAAGGTGCTGAGATGCGCCGCACCACCGCCCGAGGAGAGAACGCCCGAGCCTCCGATTCCGCGGCCGGCGGCGGCGTCTTTGAGATCGAGGCCGGAGCAGAAGCCGCGCCCTTCTCCGGTCAGGATAATCACGCGCACGTCCGGATCGCTGTCGTACTGTTTGAGCTTCTCGCCCAGGGTCGAGAGCATCTCGACGCTGATCGCATTCATGCGCTCAGGCCGGTTGAGCTTGAGCATCGCGATATGACCATTTTTTTCTGCAAGCAGATCACTCATCGCAAATTCCTCCTGCGCCACTTTTCATTCAGTGGCGGCGGATGCCGCGCCCGCCTATCCGCACTATTCGACGTATCGAGCTAGATCACCTCGACTCGAGCGTGATGGATCAATGCGTTAGCGATCTTGCGATCGCAAGTAACAAGGGGCGCAGCGAGCGCCTCTGCGAGCGCTACGTACGCGGCGTCGTAGGCCGTGAGATTGCCGCGCAGCTCCCAGATTCGCGGCAGTAACAGATCGTGCGGATATCGGGTAAGGTCAAGATCGATCATATCCTGCAATGCTTCCCGCCCGCGAGACGCGGTAAGAACGCCCGTCGCCGCATAGCGCCTGAGCACCTGGGCGACCTCGACGTCCACCAGATGCGGCGCATGCATCGACTCCGCTCGCGACAAGACGCGCGCCTCAACCCGCGCGCCGGTTGGCGTCCTGAGCAGCAGCTCGAGCGCCGCCGACGCGTCGAGCACAATCACCTCGAGTCCCGCTCCGCGCGAACCGCTTGCGCCGCCGTAATCGGCAACGCGATCGGCTCGCGCTCGCGCAGGGCTTCGCGCAACTCATCCAGGGTAGGCCGCTCGGCGCTTCGGCGGACCTCGGCTAGCAGGTAATCCGAAAGCGACATGCCAGCCAGCGCCGCGCGCGCTTTCAGCTTGCGATGGAGTCCGTCAGGAACGTGGCGAAGCTGGATCATCCGGGACATCTCATCAACCTAGTTGCATGTTGTGCACATGTCAACAGCTATTGCATGCAAGACTCTCGAGAACCAGGGGCGCCTTGCGTCTGCTACCCTCGGCGCGATCAGGTGCGTGGAGGAACGTCCATGAAGCCGAGCGCCGAGTGCATCTTGTAGCCGAGCAATTCGCGCAGCGGCTTGGGCATCGTGCGCGCCAGCTCAAGCGGAGTATCGACGTACTGGTTTTCTTCCTGCCGGAGCCATCCGAGAGAGTACGAGAGGAACACGCCGAAGCGCCAGTTGTCCGAAACGTTGGCGCCCGCGCCGTGCAACGTCCCGCCCATCCACAGCAGGACCGATCCGGCGGGCATCGCGGCGGCGACGACTTCGTCCTCGCGCGCGACGCGATCGCCGGGCCATTTGTGGCTGCCCGGCACCAGATGCGTGCCGCCGTTGTCCTTAGTGAAATCGGATATCGCCCACATGCTGGCGACCACCATGTTCGGTCGCGGCACTTTGAAAAACTGAAACGAATCCTCCTCGCGATGCAGCATCTGCACCGTCGCGCCCGGCCCGACCACCAGCGCCGAAGTCGCATGCACCTGGTAGCTCGCGCAGTTGGGCGAGAGGATCGCGTCGCACGCCGAGAGCATCAGCGGATGCGTGACGAGCGCGCGAAATGCCTCGGACTTGGCAGCCAGCGCCGTGATACGCCGGGTGTTGCCGGGATAGAAATCGGAGGGGCCACCGTCGGCCGCGTACTTCTTGTTGAGACTCGTGCCGACGTCGGCCTTATCGAGATGCGGTCCAAGCTCGTGCGCGATCGCCCCTCGCGCGGAGGCGTCGAGAACTCCGGTGACGACCACGCACCCGTGGCTCTCCAGCGCGGCGACGACATCCGCGTGCGGGCAATTCGAGGCAACAACCGGTATCGACGGCATCGGCGAATCCTCCGGGGAAAATCTTAGCGCGTCGAGCGCGCATACGTCGAACGTGGCATTGTTAGGGGGACAGTTGAGAACAAATCCGGCAAAGACTAACTGTCGTTAGAGACGCGAGGAAGAACAGAGCAGCATCAGCCTTCCCGCAGTAGATGCAGCCCCGCGGACAGCGCGGATGACCATTCGGTGTGCTTGCGAACGGTTTCCAGACTGACGATCTCTTCAGGTTTCGCGATGCACTCCCGCAGAGGAAGTTGCCAGTACCCAACGTCGTGCCATTCGCCGCGTTTGTAGCCAACCTTGCTGTACACTCCGACTGGCCGAAATCCCATCAGCTCATGCAAACCGACGCTCGCGGGATTGGGCAGGGTGATGCCCGCGTAAGCGTTATAGAATCCTTGCAGCTTCAGGATTCGGAAAAGAGAAGTGTACAGGACGCGCCCGATACCGGTTCTTCGGCTTCCTTCATCGATGTAAACGGAAGTATCCACCGACCACGCATACCCTGGGCGGGCTCCGTGTTCGCCGGCATACGCGTAGCCCAGAACTTGTCCACCTTGTTCGAACACCAGCCACGGCAAATGGGCGAGCGTCCCAAGGATGCGCAGTCGCATCTCTTCTTTTGTCGGAGCTTCGAGTTCGAAAGAAATATCCGTGCTCCGCACATACGGTGCATAGATCGCCGATACACACGCAGCGTCGTGCTCTGTGGCAAGCCTGATAGCTGAGTCCATCGCCGTCTCCAATTAAGTCGCGAATCTCAGATCGAAGTTTCCAGATGAATCAAATTGACCCGTCGCTCAGCGGCCATCGGCGCTTGACAGCCATCGCCGCATCGGACAGCATCCGGCGATTGTCATGGATCAACGGCGAATAGCGCCCAACAGGAGAACCGCCTCTATGAAAACTGCTCAGATGCTTTGGCGTTACGGCGCCGCCCTATCCTTTGTATGCGTTCTCGGGCTCGCGAATTCCGCGCGCGCACAGCAACCCGCGCCGACCACCACCAAGCAGATCGATCTCGCCGCCGCGCACGCAGAACGCAAGGCCGCGGTGAACGACAACATGGGGCTCACCGCCGATGAGGCCAAGGCGTTCTGGCCGCTGTACGACGAGTACGAAGGCAAGATGGATAAAATCGAGACGCGTCATATCAAGGAAGTCCACGAGTACGCCAAGCATTACGCAACGCTGACCGATGCGGACGCGAAGGCGAAGCTCGACGAGGTTGTCTCGATCCAGCAGGCGATTTTGGACACGCAGAAGGATTATATCCCGAAGTTCCGCGGGGTGATCTCCGAGATGAAGACCACGCGCTTTTTCCAGATCGACAACAAGCTGCGCGCGCTGGTGCAGTGCGACCTTGCGCAATCGATTCCGCTCGCGCAGCACGCGCCGAAGGCGGCGACCGCGCAATAGCGATTCACGCGGCGGCCATGTCGCCGCGCCAGTTCTCGCTTTGCTAGCGCGCTTCGCTCAGACGGCGGCGAATTTCCATCGGGTCGCCGTCTGGGTGAAGTAACCCGGACGATCGATAGAGCCGAACACAACCTCGAGCTCGACGATGAAGAACGGACCCATCGCGAGACCGAGATCTCAATCGTACTTCGGCTCGTAGCGCTTCTTGTATCGCCGCATCATCGATGATTTTGCGGCGTCCCTCCGGCGCATCGATCGCGCGCGAGTATAAATCCCCTCATGCGCGTATTGCCAATACGCTATTATCGGCCGCGCGCATCGGATAAATCATTCGAGCAGCATCGATGTCCACCTCTCCCGACCGCTACGTCCTTGCAATCGACATGGGCTCCGGCAGCGCGAAGGTCGCGGTGGTGTCGAGTGCGGGTGCGGTTGTCGCGTCGGGCTTGGGCGCGATTCGCACAATCTTTTACGAGGACGGCGGCGTCGAGCAGGATCCCGAGGAATACTGGAGCGCCGTTTGTCTCGCTGCAAAAACCGCACTCGGCACATGCGAGGTTCCGCGCGATCGCATCATCGCCGTCGCGTGCACGACACAATGGGCGGTCACGATTCCGGTCGACGAAAACGGCCGGGCGCTGATGAACGCGGTTTCGTGGATGGACACGCGCGGCGAAAAATACAATCGCGCGCTGTCTCGCGGATGGCCGCGGATCCAGGGCTACGGGCTTGCGAAGGCGCTCAAATGGATCCGGATCGCTGGAGGAGCTCCTTTACCTTCGGGAGGCGACGGGCTGGGCCACATCCAGTTTATCCGCAACGAGCGGCCCGAGATTTACGCGCGCACGCACAAGTTCCTGGAGCCGATGGACTATCTGAATCTGCGTCTGACTGGACGCTTCGCCGCGTCGTTCGCGTCAATGTTCACGTACTGGGCGACGGACAATCGCGATCCAAATCGAATTGACTATTCGCCCGCACTGCTCAAGCTATCCAATCTCGAACGCCCAAAGCTGCCGGATCTGTTCCCCGGGAATCATGAGTTGGGAACGCTGACGCCCGAAGCCGCCGACGATCTCGGCCTCGCACGCGAGACTCGCGTCGTGATGGGTTCGTGCGACCTGCAAGCAGCGACGATCGGCGCAGGCGCGATCGAGGATTTCGACGGCTACATCTATATCGGCACGAGCTCGTGGATGAGCTGTCATCTTCCGGCGAAGAAAACCGACCCGGTGCATATGCTGTCCTCGATGCCGTCGGCGCTGCCGAGCCGCTATATCGTCACCGCCGAGCAGGGAATCGCGGGGCGATGCTTCGAATTTCTGAAAGAGATCCTCTATCCCGGCGGCGGCGCGGAGCCATTGGCGGAGATGAACGGACTCGCCGCGGCGATCCGTCCTGGCAGCGACGGACTGATCTTCACACCGTGGCTCGGCGGCGTGCTCGCACCGTCGGAAGATTCCGCGACGCGCAGCGCGTTCTTCAATCAGACGATGCGTACCACGCGCGGGCATTACGTGCGCGCCGTGATGGAAGGGATCGCATTCAATCTGCGATGGCTCAAAGGCTACGTCGAGAAGTTTATCGGTCATCAGTTCCGCAGCCTCGCATTTATCGGAGGAGGCGCCGCATCGGATCTGTGGTGCCAGATTCAAGCCGATATTCTCGGATGCCCGATTCGACAGGTGGCGAATCCGCGAGGCGCGAACGCGGTGGGTGCCGCGCTGGCGGCGTTCGTGGCGATGGGCGAGATCAAGCCGAGCGAGATTTCCGCTTTGGTGAAGATCGCGCGCGTCTATGATCCGGCCCCCGAGAACCGCAAACTATATGACGCGCGATTTCGCGAGTTCATGCAGATCTATCGCCGCAATCGCGCGATTTATCGGCGCCTGAATGCGGAAGCTTCCGCTCAACCAGGTGCGAGGGAACCCTGATGGCGGAAAAACCCGGAAGAGTAGCTCTCGACGATCGCGCGCTCGCGGAGTTCATCGCGTTCGCCTCGCGACTGGGCGACATCGCGGGCCGCGCGATACTGCCGTACTTCCGCACCGCGATCGAGGTCGAGAACAAGTCCGCCGCAGGAAATTTCGATCCGGTCACGATTGCCGATCGCTCCGCCGAAACTGCGATCCGCGACGAAATCGCGCGGGTCTATCCCGGTCATGGAATCCTCGGCGAGGAGCACGGCTCGAAGCCCGCCCGCGACGGACTCACCTGGGTGATCGATCCGATCGACGGCACCCGCGCGTTTGTAATCGGACAACTACATTGGGGAGTTTTGATCGCGCTCAACGACGGCGAGCGTCCGGTGGTCGGGCTGATGCATCAGCCGTTCACCGGCGAAACCTTCGTCGGCTCGCGGCTTGGCGCCGAGTGGCGCCGCGGTTCCGAGCGGCGCGCACTGCGCACCCGCGCGTGCTCGCGAATCGAAGACGCGGTGGTCTCCGCGACCGATCCCGCGATGTTTAAAAGCGGCGCCGAACGCGACCGGTTCCGCGCTCTCGCCGCACGCGCAAAAATGCGGCGTTACGGCGGAGATTGCTATTCGTATTGCCTGGTTGCAGCGGGGCTGATCGATCTGGTGATCGAAGCGGGCCTGCAACCGTACGATATTCAGGCGGTCATTCCGATTATCGAAGGCGCCGGCGGAATCGTCACAACCTGGACGGGAAAGAGCGCCGCGAGCGGCGGACAATGCGTCGCCGCGGGCGATGCCGCCGCGCATCGCCACGCGCTCGAAATCCTCGCGAGTGCTGCAACCGACCGGTGACCGATCACCCTGTGGCATGCTGCCGAGCTCGATAGGATAAGCTGCCGACGTGCAAACGAGAGAAAGCACCAAGCCACATCAGACTCCCGAGCCGACGGCCTCATCGCGTAAACCGGCTCGTCCGACGACCAAGTTGGAAAACGTTCCGCGCGAAAGGCAATCGCGCGGCAGACAACTTCATCCGCTGCCGATTCGCGTGGCGCATTGGATCAATATTCCGCTGCTCGCGATCATGGCCGGCAGCGGTCTGCAAATCTACGCCGCGTATCCAAATCTCGGACCGCGCGGCGGGCTGTACAAGTGGTATCCGCTGCAGGGGATGACGCCGCCCGGTTGGATGCGATTTGGCGGATGGCTGGCGGGTGCGCGGCATTGGCATTTCGCGATCGCGTGGTTCCTGATTCTCAACGGACTCATTTATCTCGCCTACCTGATCTTCAGCGGAGAGTGGCGGCGGCGGATGTTCCTGCCCGCGCGCGACGCACCCGGCGCGCTCGCCATGTTTGGGTACTACGTGCGCCTCCGGACTGCCCCGCCGCCGCAGGATTTCTACAACGGCCTGCAACGGCTCGCGTACACTTCAGCAATCGTATTCGCGGTTATCGCGGTTTTTTCGGGCTTCGCGATCTACAAACCTGCGCAGCTCAACCTGCTGACCCGGCTATTCGGCGGTTACGATCCCGCGCGGGCGATCCATCTGGGCGCGCTGATTATGCTCGCGATGTTCACGGCCACGCATCTAGTGCTGGTGGCGCTACATCCAAGGACGATCGTCAACATGGTGGGCGGTGGACCGCGTGGCTAGGTTGATCACACGGCGCAAGATGCTGGCCGGGGTCGCCGCGGCCGGACTTCTCACCGGATGCGACAATCCGGTCGCGACGCATTTCCTGTCTGCGATGTCACGATGGAATCAGGGTTTCCAGAGCGCGCTGTTTTCGCCGAATCGGCTCGCGCCCGAACCGCCCGCATCCGAGCTGACGCCCGAAAAGGATTTCCCGGTCTATTTCATTTCCGACAGTCTACCAATGGCGCCTGAGAGCTGGATGCTCGAGGTCGGAGGGCTGGTAGCCCGTCCATTGATGCTGACAATCGACCAACTGCGGCAGATGCCCCCGACCGACATGCGTCTGCGGCATCACTGCGTCGAGGGATGGTCCGCGGTGGCGTCATGGCAAGGAGTGAAAGTCAGCGATATCGCGCGGATTGCAGGCGCGGCACCCGAGGCCAAGTACGTCGAATTCAAATCATTCGACAATGACTATTGGTCTTCGTGGGATCTCGCGAGCGCGATGCATCCCCAGACGATCCTCGCATATGGAATGAACGGGCATCCGCTCTATGCTGAGCACGGCGCGCCGTTGCGCCTCTACTCGTCGGTCAAGCTCGGCTACAAAACCGTCAAGTACTTGACCCAAGTGAATTTCATCCCGCGTCCCACTGGCGGCTACTGGGAGAACCAGGGCTATGAATGGTTCGCCGGCGTCTAAACTGAAACACGCGGCCCAAGTGGTCGAAGGTATTCAGAAAGATATACTCAGTTCACTAGCGCGCAGGCCAATCCGGCAGATCATCGGTCGCGTTTGTCAATGACTTGCCGCAGAAGCCTTTGAAACCAACCGTGGTAGTTCGTCGAGCCGGCGATCAACCGCGTTGTCTCAGATGACTTTACCGATTCAGGTGTCGCGCGGTGGCCCGTAATCTGAACGATGCGAATGCGATAGTAGCATGGCACCAGCGGCCGTGGTGCGCCGTGAAGGATCGTCTTAGCATAACCCGGCTCCCACCAGTTGGGTTTCCGTCGCAGCAATTCGTAGGCGAGTTCGCGCGTGCTCCGCCATTCGGGGGAATCGGGCAACTCCTCGTAACGACCAAGAATGACGACACTCACCCACTGCTCCGCGTTCTCCACCTCGTCAATTTCAACACAGACAAGCGGGTTGGCGCGCATCCACTCGATCTTTTGACCAACGGTCGAAAATGTATAGAGATAATTGGCATCGTAGCCGAAATAGAATGGCACGACGTACGGCTGGTTTTCCCGGGCGCATCCTAATCTACCAAAACGCGTATGGGCGAGCAGGTCTATACTCTGCTGCCGGGTCATTTCCTGGATTAACACGATAGTTCCTCTGGGTCAGTCAGCTTTCTAATGGAGCTTAAGACTGGTAATTGTCGTCGGCTATGTTCCTTTATCGAATGTTTCGCGAAGTGAAATAAACGGAGCAGAGCCCGGGAACTGATACGGATAAAGAATCTCCGAAGAGCCGTTCTCGGGCAATTTAAGACGTGACCCGGGACAACCACTGCGTTAGCCGCCGTTTGAAAAATGGGAGCCGGAGCGTCGCGCAATAGGCATCGGTCGCCATTTTTATCGCCTGCGCTTGCGTCGGGTAGGGATGGATAACCCGGACCAGATCGCGCAGGCCAATCCCGAAGGCCATCGCGAGTGAGAGCTCGCTGATCATCTCTCCAGCGTGGCGTGCGACCACCGTGGCTCCCAGGATCCTGTCAGTGCCTTCCTTCACTGATATCTTTACAAAGCCCTCTTCTTCTCCATCGGCGATTGCGCGGTGCACCTCGTGCATAAGCACAGTAAAGGTTTTCACTCGTAGGCCCTTGCGCCTCGCCTCCGGGACATACATGCCAACATGTGCAATTTCCGGATCGGTATAGGTACACCAGGGAATAGTCTGCGCGCTCAATCTTTTACGTCCGAATAATAGTGCATTTTGAACCACGATGTCCGCCGATGCATCCTCGATATGTGTAAACTTATGCTCAAAACAAACATCGCCCGCGGCGTAAATTCGCGCGTTGGTAGTCTGTAAAAAGTCGTTGATTCGAATTCCGGTGCCGGCATCATACTTGACGCCAACCGCATCGAGGTTCAGGCCCTCAACGTTTGGCGTACGGCCGGCGCCAACAAGGATATCATCGACGATGACCGAGCTTTTGTAGTCGTCACAGACTAGATCAACGACCTTTTGTTTTTCGTCCACTCGAACATTGGTGACGTCGGTGTTGAGGTGAATCTCGATCCCATCGCGGGCAAAAGCATCGGAAAGAATTTGCGCGGCATCGCGTTCTTCCTGGCGCAGAAACATCGGCTCGTCTTGCGCGATAATTACCTGAGAGCCCAGTCGACACAACGCTTGCGCCAATTCGCATCCCAGCGGACCGCCGCCGATAACCAGCAGGCGCCGCGGACGCTCGCTCAAATCGAAAACAGTTTCATTGGTTAGATAGCCAGCTTCCGCAAGCCCGGGAATTGAAGGGATAGTCGGCCGAGAACCAGTTGCAATGAGCGCCTTCTTGAACCGCAACCTGCTTCCGTCCACGATCACGGCATTCGACCCGGCAAAGCTTGCTTCACCAAAGAATACATCGACTCCCAACGAACTCAGCTGCCGCGTCGAGAAACTCTCGCGGCCGATACGCGCGCGCACGCGGCGCATCCGTTCCATCAGAAATGGAAACTCGACGTTGATCTCGCGCGGAACTCGCGCGCCGAAGTTTTCAGCGTTGCGCATTTCCGCATATAGTCTTGACGTCCGAATGATCGTCTTTGAAGGTATGCACCCGGTGTTCAGGCACTCGCCGCCCAGGAGATTGCGCTCGATCAGCGCTACCGTCGCGCCAAGCGCAGCCGCCGTGCGCGCTGCAAGCAGCCCAGCCGGTCCAGCACCAAGGATCACGAGGTTGTATTTTTTTGCAGGCTGCGGATTTCGCCACATCGGCGGGCGGACATTTTCCAATAATGTGCGATTGTACTGATCAGTCGACAAGGCGAGCGGCAGTTTATCGTACAGCATCCGACTCCACACCTGATAATTGGGCGCCTACAACCATCCTTTCCTGAATCCGGCGCGATGTAGTCCTTTTCTGATATACGGGCACTGCCGCATCAGTTTCCAGATCAACTGCGAGCGATAGTTCTCGATCATCAATAAGACAATACCCTGATCGAGTCCGAAATACCCTTCCGAGATCCAACCTCCGGAGCCATTGCAAGCGAGTGTCGGATTGAAGCCGCTCGGCAGGCGATATCCGCGGGTGATCTCCGGATACTCCTCGCAAAGATGACGTACCGCCGATAACGCGAGCTCCGGCGTAAAGGGCAGCGATGCGAGCGTCGCCGATGGTGCGATCGTGCCATCATCCGGCCCAAATGGTACCCCGCGGGCGGCGTAACCGAAAAAGCGCCGGTCTCTACCCCCTACTCCTGGCATCTGGGCGCCCGGTCCATCACAGGCCGAGAAACCCCAACAGTTTTCGGCGTAACCCGCATATTCGTGCGGATTCCGCAGTGCATACTCCCGCTGAATATAGATTGCCCGCCGGGTATTCTCGAAATAGTCACTATGCGCCTCGCGCATGAACCGATCCTGGATGCCTCTGAAATCGATCCAGGCGTGCGAGAATTCATGCGTGAACAAAGGGGCGGAATACAGAAAATCGTATCCGTAAAGATTCTCCCATTGATAGGTCGAAGTCCATGTCAGAAAGCTTTCCTCTGACAGCGGGTGGGTGGGAGAAGCCAAACCCAAAACGTAGAGAATGGCCGCCTCATCATAGCCCTCCCAACCGTAATGCAGGAATCCGCATTCCGGTTTCCATCCCTGCGCGAGTACCGCGTTACCGTTTTCAGCCCACCGCCAGTCAATCCGGCGATAGAGCGCGTCCGCAAGTTCACGAATCTCCGATTCGCTCTGAATGTCCTCAGCGAAGTAAATGCTTGCTGTCAGGATCCCGGCGACTAGCAATGCAGTATCGATTAACGACAGCTCCGATTGCCACATCCGCTTACCACTTTCCCGGTCCAGAAAGTGATAGTAAAAGCCCTTGTAGCCGGTTGCATCCGGTCTATCACTTTGGGAAC
>JBOHWH010000149.1:0-9024 GCA_050736695.1 Binataceae bacterium (SeqCode) | reverse complement strand
AACGAGACCCTCCTGTGATCTGCGCGATTCAATCGATGCAGCCTTCGGCGCCACACCGCCTGTAACTTTCGGAAGCAGCCGCCAGAAATAGGCCTTCTTTCTCCGTCATGCTCTTCTCAAGATCTTTGGCACGTCATCTGCTCGCAAACGTGACCTGCGCGAACTGCCTTGGGGGTCCCGATGCGAAAATGAGAACTAGAATTCGCGTGTTGCTTCGGGCGATAGCTCCGGTTGCTCGCGAGGGGATGTTTTGCGTGATGGCTACAGTGGTCCGTGTGACCCCGGCCCAAGGCGCCATTGATGTCCTTAAGATGTATCTACCTGCCGCCCGACGGCAACTGCCTACTTTCCGTGGCTGACCATTGCCTCCGCAGCGTTAACTGCGTCAACGCCATCGTGGCGGATAAACAGGTACATTTGCAGTACCTGGATCTGGATATGGCCATCGCGCACTGCACGAAGGGCGCGGGTATCTGGGACTGGGCCAGCAACGATCAGGAAAGCGAGCCCGACGTGGTAATGGCTAGTTGCGGTGATGTTCCTACCATGGAGTCCCTGGCTGCAGCGGCCTTGCTCCGGCAGCACCCGCCAGACATAAAGGTTCAGTTCGTGAACGTGGTGGACCTGTTCAAGTTGGTCCCGCGCACGGGGCATTCCCATGGGATGACCGGCCGGGAGTTCGAGGCTCCGTTCACTTCGACCAAACCCGAAACCGACCGCTTCAGCCTGGCCATTGACGCTATCGATCGGATACCTCGTTTCTCTGATATAGCGTCGGGTTTTCGAGAAGCCCTGCTCAATGAGCAGATCAAGTGTAAGAACCACGCTTATGAATTCGGAATAGATCGAAAAGACATCACCGACTGGAAGTGGCCCTTCTAATCGGTGGTGTCAGGAAGAGTATTCGAAGGCGTGAATGGGATCAGCGGAGTAAAGGAGGCCGACAGACTATGGCTGGATTACCCATTGTTCCCGGCGACGAGGCCAAGGAAAAGAGCACCGACGATCTCTTTACCCGGCTCGACAGCAGCGCACAAGGATTAACCGATGCGGAGGCTAAGAAACGTCTGGTTCAATTCGGCCCGAACGCGCTGCAAGAAAAGAAGCTTAACCCGCTCTTGAAATTCCTGACTTATTTCTGGGGACCGATCCCCTGGATGATCGAAGCCGCAGCCGTCCTTTCTGGGGTCGTCCGCCACTGGGACAATTTAACCATTATTTTGGTCTTGCTGCTCTTCAATGCCGTGGTGGGGTTCTGGCAGGAATACAAGGCGGCTAACGCGCTGGAAGCTTTGAAAAAGCAACTCGCGCTCAGGGCTAAAGCGTTACGGGATGCTAAGTGGCAGGAAATCCCCGCCGAACAACTAGTACCGGGCGACATTATCCGTCTGCGCCTGGGGGATATCATTCCGGCGGACGTCAAGCTTTTTGAGGGAGATTATCTGAGCGTTGACCAATCTGCTTTGACCGGAGAATCCTTGCCCGTGAGCAAACAAGGCGGGGACACCAGCTATTCCGGATCAATAGCCAAACAAGGGGAGATGGTCGCGCTGGTGACCAGTACCGGCACTAACACATTCTTTGGCCGCACTGCCAAGTTGGTAGAGACTGCTGGGGCCGCGTCACATTTTCAAAAGGCGGTCTTGCAGATCGGTGACTACTTAATCTATCTGAGTTTGGGATTGGTAGCAGTACTCATCCTGGTGCAGCTGGAACGCGGAGACCACCTTCTAACCCTGATCCAGTTCGCTCTTATTCTCACCGTGGCTTCCATTCCCGTAGCCCTGCCGGCGGTCCTTTCTGTGACCATGGCGGTGGGCGCCTTGGCTCTGTCGAGGATGAAGGCCATCGTCACACACCTGGAATCCATAGAAGAGATGGCTGGGATTGATATTTTGTGTTCGGATAAAACCGGCACCCTCACGCAGAACAAACTAACCTTAGGGAATCCGGTAACCTTCGCGGCCCGAAACCCGCAAGAATTGATCCTATACGGAGCGCTGGCATCGAAGGAGGAGGATCAGGACTCCATTGATCTAGCAGTGTTATCCGGGCTCAAGGACAAAGCGGAATTGCAAAGGTATACCCAGCTCAAATTTGTGCCTTTTGATCCGGTCCATAAGAAGACGGAAAGCACGATTAAAGATTCAGAGAATCGAACTTTTAAAATAACCAAAGGCGCTCCTCAAGTGATTATGGAACTGTGCCACCTGAAGACGGAAGCCGCTTCCAAAGCTCAAAGAGCGGTGGACGAGTTAGCCGCCAAAGGATATCGCACCTTGGGCGTGGCTCGGTCCGTTGATAGCGATTCCTGGGATTTTCTGGGGCTCTTGCCCCTGTTCGATCCACCCCGCGAAGACTCGGAGGCCACTATCGCCGACGCCAGAAATCACGGAATCGAGATTAGGATGGTCACCGGGGACGACGTAGCAATCGGCCGTGAGATCTCGCGAAGACTAGGGCTCGGTGAGGATATCCAGCCTGCTACCCAAATCTTCAAGAATGACATCGATGTCGATCACTTGAGTGCAAAAGTCGTCACCCAAATCGAGAAAGCCGCTGGCTATGCGCGCGTCTTTCCCGAACACAAGTACGCAATCGTCAAGGCTCTGCAGTCCAGAGGTCATATTGTGGGTATGACCGGGGATGGCGTCAACGATTCTCCGGCCATCAAGCAAGCCGATATCGGCATCGCTGTCAGCGGCGCGACAGACGCAGCTCGGGCCGCGGCCGATCTGGTTCTCACGGCGCCCGGTCTCTCGGTGATTGTCAGAGCGGTCGAAGAAGCGCGCAAGATCTTCGAGCGAATGAACAGCTATGCGATTTATCGCATCGTGGAGACCATCCGCATCATTTTTTTTGTGGTATTCGCGATGATCTTCTTCAACTTTTATCCTATCACCGCGATCATGATCATTCTGCTAGCTCTCTTCAACGACGTTCCTATCATGGCCATTGCAGTCGACAATACCCAGGTCGATCCCAATCCGGTGAAGTGGGACATGCGTCGGGTTTTGACGATTTCCACAGTCTTGGGCCTCACCGGTGTTGCTGGAAGCTTCCTGATGTTGATCATTGCCAAGAACTGGCTCAAGCTCAGCATTCCTGAAATCCAGACTTTTGTCTTTTTGAAAATGGCAGTCGCTGGACATCTTACTCTTTTCGTGACCCGCACTACGAAAGCGTTTTTTAGCAAGCCTCATCCGGCGCCACTTCTTCTTTGGTCGGCGGTCTTCACCAAGCTCCTGGCGACCTTATTCGTTGTCTATCCTTTTGGCCTCATTACACCTATTCACTGGAGCAACGTGGGGATCATCTGGAGCTATTGTATCGTGTGGCTTTTCACCGGTGATCTGGTGAAATTGGCAGTCCTGAAGCATTTGGAAATGAGGAGCTCGCGGCACGTTGGCTTTTTGCGATTGGCAAAACAGTGGCTTAACCCGTATCGGCTAGCATTGTGAATCCAGGTTAGGCAAAGATCTAATCAAGCATATAGCAAACATATAGTTATGCCGAATAACAATCCCACTCACCCGGAATCAGAAACCGAAATGGCGTTGGTAGAGCTGGCCTTGGATCTCCGCAACTGCTGGAACCACGCTACTGGTCCGTTGTGGAGCAAGATCGAGCCGGATCTCTGGGCGCTCACGCATAACCCATGGGTGGTTTTGCAAACTGCTTCGCGCACTAAACTTAACGCGCTCGAAAGCGACGGCGAATTCCTCAAGCGAATCCGAGAACTCTCAGAACGTCAACGACAAACGCTCAAGGGTAGAACTTGGTTTCGGCAGGAGCATAGCAAGTCCTCACTGAACGCTGTTGCCTACTTCAGCATGGAATTCGCGCTCAGTGAGGCTCTCCCGGTATATTCCGGCGGACTCGGCAATGTGGCGGGTGATCAGTTGAAGGCCGCCAGCGACCTTGGAGTTCCTCTGGTGGCCGTGGGATTGCTGTACCAACAGGGCTACTTCCGACAGGTTATCGAGGGCGACGGGTTCGACCGGTTCGCGCCCGAACTGATTGGTCGCCACCTCGCCAGCTATGCCGAAGAGCAGCTCGGCGTTGACCTTCAGCGTCTGCTTGCGCTCGGCCGCCTGAATCCGGACGACCGAAATGAGTCGTTTAACATGGCCTATCTAGCCATTCGGGGTAGCGGTGCGGTTAACGCCGTCAGTCGCCTACATGGCGAGGTGAGCCGGCGGATTTTTCAACCCCTGTTTCCGCGGTGGCCCGAAGCGGAAGTGTCAGTCGGGTACGTGACCAATGGCGTCCATACGCCAACTTGGGACTCGGGCGCAGCGGATACTCTTTGGACTGAGGCTTGTGGCCAGGAGCGATGGCGCGGCGGGATGGAAACTCTCGGGGACGATATCCGCCGCGTCACTGACGATGAGCTGTGGCAGCTTCGCTCGCGAAACCGTAGCGAGCTTGTGCGCTTCGTGCGCGAGCGCATCGCTACCGAGCTCGCCCGCCGCGGCGCAGACACCAAAGTTGCACCATTCATCTTCGATCCCGACACCTTGACGCTGGGCTTCGCACGCCGATTTGCGACCTATAAGCGCCCAAACCTCATGCTGCACGATCCCGAACGATTGATTCGCATCCTAACCAATCCCGATCATCCGGTTCAGCTGGTGATTGCCGGAAAAGCCCATCCGCAGGATGAAGCCGGGCAGGCGATGGTGCAGGCCTGGATTCGTTTCATTCAACGACCCGAGGTGCGGCGCCACGCCGTCTTTCTCAGCGACTACGATTTGATACTCGCCGAGAGGCTCGTGCAGGGAGCTGATTTATGGATCAATACTCCGCGCCGCCCTTGGGAAGCGTGCGGTACAAGCGGAATGAAGGTACTCGTCAACGGCGGGCTTAATCTGTCGGAACTGGATGGTTGGTGGGCAGAGGCATATTCACCGCAGGTCGGTTGGGCCCTAGGCGATGGGAAGGAGCATGGAGACAATCCGGAATGGGACATTTCCGAAGCTGAACAACTCTACGACACCTTGGAGAAGGAAGTCATACCGTCGTTCTACGAGCGCGATCAAAACAAACTACCCGTGAAGTGGATCGGGCGAATTCGCGAAAGTATGGCGCAGCTAACACCTCGTTTCTCGGCGAATCGAGCCGTCCGAGAATACACCGAGGACTATTATCTTCCCGCAGCCGCGGCATTCCACGAGCGAACTTCAGATGGAGGTGCATTGGGCGGCTCCTTGCTCAAATGGAAGAAACAGTTGACGCAGAACTGGACTATACTGCGGTTCGGAAAACTGCACATCGAGAGTTCTGCGGAGAGCCACGCGCTGACACTCGAAGTGCATTTTGGCGAGCTGGGTCCTGACTTGGTGCGCCTAGAAGTTTACGCGGACGCGCCTAAAGGAGAGTCGTCGTTTGTGTCGCCCATGACGCTTTGCAACAGAGTTGAGTCTTCTGAAGAATGGTGGATCTACTCGGCCAATGTCCCGGCTTCTCGCCCGGCATCGGACTACACACCTCGAATCGTTCCATACCATTCTGGCGCAAGAGCCCCACACGAGGACTCTCACATCTTGTGGTTTCGCTAGAACCGCATTCGAGTGGTTCATGAGGGAAGGGTGATTTGCCGCCAAATTTGCAGTCCGATCCGCGCGATAGGCAAACGATGAGTAGCTGGGTACAGATTGAAGGTTCGCCACAACCGCTTGGTGCCACGTGGCTGGAAACGCAAACAAGCTACAACTTTGCACACTTCACTGGGCGGCGTGCGGGTGGTGCGCGAACTGAGGGCAGGCCACGATCACCCGCCCAACGCTCGAGAAATGCAGATATTGGTGGGCATGAAATTTCGTCCAGCGATTGTCTGTAGTCTTGACGAGGAGGAAAGGCTGCCTTGCGTGATCTTCCTTCGATGCGTCCGTCATCAGTACCCAAATTTGTCGGGATAGAACTTGCCGTTCAAAAAAACGGGATATGTTTGGAAGAGAAGCCGAAAGCCTCATAGAACTTCTTGATCAATTCTAACGCAGCGAGATCAGGGCCCATTCATTGGTCAAGATGAATTCCCGCGGCTCAAATTGCTGCTGGTCGTAGGCTCGTGGCGATTCTAAGCTGGCCGAATTGCCGGGTATGTAGGGGGGCATAACGCATCCTTTCAGGTTACGATATTCCATTCGCCAAATGAAATCGGAGGAGACGTTGAGTCTCTTGTACAGTTCCCTGGCAAACCGTAAGAAGCTCACGGGATATTCGGACACGGGAGTCGGCCAAAGTGAAAAGCCCTGTGAGGTATCCGAATTTTGGAATAGTGGTGATGGAGGCAAGAACAGATGTTTTTCAACAGGCACCCAAAACTCTAGGTGTCCCGAACGCGTAAGCCGAATCGAGGGCAACCGAAGGCCGTTTTTTCTAGGGATCTGATCTCAACCCAAGGCGATCTGAGCGCCCCAACCTCCCGTCCTTACATTCCAGCCGTTCTCGCGCTGTCCCACCTGCGGGTACCATACAAACAAGCGCGGCTGATCGTCGGCGACGTCAACCCGATCGGGTTTCAACTCCATAGGCGTAACGGTGAGGCGGAGATATCGCCGCGCGCCGATCGTCTCTTTGAATCCTTTATCGAGAGCCTCCCACAACACACGCACGTCCGTGACCTCATTCAAGCGAGTAGGATCTGACGCGAGGCGCCTCTGTGTTTCTAACTCCTGCTCCTGCGCTGTCGATCCCATCGCCTTTTCAACTTCTGCATGAGACATTTGGCGCTTGTCGGTACCGTAGCGCTTCCAGTATTCAGTTCGCCCGCCGTATTCAACCGCTCTGGGTGTCGATGATTTTGGAACCGGCACCACAATCACGCACTCGCCCGCCGTGGATTTGCGGACTTCGGGCGCGAGCGGGAGAGGTGGCTTAATGTACTCAGGGGCGACGTCCGTGATCCGCTTGCGCATGCTTTCTGGAGAGGTAACCAATCTGAAGGCTGATCACTTTTTGCTCGTTCTGTTTTCAACCGGCCCGATAATAAGGTACCCCTCCACCGCCGTTAGTGCAGGCATCGATGTCCTTGACGATCTCGTAACTTGGAACGCCGTCTATCGTTTCCTTGAATTCTAGACGTTGGTTTTCTTCTCGACCATTGAGCCTATCAATATCAGCTTCTGTGATGCCGCTTATCTGTTTGTCCTCGAGGTTGGTCATCGTCTTTACCATCACGAAATTCCAGTTGCTTTGATCTAACAATCGAGCTTCGGGTCCGTCGTGGGCGTGTGGAGCGATGCCTCCCGCAACTCTTGAGGAGCCAGCGCGAAACCACTGGTCGAACTCTTGACAAATGCGGACAATTCGCCGGCAATCCGGCCTCGTGAGCGATTGTATGTCCAGTCTGAGTTTCAGAGAGGGACTTGATTTTAGTGGATTTTCTGGAGCCACCCGCCGGATTCGAACCGGCGACCTGCTGATTACGAATCAGCTGCTCTACCAACTGAGCTAGGGTGGCGCATCCCGAATTGTCGGCTGCGCTGTTTGGCGCGATTGGCCGGAAATCGAGACTAGCCGACCCTCGCGCGGCGCGAAAGAGAGGCCTATTGCCGCGCTTGAGCGTTGCGGGGAACGAGCCGAAGATGAGCCTTGATGGATGCGCGTTCGATATTTCGCGCCGCGTATCGCGAGACAATCGCGCGTCTCTATGAGCGCGGCTGCGCTGGCCGCTGGCGAATCAGTGAGGCGCAATTCGGCGAGGTCCTTTACCGCGCGGCCGAGCGGCGATTTGGCTTGGATCTCGCCGATGCGAATGGGGTCGAAATCGATTGCTTCCTTGAGACGCTCCATGTCGAAGACCTTGCACTCGCGATCGCGTGCCGCGCCGGGAACGCCGACGCCTGGCTCGAGTTCGATACGCGCTATCGCCGGGTGATCGAAAGTTTTGTGCGCGCGATCGTTCGCGACAGCGAGCGCGCTCGCGAAATGGCAAGCTCGCTTTATGGCGACCTGTTTGATACCGCGCGTTCGGGCGATCCGCGCCGCTCTCCGCTTGATCATTTTCACGGCCGCAGCGCACTGGCCACGTGGCTGCGCGTAGTCGTCGCGCGCCGCGAGGCGGATTGGTTGCGTGAGCGCTACCATACCGAGGCTGCTACCGTTGCCGCCGCGGATTCAACCGAGAACGGCGATCACCATCATCCCGCGCCAGCCGATCCGGATCGCGCGCCATTTATCGCGATGCTCTCCGAAGCGCTTGACCGCGCGCTTGCCGAGCTCGATGTGCGCGACCGTATCCGCCTCTCGTACTATTACGTGCAAGGTCTCACGCTTGCGCAAACTGGTGCGTTGCTCGGCGAGCACGAATCGTCGGTATCACGAAATCTCGCGCACACCCGGCTCGAGATCCGCCGTACGGTCGCGCGGGTGCTGAAGCGGGAGCATCATCTGAGCGATGATCAGATCGCCCGCTGCTTTGAATTTGGAACCGACGATTGGCCGTTCGATCTCGGGCGGTCGCTGCCGCAGGCAAAGTAATGGCTAATCGCGAAGACGGCGAAGACCGCAACAATATGCTCGACGCGCTCACCGCGCGCCGGCTCGAAGCGCACCTCGATACTTCCGGCAACGATTGCCCCGATGCCGACGTGCTTGCCGCATTCGCCACTCGCGCACTCGACGCGGGCGAGTATTCCCGATGGGAAAGTCACGCGGTGGGATGCGCGCTGTGTCAGAGCAACCTTGCGGTGCTGGCTCGCTCGGGTGCCCTGGAAGCAATCGCGAGCAATCGAGGTCGCGCGATCGCCGCGGGCGAGCTTATCGACGAGGATTTCGAACGCGCGCCGCATGGCGAGGACGAGGGAATCGGCGCCGCGATTCGCCGCGGATTTCGTTTCGTGCTCGGTCCGTTTCCGCTTTCGGTTGCGATTCATTTGATTCTCATATTCCTGCTGATCATCACGGTTCACGAGCAGCGTGGGCGCGAGTTGATCATGGTCAACCTCGAGGCGGGCGGCGGCGGCGGCGGGGGCAACGAGATGCAGGATCTCGACATGCCGGAAGTGCCGATGCCGGACA